>CAYLPI010000027.1:0-32437 GCA_964385505.1 uncultured Bordetella sp.
CCATGGTCATGATTTCGATGAACAGGCGGAAATCAAAACCCTGGAAATAAAGCCAGCCGGGAAACAGGCGGCCGAGGAAGGCGTAGGTGACAAAACCGATAATCACCCACAGCAGGCTCCAGCCGACCACGCGCCGCGCCGCCTCGAACACCACGCCGAGGATCAGCACGCCGAATACGACGTCGCGGTTGAACACCTCGTCAACATTCTCCATGCGCGTGTACAGGCGGTCGAATTCAACAAGGTAATAAGCCAGCACGGCAAAGGTCGCCGCGAGCAACAACCAGTCGGCGATGCGCCGCCACAGCGCGCCGGCGGCCAGCGGCTGCCACAGGAACACCGTGGCAATGGCGAGGCAGATGTGCACCGGCCGCGCGATCTGCAGCGGCAGGTGGTCGTACAGGAGATACAACTGGAAGGCCAGCCAGACGAGCGCGATGATGTAGCGCGGGCTAATCACCCTTTTCAGCAATTCCAAGTTGATCCCCTTTCAGCGCGAAAAACGCCACCGCGGCGGTGTTGCCGCCGCGGTCGCCCGTTCTGCCCGGCTGTTACATCCAGCCTTTTTCCTTGTAGTAGCGAATGGCGCCCGGGTGCAGCGGAATGCCGACGTTCTCGGGTCGCCAGGAGTCCTTTGCCACCCAGCCGGCCATCGCCTTGTTGTCGGCGACGATGGCGTCGCGATTCTCGACCACGGCCTTGGTGATGGCATAGGCGACGTTGTCGGGCATGTCCTTGTTGACGATGAGGTTGGTGCCAAAGTCAGCCGCCTTGGTCGGCCCGTTCTGCCCCTTGAACGATTGCGGCAGCGGATGCACCTTGAGGCCGCCCTTGGCGAGCAGCGCCAGCGACTTCTCCGGCAGGTCGACAAAGCGCAGCGGCACCGTAAGCGTGACCTCCTGTGTCGCCGGGTGGCCCGGTGACACGCTCTCGAAGTACAGGTCGGCGCGACCGTCACGCATCATCGACGGAATCTGGCCCACGTCCACCTGGATGATCTGGCCGCCGGCCGCCTTGTACTTGTCAAAGCTCAATCCGAGCGATTCGAAAATGATGCGCACCGAGGGCGGCACCGTGCTGCCGGCGGGCTTCATCACCACGCGCGGCGGCTGCTTCGACAGCAGCGCCTTTTCCAGCGTGTCGTTGCCGGTGCGCTTGATATAGTCCTCGGTCAGCATGCCGGTGATCCACACTTCGTTGAGGCCGCCGAGCAGCGCGCGGATGTTGGGGTACTTCTTGCCTTTGTAAATCTCCTCCTCGCCCTGCATCGCCCAGACCGAGGTGATGACGTTGGCAAAAGCGACATCCGCCTTGTTTTCGTTGACGACAATAGGGTTGCCGATGCCGCCGCCGCGCGCAATGATGTCCACCTTGGTGCCGGGCGGCAGCCCTGCCTGGATGTGCTTGGAAAATGCGGCGGCGAAAACATACCAGATCGAACCGAGCGGCATGGCACCGAACTTGAGTTCGCTCGCCTGCTGCGCGCCGGCCGGCGCGGCCAGCACCGACAATCCGACCGCGATTGCTGCCAGGGTTTTTTTCAGTTTCATGGGATCCTCCTTGTTGTGGTGCAAACGGGTGATGCTTTAAGGACCGCTTTCGCGGCAGGCTTCTGCTCCAACGGTATTCATGTACTCGCGCTTTCCCGGGTATTCAGGCCGCCACCCGCGCGATGGCACCGCCGGCCTGGATGGCACTGGCGATCGCGCGTGCCGCCGCCATTACCGGACCGACCGTCAGCTTGACAAATTGTTCGGAAGGCATGCGCATCACCGGCGCCACCACGCTCACCGCCGCGATGGGGTGGTGGTCGAGGTCAAGCACCGGCGCCGACAGGGCGCGCACGCCGCCGGTCAGTTCGTTCTCGACCATGACATAGCCCTGCTTGCGCACCTTGACCAGGCGCGCCTGAATATCTTTTTTGTCGATCATGGTTTTTTCGGCAATGCGCACGCGTGGGCGCGCATCGAGCACGGCGTCGGCATCGGCCCGCGGCAGCCAGGCGAGGATTGCCAGTCCGACCGACGAACAATAGGCCGGCACGCGCGAGCCTATGTGCACATCAACGCCGAGGCGCACCATGCCGGCCTGCACCCGCTCGACGTAGAGCAGTTCGGTGCCATCGAGCACCGCCACGCTGGCCGCCTCGTTGGTTTCACCGACCAGGGACCTCAGGACCGGACGCACGCGTTCGCGCAATTCCATGTGGGCGATGGCATTGAAGCCGAGGTCCAGCACCTTCAGCGACAGCCGGAAATTGCGCCCGCCGGGCACGCGCGCCACGTAGCCGAGCATGACCAGGGTATTGAGCAGGCGAAACGCGGTGGCGTTGTCGAGGTCGGCGCGGCGCGCCACCTCGGCGAGCGTCAGCTCCGGCTCACTCGCATTGAAGGCCTCGATGACGCGAAAGCCCTTGCCCAGCGATTGCACCACGTTCTTGGGATTGGGATTGGGATTGGGATTGTCCGAGGCCTGCGCCCCGGCGCGATTCTTTGCTGTCGCCACTTCCACCTCCTCCGCCGCTTCGCACCGCCGCGCCGCCATTGCGCCGGCAGCGATGCGCCCTGACGCAAAAGTTCGGAATGCGAATCTTTATTTGAATAGTGAATGCAACTTAATCGAAATCAAAGCCGCAGGCAATCTTGCAGCGCAACAAGTGACTGTCGGCAGCCCTACCCCAGCGCTGCGACAAAACGACTTATTGCCGAGAGCGTCGCCTCTGGCTGGTCGCGCTGCGGCGAGTGTCTGCACGCGGCCAGTTTGAGCAGTTCGACCGGCCCGCCGGTCTGGGCCGCAATGGCCTCGAGTTGGGCCATGCTGCCGTACTCGTCATCCACGCCCTGAATCGCCAGGAGCGGGCAAGCTATCGCCGGCAGGAATGCCTCGATGTTCCAGGCGCGAAAATCCGGATGCAGCCAGATGTCGTTCCAGCCGTAAAAGGTTTTGTCGCCATCGGCGTGGTGGCGCGCCAGTTTTTGCGGCAGGTCGGTGCTCTCGAATGCAGTTCTCGCCGTGGCAATCGACTTCACCGATATCTCCTCGACAAACACGTGCGGCGCCATTGCCACAAGGCCGCGCACGCCGCGCTGCGTGCCGGCATGGATCAGCGCAATCGACGCGCCGTCGCTGTGGCCCACCAGCACCGGCCGTGCGATCGACAAGCCCGCCAGCAATGCGGGCAGCACCGCGGTCGCTTCGTGGTGCATGTAGTCGACCGAGCGCGCAGCATCGAGCACGTCAGACCGGCCATAGCCGTGGCGCGAATACACCAGCACCGCCGATCCGGTGGCGGCGGCCAGCCTGTCGGGAAAATCACGCCACAGCGATATTGATCCGAGGCCCTCGTGCAACATCACGACGGGTGGCGCGGCGTCACTTGCGCCGGGGATCAGTCTGATTTCGAGGCGGCGGCCCAGTACGGAAATGAACTGCGGCGGGTTGGCGGACATGGGAAATCGGGGGCTGTGGCAGGCGAAGCGCAGTGTAGCTGAAACATGCGGACCGGGGCATCGGCTGGAAACGACCGACTGGCGTGGCTTTGCAGCAACCCCGCTTGACCCGCAAACCGCAGTCAAGGCCGCGGCTAAACCGCGGTACGCCCGCAGTCACGCGACTAAAGACATGGCCGGTTCGTGCCGATAACCGTACAACGCCCGGCATCAGGAGGCATAACCGTGAGCCTTATCGCAGTCCATCCGCATGAACTTGCCCAGGGCAAGGCCCTCCCGTGGGCGCTATACGACCAGGACCACGCCTTGCTGCGGGCGCAGGGCGAACGCATTGGCGATGACGCAGACCTGCGTACATTGCTCGAAATCGGTCCGATGCGGGACGCCGACGCAGGAGCGGCGCAAAGCGCATCTGCATCGATCGAATTGACGCGCTCGCCGGACGGCGTTGACGGATCGGAGGCACCCGGCGCGCCCGTCGCGCCGCAGACAGGGTTCACGTTTTACGACATGAACCTCAAGGCCGGCGACCGCATCCAGCTTGCGCCGCCAGCCAGCATCGGCGCAGACCGGCACATCGTCAAACTGATCGGCTACCTCGACCCGGTCAGTATCCTGGTGACCACTCCCGTCGTCAACAACGTACCGGTGCCGCTGCTCAAGGACGATGAAATCGTCGCGCGCATATTCTCGGGCAAGAACGCGTTTGGTTTTGCCTGTTCCGTGACCCGTGTGTGCAAACTGCCGTTCGAGTACCTGCACCTGTCGTTTCCGCAGGAAATACAGGGGGCGGTGATCCGCAAATCACCACGCATACGGCTCAGGATCATCGCCACCATCACCAGCCCGGACAATCCGGCGGCAGAACCGGCCTCGGGCATGATTGTCAATATCAGCTCCAGCGGCGCCCTGGTCGATGCACGCAAGCCGCTGGGTGAAAAAGGCCGGAAACTGCATCTGACCTTCCGAGTCAACCTGCACAATCTGGATGTGTTGCTGCAGACCGACGCCGTCATTCGCAGCGTGTTCACGGATGCCGACGCCGGCGGCGCCAAAGCGCTGCACCACGGCATCGAATTCGAGGCTTTGCAACCCAACGACGCAATGTTGCTGCACAGCCTGATCTACCAGCACATGGTCGATCATCCGCACAATGTGATCTAGCCCGGCGCAAAAAAGCCGGGGCCGGCATGCACCCGGGCGCGGACAATGTGCGCAAGAGGCGCGTCCCACGTACTGCAGGGAGGACTGAAGCCCAGAAACGTTCTCGAGTGAATGGTGGCCGCATTCCGGCCGCATAAGGTACGTCCGGCAGGAGCTGAGAAATCAGGACCCGGGACGCGCACAACAGCGGCGTCAATAGTTTGCAACCAGGTACAACCTGCAACGATTCAAATTTCTTCGGCCCTCGCTGCAGCGCGCGTTACGCCAGTCAGCAGCCGCACTGGTTGTTACTGTCTATGCCTTTATCGTGAGCAAAAACCGGAACAAACGCCTTGTCCGGCCCCAATTTCAAAGGATGGAAGCCGTATTTCCACGAGCCCGGCGCGTGTTTGCCGCAGTCAAATCGCCCGGAGATGGCCGACCGGCGGGCCTTGCCGGTGCAGCGCCGGCGTTCGCCATCGGCGCTGGCGCAATCGCGGCGCTTCGCTATAAAATCTACCGCATGGATGACCTCGATTTTTCAGCCAAAGCGCCGACACCGGCGCCGACAACCGCGCCGACACCGGCACAATCCGCCGTCGCGGCACGCAGCGCAGTCCAGGCAACGGCGCAAAGCCCGCTTTACAACCCGGCCATCGCCTACGACTTTTTTCGCTCCACCGGATCGGCCGAAGCCTTCAAGGGGGGCGCGTCGATTTTTGCCGAGAATGAGAAGGCCGGCGGTCTGTTCTCCAAATCGGCGCGCATGTACCTGCTGTACGAAGGCGAAGTCGGACTGATGATCAAGAACCAGTTCTTTGGCGTCGTAAAAAAAGGCGACATCTTTGGTGAACTGGCCGTCATCGCCGGCCTTCCGCGCAGCGCCACCGCCGTGGCCAAAGCTGACAGCAAACTCATTTCTCTCGATGAAAAACAGTTCCACGCCGCCCTGCGCAAAAAACCCGAGTTCGCGCTGATGCTGATGGGCATCATGGTCACCCGCCTGCGCCAGAGCATCGCCAAGCTCAATGCGGCCAGCGGCGCCACCTCCGGCCCGGCGGTGCGCGGTGCGGCACTGGACGGGAAGATGCTCAACGAGCTGGCAAAATTGCTGGGCGACGAGGCGATCAGTTCGGCTTCGGCCGGCAAAGTCATCATGAGCGCGGGTGCCGCCGGCGCATTGATGTACGTGGTCGCCGCCGGAAAGGTCGCGATTTCCGTCAACGACAAGGTGGTCGAGCAGATAACGCCGGGCGGCCTGTTCGGCGAAATGGCCCTCGTCGATCGCGCCGCACGCGCCGCAACCGCGGTGGCCGAGGTCGACAGCCGCCTGATTGGCATCGGTCGCAACGCCTTTCTCGAACTGGTGCAGAGCAACCCGGCGTTCGGGGCGTCGCTGCTCAAATCAATCGCCGAGCGCATGCAGCACCTTGCGGCGCAACTGGCCAAAGTCTGACACCCGGTCCGCCGACGATGAAGGACTTCAATTTCGACTGGTGGAAAGAACTTGCCGAGCGCGACCCGGCGGCGTTTTATGTCGCCCGCGATCGCGCGCTGAAGAATATCGTCGCCGCCACGCCGGAACACGAACAAATGCTGCAAACCCTGCAGGACAAGATTGACCAGGTGCGCGCATTGTCCGGCTCGCCGGCCGCATCGGCGCAAAACATCGCCGCGCTGCTGCAACAGCACCTCGCGGCGCTGCGCGAAGGCTGTGACAAACTCGCCGCCGAGATGAAGACCCTCGGGGAAATGCAGCGCGCGACGCCGCGCGAGCCAAAAAACTGACCGGCTGAAGCCTCCGGCGCAGCCTGCGCCCCGCTTACAGCTTCAATGCCCTCCAGTATCCCGTCAGCTCGAGATAACCGCGTCCGAGTTCGCGTCCCGCCTGCATGGCCCGCACTGCACCTTCCCAGTAAATGGTGCCGGTGCTGACGCGCGAATCCAGTTCCTGATCGTCCATCAGCGCTTCGAGATCAAACGCCAGGTCCCCGGCGCGAACACGCATCGCCACCGGGTAGGTCGCGCCGGTCGCCGGCGATTTCCACAGGCGCAGCGGTGCAAAGCTGATTTCACCGGGCGAGAACACACGGCGGAGGCCATCGGCGCGACGCAAGGCGCCGCCCGCCCAGTACGTTTTACCGTCCTTGGCGCGAATCTGAAAAACCATCAGCGCCGAGCCGTCGGCAAAATTCAGTCCGGTCCAGTCCCAGCCCGAAGCCTCGTTGGCAAGATAGTCACTCGCCCACTCGTGATCGAGCCACGCGTTGCCGCTCACCATCACCGGCTTGCCCGCGCGAACGATGCGGCCGCGCACCGCCAGGTGCGGCAGGCTGTAATAAAAACTCGCTTGTGCAGGTTGCGGCCCCTTGCGGCTGAAACCGCCCTCGCCCTGCGCCAGCAACGGCTGCGTCCGGGTGAAGCGCAGATCGAGTTCAAAGCCGCGCGCCGGCAGCCGCGCGACAAGAGCCTCTCCATCGCGGCGAAGTGACCAGTCGTCTATCCACACCGCCGTGTCGCCTTCGCGCGCCTCGGCCAGTTCAAGCCCGGCACGGGCGGCGCGCTGGTCGTGAACAAGGCGGCCGGCTGCGGGATCGGCGATGGCCGCATGCGCAAACAGCAACTGCTTTGCGGCAAGCCGGCTCGCGCTCGCCTCGTTGACGCGCGGGCGGTTGCGGAAAAACGTCACCTGCACGCCGAACTCATGCGCCGATTCGTCCTTCAGCCAACCGGTGATGTACCACCACTCGGTGCGAAACAGCGGATGGCTGCCGTGGTCGCGCGGAAACTGCAGCGGTACGCCAGGGCGCACCACAGCGTAGTCCTGCGCCTGCGCCTGCCCCCGTGCCGGCGCGGCGAGCAAAGCCAGCGGCGTCACGAGGAAATTACGACGCTTCACGCCGTCGCTCCTTCAGTTGTCGCGCCACCGCTCACCAATCCTCCCGCACCGAGCGCACCGCCTCGCCCGATAGCGCCCGGCGTGCGCTGAACAGCGCCGTCAGCACCGCCAGTGCCAGCAATGCTAAAGCGAGCAAGCCGAGCTTTTCCCACGGAATATGGATTTCCATGCCCCAGTGAAACGACTGACGATTGATCACATGTACCAGGATCAGCGACAGCACCCAGCCAAGTGCGAGCCCGACGGCAATGCCGAGGCCGCTCACCAGCAGGCCCTCATGGGCGATCATCGCCGCAATCTGCCGCCGCGTCATGCCAACGTGGCGCAGCATGCCGAACTCGCGCCGGCGCGCCAGCACCAGCGCGCCGAAACTGGTTGAAAGTCCGAACAAGCCGATCAGTACCGCTGATGCTTCCAGGGCGTAGGTGACGGCAAAGGTGCGGTCGAAAATTCTCAGCGACGTGCTGCGGATTTCGCCCGGCTCGCCGAATTCGACGCGATCATCGCCGCCGAGCACTCCGTGCACCGCACGCCGCGCATCCTCCGTTGTGACACCGGGTGAGAGCAGCATTGCCGCATCGGTGGCGCGATGATCGCCGGTCAGCCCGACATAGAGACTGCGCTCAATCACCAGCGCCCCCTGCTGCCGCGCGTAATCGCGCCAGATGCCGGCGACGCGAAAGCGCACATTGCGCCCGGCGATCGGGACATCCATCGCGCCGCCCGGTGCAAGCGCGTACAAATCAGCGGCAGCCTCGCTCACCCAGACCGGTGGCAGGGCTTTTGTCGCGTCAGCCGGCGGCGCCTCAGCCACCAGCGGAATCATCCGCGCCGGATCAGCCGGGTCGATCTCGCGCGCCAGCAGTGCCACGCGCGGCCTGCCCTCGGCCAGCAGGATTTGCTGCGCCCGCAGGAAATCCGCACGCCGCAGTTGCGGCAGCGCCGCAATGCGCTGCTGTTCGTCGGCGGAAATAAACACGCCGTCGACGCCGGTCGGCACGCGCAAATACAACTCGGCCGGCAGCACCTGGGTCAGCCAGTCATCGAGCGACTGGCGAAACGACGAAACCATGATCGCCATCGCCACCATCAATGAGAAGCTTGCCACGATGGCGGCAAGGCTCACCGTCGCCTGCCCGGGTGAAGCGGCCAGTTGCATGCGCGCAAGTTTCGAGGCAATGCCGGTGGCCTCGGGAAGATGCGAAAACACCAGCGCGGCGAGCCACGGCATCAGTAACACCGCCCCGAACAAGACCAGGCCGATGGACGCATAGCCGGCCAGAGGCAGGCCGTTGACCGGACCGGCAAGGGATAGCAAAGCGCCGACGACGAGGCAGCCGGCGCCGGGCCCGGCCCGGCGCAATGGCGCAAACGCCTCTTGCTCGTCACCCGATTTGAGCGCGCGTGCCGGTGATGCCTGAGCCGCCTCCAGCGCCGGAACCAGGCAGCCGGCGAACGCGGCCAGCAGACCGAGCAGTAAAAACAGCAACAGCAGGTCGGGGGCGAAATGCAACTCCGGTTGCAGGCCGCGAAAAAAGCCCGATCCGAGGTCGGCGCCAAAGCGCGCCAGCACCAGCGCCGCAGCAGCATGGCCGAGCGCGAGCCCGGCGAGCGCACCGGCAAGGCCGATGACGCCGGCCTCGGCCAGGAGCAGCGCGGCGAGGCCGCGGCGCGTCACGCCCAGCACGCGCAGCAGCGCGAGCTGGCTGCGTCGCTGCACCACGGTGAGCGCCTGCGTCGAGAACACCAGAAAGCCGCCCGTAAACAACGCCATCAACGCAAGCACGTTGAGGTTGACGCGATAGGCGCGCGTCAGCATGGTGTTGCGGGTGACGTTGGCGCGTGGCGCCTCGATGAACAGACCCGGCGGCAAAATGGCTGCGATGCTAGCTTGTGTGCGCTGCGTATCGGCGCCCGGCCGCAGACGCAAGTCGATGCGGTTGATGAGGCCCGGCGTGCCAGCGGTGCCAGGGGTGCCAGCGGTGCCAGCGGTGCCAGAGGTGGCGGTGACGCCAAAGGCCTGCTGTGCGGCGGCGATGTCCATGACTGCATAGCGCTCAGCGCCGGCCGCCAGCAGGCCTGCGACGCGCAGGCGGCGCTCGCCCAGACCGGCGCGCAAGGCGATCATGTCACCCACCTTGAGCTTGAACGCCGTTGCCGCGGCCGGGCTGAGGAATAGCGTGTCGGGGCGCAGCAGGTCCAGCATGTCGGTGGACGCTGCGCTTTGCGCATCGCTGGCCATGGCGACGAGTTCGGGCTGGATGTGTCCGGCGCGAAAAACATCCAGTCCGAGCACGCGCAGCGTGCTGTCGCTGCTGCCAGGCGCAACCGGACCGATGCCGGCGATGCGCAACTCCAGCTCCAGCACCGGGCTTGCGACTGCGACATCCTCACGGCGGGCGAGCCGTGCATACAAGGTCTCATCAAAGCCCGCGCGCGGGCCGCGCACTTCAAGGTCGGCGGTGCCTGACAGGGTCTGTACCGCCTGCTCCATTTCGGCCAGCGCCGCGCGATTGATCAGTTGCACGGCGTAGCCCATCGCCACACCCAGTGCGATGGCCAGCACAGAAGCGACCGCCCTGCCCTGGTGCAGCCGCATCGGCGCCAGGGCCAGCGGCAGAAAGCGCCGGAAACGCTGCAGTCGCCGCATGGTTGCTTCAGGCCGGCCGCAGGCCGTCGGCGCCAAGAATGAGCACGCGGTCGGCGGTGGCCGCGGCGGCATGTGAATGCGTCACCAGGATGCAGGCTGCGTTGGCTGACTTGACCCGCTCACGCAGCAACGCCATCACCTGCGCAGCACTCTCCGGATCAAGATTGCCGGTAGGCTCGTCAGCGAGCACCAGGCGCGGACGGTGCACCAGCGCGCGGGCGATGGCAACGCGCTGCAATTCACCGCCCGACAACTCGCGCGGCAGGCTGTCGCCTCGATCGCCGAGCTTGACCGCATCAAGGATGCCCTGCACCGCCGGCCCATGCCCGGCG
Organism: uncultured Bordetella sp.; assembly: GCA_964385505.1. Taxonomy (GTDB): domain Bacteria; phylum Pseudomonadota; class Gammaproteobacteria; order Burkholderiales; family SG8-39; genus CAITSH01. The sequence continues at coordinate 10,474 of CAYLPI010000027.1, forward strand.
GCGCCGGCCAGCAGCAAGGGCAGCGCGACATTTTGCGCCACGCTGAGGTAGGGCAGGATATGGAAGGCCTGGAACACGAAACCCATACTCTCGCGACGCAACACCGTCAGCGCGTCATCATCCATGGCGCCGAGTTCGCGGCCATCGAGCAGGATGCGCCCGGCGTCGGGACGGTCGAGTCCGGCGACGAGATTGAGCAGCGTCGATTTACCGATTCCCGACTCGCCCATCACAGCGACGTACTCGCCGGCGTCGAGCAAAAGCGAGATATCGCGCAACACCCGGCGCTCGCGCAGGCCGTGGTAGGTCTTGCCCAGCGCTTCTATTTGGAGCAGCACTCAGCCGCCCGATCCGGGCGCTTCGGCCAGCCGCCGCGCCAGCCGCCACGCCCACGGCCCCCACGTCAATGCCGTGGCCCAGGCGATAGGCCAGGACATCAGCCAGGCCTTGAGCCAGGCGAACAACAAGCCCTCGCCGGCGCCGCGATTGGCCAGTGTCGCAACCAGCGTAACCACCAGTACCATGACCGAAGTCAGGATGGCGATATGCACATAAGCGAAATACCTGCCGGGGATTTTCATGATCTGGGGCTTGGTAAATATGAAATGCTGCCGATATTACCGGATGAAGCCGCGCACGACCGGCTTCAATCAGGCACTATGCTCGTCTATTCTCGTTTGGAGCAGGCGCCGATTCTGTTCAAACGCGGTGACACCGGGAGTAAGTTTTTGGCAGCCGTCTTTTCGCCGGGTCCGGGTACAGCACAGTGAGCATACGCGCCAGACTGCTGTTGCTGCTGCTGTTCTCGACCCTTATTCCGGTGGTCGTCGGCGGCCTGCGCTTTGTCGAATATCGCGAATCCGAGATCTCGGATGCCAAGCGGCAACTGGCCGCCACCACGCGCCAGATCGCCGCGGACCTGACCGGCACCGTGCGCAGCACGGCGCAACTGCATTATGGCCTGTCGCGCGCGCGCGACTTTGACTTTGAGACCCCGGACCGCGCCGCCTGCTCCGCCTTCCTTGCCGAAGTGCTCAAGGCGCACCCGCAGTACACCGGCATTCTGACCATCAACCCCGACGGCCGCCTGTTCTGCGACTCGCTGCGCAGCGGCCGCGAGCTGAACCTCACAGACCGCAAGTACTTCAAGGACGCCCTGTCCTCGCCCAACCCGCTCGCCGTCGAACCGGTGTTCGGCCGCCTTACCAATATCGCCGTGCTGCAGATCGCCTATGGCGTGCGCAGTCAGGCCGGCGATCCGCGTTTCGTGTTGCTCGCCTCCCTGAACCTGGAAACATACATGCAGTCGCGCACCTTAGACCTGCCGCGCGCCAATACGCAGGTCGCACTTGTTGACGCCAGCGGAACCGTGCTCACATGGCACCCCGGGGGCGACAAGTTGCGCGGCACCTCGATCGCCAATTCGCCAATGCTGCCCTTTGTGCTGGAACGCCCCGGAGTCAATATCCGCGAGAACATCCGCACCGACGGCGTGCCGCGCATCTGGGCCACCAGCACCCTGCCCGGGTTCGAGCATACCGGCCTGCATGTGCTGGTCGGCACCGCCACCGACGGCCTGCTGGCGGCGGCCAACACGAAACTGCGCGAATCGCTGCTCACACTCGCGGTCGGCTGGCTGCTGGTGTTTGCCGGCGCATGGGCGCTGGTCGAACTGTCGATCCGCCGCCAGAGTGCGCGCATCACCAGGGTCGTATCCAGATTCAGCGAAGGCGACTGGAGCGCGCGCATCGGCGCGCCCTATCCGCGTGGCGAACTCGGCGAGCTGATGGTGGAACTGGACCGGGCCTTCGCCATGATGGCCGTGCAGCGCGACCTGGTGGAGCAGCTCAACACCGACCTTGAGCGCCGCGTCGCCGAACGCACCGGGCAATTGCAGGTCAGCCTGAAGGAACTCGAGGGCTTCTCCTACACCGTCGCGCATGACCTCAGGGCGCCGCTACGCGCGATCAACGGCTTTTCCAGCATGCTGCGCATGGATTACGCCGGAAAACTGGATGAGGAAGGCGCACGCTGGCTCACCGTCATCGCCGACAACAGTAAAAAAATGGGCCAGTTGATTGATGACCTGCTGGCATTTTCGCGTGTCGGCCGCGAGAAATTGTCCACCGACATCATCGATATCAATCACCAGGTTGCCGACGTGCTGGCCGAATTCGGGCAGCGCGGCGATACCCTGCCGCAACTGCTGACAGGCATGCTGCCGCCGGCACGCGGGGATGCGCCGATGGTCAGGCAGGTATGGATCAACCTGCTTGGCAATGCCATCAAGTTCAGCGCCGGGCACGCCAGTCCCGAGATCGAGATCAGCGGCGAATTGCGCGGCGCGGAAAGCGTCTATAGCATCCGGGACAACGGCGCCGGCTTTGACATGGCCTATTACGACAAGCTGTTCGGCGTGTTCCAGCGCCTGCACAGCATGACCGAATTCACCGGCACCGGCGTGGGCCTCGCCATCGTGCAACGCATCGTTTCACGTCACGGCGGGCGCGTGTGGGCCGAGGGCAAGCCGGGCGAGGGTGCGACCTTCCATTTTTCGCTGCCGCGCGGCGACACCTGACAGGCGCCAATTCGCCGGGGGCGCACGCTGGAGAGCCGCTATGGGCGTGCCTTTCCAGCCATCGCTGCGGCGCAGCTAGACGCCGAGGTATTGCCGGTGCAGTTCCGGACGCGCGCGAATATCTGCCGCCGGTCCTTCGAACACCACGGCACCCTTGACCAGGATGACGACGCGGTCTGAAATGGCCGACACGGCGTTAAAGTTCTTGTCGACGATGACGGTGGCAATACCCGCCGCCTTGATGCGCCTGACAATGGCCCAGATCTCGCGCGCGATCAGCGGTGCGAGTCCCTCGGTGGCCTCATCGAGAATGAGCAGGTCGGGGTGGGTCATCAATGCGCGACCGATCGTCAGCATCTGCTGCTCGCCGCCCGACAATTGCGCGCCGCCGTGGCCGAGGCGTTCTGCCAGGCGCGGAAAAGTTTCCATGACGCGCGCGAAAGTCCAGTCATTGCGGCCGTCGGTTCCAGGCCGCGCCGCCATCTGCAGGTTTTCACGCACCGACAGATTGGGAAAAATGCCGCGCCCCTCGGGCACATAGGCCACGCCCATGCGTGCGATGGCGTGCGGCGCGATGCCGGTCACCACCCTGCCCTTGACGCTGACCTCTCCCGCGCGCGGCGGCACCAGGCCCAGCATGCTTTTGAGCAGCGTACTCTTGCCCATGCCGTTACGGCCCATCAGGCCCACGGTCTCGCCGCGTGAAATGCTGAAATCGACACCGTGCAGGATATGGCTGGCGCCGTAATAGGTGTGCAGGCTGCGGGCCTCGAGCAGAAACCCGCTCATGCCGCCGCCATGGCATCGACAGGAAAGCCCCTTGCAGGGCGCCAGCCGGCCGTTTCCAGGCGATGCCTATTCATGCACCACCTCCTCCGTGCCAAGGTAAGCCTCCTGTACCGCTGGACTGGAGCGAATCTGCTCCGGTGTGCCCGATTCGAGCACCGTGCCGTTGACCATCACCGTCAGCGTATCGGCGAGGCTGAACACCGCGTCCATGTCGTGCTCAATGAGCAGGATGGCGTGCCCTTCGCGCAGGCGCTGCAGCAGCGCGACCATGCGCGCCGACTCCTCCGCCCCCATGCCGGCCAGCGGCTCGTCGAGCAACAGCACGCTGGGGCGGGTGGCGAGGGTCATGGCGATTTCAAGCTGGCGCTGCTCGCCGTGCGACAGGGCCGCCGCCGGCACACCGGCGCGTGCCTCGAGACCGGCGGCGACCAACGCCGCCCCGGCCGCGTCGTTGACCTCGCGATAGGCCGTGGCGGGCCGCAGAAAGCGCATCGAGGTGGGAAGGCGCGACTGCGCCGCGAGCCGGCAGTTCTCGAACACCGTGAAGGGCAGAAAAATATTGGTCTTCTGGTAACTGCGACCGACGCCGCGCTGTGAAATACGGTGTGCCGGCAGGCCGGTGATATCCTCTCCGCGCAGCAGCACACGGCCGGAACTGGGCGGCAGGTCGCCCGAGAGCAGGTTGGTCAGCGTCGATTTTCCAGCGCCGTTCGGGCCGATGACCGCATGCAACTGACCCATGCCCACTTCCAGGCTCACGGCATGGACCGCGGCAAGGCCGCCAAAGTGGCGCGTCAGCGCCTCGGTACGCAACACCGGCTCAGCCATTGCGCTTCGCCAGGCGATGCAGGAGATCGCCGAACAGCCCGATAAGTCCCTTGGGCAGCAACAGCGAGGTGAGCACGATAAAGCCGCCCATCAGCAGGTGCCAGTGCTTGGTGAGGCCCTGGAACCACAACTCGAGCAGCATCCAGACTGCGGCGCCGAGAATCGGCCCGGTCAGCGTACCCATGCCGCCAAGAATGACCATCATCATCACCGCACCCGACAAATGCCAGCCCATCATTTCGGGATTGACCACGCCAAACTGCACGGCGGCGAGGTAGCCGGCGACACCGGCCGTAGCGCCCGCCAGTACAAAGCACGCGAGCTTGTAGCGGAACGTTGCGTAGCCGAGCGACTGCATGCGGTGCTCGTTGGCCTTGATGCCGGCGAGTACGCGGCCAAAGGGCGAGGCCAGCACCACGCGCAGCAGCACATAGACGGCGACAAACAGCACCAGCACGAGGTAATAGACGTGGGCGAAGTTGTCGAGATTGAAAGGCTGCCAGTCACCGATCTTTGCCACCGGTCGCACGTCGATGTAAATGCCGTCGTTGCCGCCGGCAAGTTTGGTGTCGTAGAAGAGGAAGAACAGCATTTGCGCAAAGGCCAGTGTCACCATGATGAAATAAATGCCGTGCATGCGCACCACGAAAAAGCCGATGGCAAGGGCGACCAACCCGCTCACCGCTATGGCCAGCGGCAGCGAGGTCCAGAAATTGGCCGCCTGGTATTGCGGCGTCACCAGCGCCAGCGCATAGCCCGCCACGCCATAAAAGGCCGCGTGACCGAACGACACCAACCCGGTGTAGCCGAGCAGCAAATCCAGACTCATGGCAAATATGCCCATGATCAGGATCTTGGCAAAAAACTGCACATAGAATTTTTCCGCCAGCAGCGGTACCAGTGCCAGCGCGACCACCACCGCAGCGAGTACGGCGATGCCGGCGAGACCGTTAGCCCCGGTGTTTCTGAAGGCGTTCAAAACTTTTTCCCGAACAGGCCTTCGGGCCGCCACAACAGGATCACCGCCATCAGCACGTACACCGTCATGCTGGATAACTCGGGCAGGAGTTTGAGCCCGCCCACCTGGAGGGTCAGCACCTTGCCGAAGGTGTCGACGAGGCCGAGCATGATCGACGCGATGAGCGCACCCTTGACCGAACCGAGGCCGCCAATGACGACAACGACAAAGCAGATGATCAGCACATGGTTGCCCATGCCCGGCGCCACCGCCGACACCGGCGCGGCGATCATGCCGGCAAATGCAGCAAGGGCGATGCCGGCGGCAAAGACGATGCGGTAGACGAGCTGGATGTTGATGCCCAGCGATTGAACCATGTCACGGTTGCTCGCCCCGGCGCGTATGGTCATGCCCAGACGCGTTTTCTGGATTACCAGGTAGAGGCCCAGCGCCACCGCGAGGCAGACCACCGAAATGCCCAGTCGATAGACCGGGTAGGACAGGGTGTCAGTGAGCGGAATCGAACGGTTGAGCAGCTCGGGGATCGGCAGACTGCGCACGTCATCGCCCCACAACACGCTGCGCAACTCCTCGAACACTAGAATCAGGCCGTACGTGCACAAGACCTGGTAGAGATGGTCGCGGTGATATAGCCAGCGCACCACCAGCCACTCGAGCGCAAGGCCGATCAGCACCGACAGGACGATCGCCACCGGCAGCGCCAGCCAGAAACTGCCCAGCACGCCGGCCAGCGACCAGGCGAGGTAGGCGCCTATCATGTAAAAACTGCCGTGCGCGACGTTGATGATGCCCATGATGCCGAACACCAGCGTCAGTCCGCTCGACACCAGGAACAGCAGCAGTCCGTACTGGACGCCGTTGAGCAGCTGAATGAGGAAAGTATTGAAGTCCATTGTTTCAGTTGAAATGGAAATGCTAAAAAGCGAGAGGTAAAAACTAAGGCCGGCTTGCGCCGGCCTCCTGCTTCCATGGGCGCCGGTCTTCGCCGTATGCCCTTGGGCTTTCCCTCAGGTTCTCACCATTACCCTTTCACCATTCACCGCTCACCCTAAGCCGGCATCTTGCAGGCGGCAACCATGGTCGGATCATCGTCGAGAGCCTTGACGGCGATTTCAGACACGCGGTTCTCGTTGCCACGCACCTTGCGCAGATAATGGTCCTGTATCGGGTTGTGCGCTTTGGACAGCGTCCAGGCGCCACGCGGGCTGTCGATCTTGGCTTTTTCCATGGCCTTGATCAGTTCCGCTTTTTTCGAAATATCGCCCTTGACCGCGTTGAGGCCGGCCGCGTAGAGCAGGCCCGAATCGTAGCCGGCGACGGCGTAGACGTCAGGTTGCAGCTTGTAGGTCTTGGCATACGACAGGCGAAAGGCCTTGTTCTTCGGCGTCTCGATGCCGTCGCCGTAGTGCAGCGCGGTCTCGACCCCTTCGGCCACACCGCCCATGCCCTCGAGCACGCCGTCGGTGAGAAAGCCCGGGCCGACCAGCGGCACCGACTTCATCAGGCCGGCTTGGGCGTAGTCCTTGAGATACTTGCCGGCGCCGGCGCCGGCAAAAAACGAGAACACTGCGTCGGGCTTGATGGAGGCGATTTCCGTCAGCAAGGCCTGGAATTCCACGTTGGGAAAGGGAATCCACAACTCCTTGGCGATCTTCTTGCCCGAGGCCTTGAGGAAGGCGTCCTTGAATCCCTTGACGCACTCCTCGCCGGCGGCGTAGCGCCAGGACAGCGTGACGACATTGTTGACCTTGGGGCGCTTGGCCATGACCGTGCCCATGGCAAAGCCCGACTGCCAGTTGGAAAACGAGGTGCGGAAAATGTTCGGCGCGCACAACGGGCCGGTGGCAGGCGCAAAGCCGGCGTTGGGAATGATGTGCAGCGTGCCCGCTTCCCTGGTGACGCGAATCATGCCGGCGGCAACGCCCGAGTGCACCGTACCCAGCAACATATCGACCTTGTCGCGCGTAACCAGCTTGTTGACGTTGTCGGTGGACTTGGCCGGATCTGATTCGTCATCGACCTTGGAGAATTCGATCTCACGGCCGGCGAACTTGCCGCCCGCCTCGAGCAGCGCCAGCCGGAATCCGTTCTCGATGGCCACACCCAGCGGCGCGAAGGTGCCGGTATAAGGCAGCATCAGGCCGACCTTTATCTTCGCCGACTGGGCGCGAACAATGGCCGGAAATCCGGCCAGTCCGGCGGCGGCGCCGGAAGCAACTATGAATTTACGGCGGTCAAAAGTCTTGTTCGTCATGGCGTTCTCCTTGGTGTCGGGCAAATCAACGGGCTATTCTACCTAAGAACCTGGCTAAAAATGACCTCCTCAGAATTTGTCATTCCTGTCATTTCGAGGGCACAACCCGGAAAATCTGCTTCTGCATCAACCAGCAGCAGATTCCTCGTTTCACCCGGAATGACAGTGCCCCTCTGGCCGCAACGCTCAGGCCGGCACGTCGTAGCTTGCCAGCAGGTCGTCCACCACACCGTGCAATTCGTCCCACGGCGTTTCACGGAAATTGTGGTTGCGCACGATAAAGGACGCCCCGGCGTAGAACTTTTCGTATTGCTGGTGGCGTCCGGCGAACTCCGAACCGACCAGGTCCCAGGCAAGTTTGAACAGCTTCATGCGCGCGGTTGCGCCCATTTGCGGCGTCTGCCAGTATTGCTCGAACATCGTGCGCATCGCCGGATCCTTCATCACCGAAATATCGGCCGGCATCTGGAATACGCCGCCGCCGCACAATTCGCGTATGGAGTCAATGATGCCCGAATGGTTTTCGGTGCACCAGTTGAGGCCGGCGTACATGTAGCGCCGGTTGTAGGTCTTGAACCCGGCCGGCCAGTCCTCGGCGTCCTGGATCTGTCCGGCGATGATGCCTCCCAACGTTGCTTCCAGCGCCGCCAGCCGCCCCAGCGTTTCGCGCACCGCCGGAATCTGGTCCGCCCCGGAAGCCTGGGTGATGCGCGAGGCGAGCCCGACCAGCAGGCGCATCTTGGCGTGAAAGCGCACATTGGACTGGTGGTTGCCGTAGCAATGCGCCGGCGTCTTGATGTAGATGTCGCGCGCCAGCACCGCATCGTTATGCACAAACACCTTCTCCCATGGCACCTTCACCTCGTCGCACATCACCATGCTGTCGGTCTCGTCAAAGCGGTGGGCGAGCGGGCTGTCGAACTCGACCTGGGCGTCGCGCTCGAAGGGCTTGCGCGACCACAGCGTCAGGCCTTTGGCGTTGCAGGGCACGGCGCAGGTCACCGACTCGGCCAGTTGCGTCGGCGCCAGCGGAATCAGGTTGCCTATCCATATTTCATTCGCAAACACCGCGCCGGTGGCGAGCATTTTCATGCCGGAAATCACGAGGCCGTCGTCGTCCTCGCGCACCACGCGCAAGGTGGGGATGGGCATGTTCTGCTTGACGTAGAACTCCGGGTTGCGCGCCGCCTGCGGCGGAATCACGGCGTAGCAGGCGTAGATGTCGTTGCTGCGCATGTGCTCGTAATACGCCGTCAGGTTGCCGGCGTACTTGCCGAAGACCTCGGGGCAGATCGACATGCCGGCGACAAAGCTGGCGACGTGGTCTGGCGAGCGGCCGAGCAGACCGTGGCTCATCGCGGCGATCTTGCGGTGCAGCGCGGTGCGTTTTTCCAGGTCTTCGCGCGAGCGGGCGCGCAGAAAGTAGGCGCTGTAGCGCCTGCCGCCCTCGGTGAAACTCGCCGCGTCGCGGTTTTCCGGCGCCGCCTTCAGGTCGTAGATGGCGGCAATGCTGTGCGCGGCGTTGCGAAAGGCCGGATGGCTGGTGACGTCGGTGACTTTTTCCGAGCCGATATAGACGACGCGGCCGTCGCGCAGGGATTCGAGATGTTCGGCGCCGGTCTTGAGCATGGCGGGACTCCGGTGAGGTGGAATGCAGGGGCGCCCGCAGGCACCCGGTGATGACAGACCGCGGCTTATTTCTTGCCGCTGGTCTCGTAATAATGGATCTCGTAGAGCAGGCAGCCCTGTTTCGAGGTAAAAGGGCCGTGATGCGCGCCCGGCGGACGGCAGGCATAGGTGAAGGCCTCGGAGGCCTTGCCGCCCTGCCCCTTGTCGTCATTACCGACGATGAGGTCGCCCTGGAACAGGAACACCTCTTCCCAGTGGTCGTGCACGAATGGCACGGTGGAGAAGGCGCCGGGCAGCAGGCGCAGCAGGCGCGTGCGGCTGCCGCGCTTGGCCGTCTCGTCGATGTCCGAGGCAAGAATGAGCTGGGTAAAGCCCGGCGGGTATCCCGGCGGCACCTCCCAGCGCGGATCGTTCAGGTCAACGCCGACAAACTCAAGATGCTGTTTGGGTTTCATGGAATCTCCGAAAAAAAATCAGGCCGCCCGCGCGGCCTGTTGTTGGGTCACTTGTGCAACCAGGAATCCGGACAAGGCCACGCCGCGGTCGCCGCTGGCGACCAGTTCGCGCGCCAGCGCCGACAGCGCCTCGAACCGGCGCCTGTCGAAATGTTCAAACAGCACGTCGTTGACCTGCTGCTGGTAGGGGACGAGCGTGCGCGCCAGCGCCTCGCCCGCCGGGGTCAGCGCCAGTAGCACCTTGCGCCCGTCGGCCGGGTCTGTGCTTTTTTTCAGCACGCCGCGTTCCACCAGCTTGGCCGCCTCTATGGTGGTGAAGGCGCCGCTGCGATGCAGCCGCGCGGCAACATGGCCGACCGTGATGCCGCCCGGCCTGGCGTTGCCCGTATTGGCGTTGCCCACCCTGGCCACCAGCCTGGCGTCCGCGGCGGCACCGAAGCGGCGCACGATCATGAAAATCTCGTACTGGACGCCGGTCAGCCCGATGATCGCGCCAAAGCCGTCGCGGCAGGCGGCGAGGTGGTGGGTATAGGCCATCAAGTCGTGGATGAGGTCGCGAAACGCCTCGTCCGATCCGTCGACCAGCATCGCCGGCCGCGAAATGGTGCGCAGTTCGCTCCTGGATTTTTTGCCGTTTGCCTTGACGTTAGCCATCGTGTCAAGCTACGCGCGAAAATTTGCTTTGTCAAATTAGCTTTGTTACAAAGCTAATTGTGCTGATTGGCACGGGCCGAAACCCGGCGCTAGAATGCGCTCGCGACCAGAACAAATGCCATAACCACCCAGGGAGACCAGCATGCTCAAGCTCTACGGCCAATACCGCTCACGCGCCTTTCGCGTCGCCTGGCTTTGCAAGGAATCGGGCATCCCCTACGAACACGTCAACGTCACCATCAACGTCGAGGGCGCGCAGTCAAAGGAATCCTGGTTCAGCGCCATCAACCCCAATGCCCGCGTTCCGGCCATAGAGGAAGACGGCTTCGTCATGTGGGAGTCGGCCGCCATCAACCTCTACCTGGCTGAAAAGTACAACAGCCCGCTGTGGCCGGCGACCCCGAAGGCGCGCGGCCGCATGCTGCAATGGGCGTTTTTCACCGCCAACGATGTCGAGCCACACATGGTCTCGGTGATGCAGCACCGCGTGATGTTCCCGCCGGAAAAGCGCAACACGGCGCTGGCCGATGCCTCTGACGCGGCGCTGCAGCCGCGGCTGCAGGTGCTTGATGAGCATCTGGCGAAGCACAAATTCTTCGGCGGCGCGCCTGAAAACCCAATATGGGACATGGCGGACTTCATGGTGGCCAGCGTCTGCTATTCGTTTTTCGCCATGAAGTACGACCTTGGCAAGTACCCGCACTTCCAGTCCTGGCTCAACACCAGCGTCGAGCGCCCGCAGGCGAAGGAAGCGCGCAAGCTAAGAGAGTAGATCAGCAAACGTTGAAAAGCCAAAAGCTTTCTACCACAAAGAACACCGAGGGCACCGAGAGCCCCATGAGGTTTTTCTTTCTCCGTGTTCTCTGTGTTCTCAGTGGTGCGCGCTGCTGCCTTTGACTTTATTTAGCCGCGCTGCCGCAGCTTGAAGCGCTGGATTTTTCCGGTCGCCGTCTTCGGCAAGTCGCTGACGAACTCGATGCTGCGCGGATACTTGAACGGGGCGAGGCGCGATTTCACGTGGGCCTTGAGCTCGTCTTCGCTGACCTTCTGTCCGGGTTTGAGCACGACATAGGCCTTGGGCTTGACCAGTTGCTCGTCGTCGGGCAGGCCGATCACCGCCGCTTCGAGCACCGCCGGGTGCGTCGCCAGCGCGCCCTCGACCTCGAATGGCGATACGTAAATGCCGCCGACCTTGAGCATGTCGTCGGTACGCCCGGCATAGGTGTAATAACCGTCGGCATCGACCGAGTACTTGTCGCCGCTGCGCGTCCAGTCACCAAGAAAGGTGGCGTGCGTCCTGGCGCGGTTGTTCCAGTAACCGGCGGCGCTACTCGGCCCGGATATCTGCATCTCGCCGATCTGGCCGGTGCCCTGCATCAGGGCGCCGGTCTCATCGACCAGGCGCAAGTCGTATCCGGGCACCGCCTTGCCGGTGGTGCCGTAACGCACTTCGCCAGGCCGGTTCGAGAGGAATATGTGCAGCATTTCGGTCGAGCCTATGCCGTCGAGGATTTCAACGCAAAAATGCGCGGTCCAGCGATTGCCGATGTCGGCGGGCAACGCCTCTCCCGCAGATGTACAGACACGCAGCGCGAGTTCCGCTTTTACCGGCAGCTCGGGACTGGCGAGCAGTGCCGCAAACAATGTCGGCACACCGTAGAACACGGTCGGTTTTGGCGCGCCCTCGCCGCGCAGGCGCTTGAACACCGCCGCCGGCGTCGGCCGCTCGGCCATCAGGATGCTTGTCGCCCCCACAGCCATCGGGAAAGTCAGCGCATTGCCCAGGCCATAGGCGAAAAACAGCTTGGCCGCCGAGAACACCACATCGCTCTCCTGCAGCCCCAGCACCGGTATGGCGTAGAGCTCGGCGGTCTGGATCAGGTGCGAATGCAGGTGCACCGTGCCTTTGGGCGCACCGGTGGACCCGGACGAATACAACCAGAAGCAAACGTCATCGCTGGTGGTCGGTGCGGTCTCGAATTTCGTTCCGGCCCTGCCCATCGCCTGCGCAAGGCGGTGATGGCGGTGGCCGAACTGTCCTGACACCAGCACGTGCTGCAGGAAGGGCAGCTTGATCGGCTCGGCATCGAGCAGCGGCGCGACGGCCGGCAGCAGGGCCTCGGACACGACCAGCGCCCTGGCGCGGCTGTCGCAGAGCATGTATTCGTAATCGGCGGTGGTGAGCAGCGTGTTGACCGCGACCGGCACGATACCGGCCTTGATGGCGCCCAGAAACACCGCGACAAAGTCGACCGTATCGAGATGGGCCAGAACGATGCGGTCTTCCATTTGCAGGCCCAGCGCGACCAGCGCGTTGGCCGCGCGGTTGACGCGCTCGGCCAGTTCGCCGTAGGTCACCGCGCCGGCATCGTCGATGAACGCAATCTTCGCGGCGCGGCCGGCGGCGAGATTGCGCTCGATCAGGTCGAAGGCGGCGTTGTAGTCACGCGGAATGCTGACGCGCGGCGGACTGCTGCTGTGGTCGGCCGATGACAAACCGGGCATTGCGCTCTCCTCCAGACTATTGCCGCCGCTACTTCGTCGGCATGCGATTCATTACGGACAATGCAAACTGCCGGAGCTCAACCGGTCAGGGTTTCCCTGCTGCCGCATAGCGCGGCCCATTGCTGCACCCACTCGAGTGCGACCTCTTCCGGCATGGTACCGGCCGATGCATCATGCAACAGCACCTCGCCGATGCGCACAGCCCCCAGTTCGGCCAGCAGCGCGTCGAATTTCTTGCCGCCAAAACAAAAAGTGTCGCCGTAAGTCCGGTCGCCCAGCGCGAACACGCCGTAGCGTACGCCGGACAGGTCTGGCCGCAGGCTTTGCAGCGATTCGTAGAACGCCTTGGCGTTGTCCGGCACGTCGCCCTGGCCGTAGGTGGAGGTGCAGACGAGGAAGAGACCGCCTGCGGCGAACACCGCGGCGTCGAGTTTGTCCATTTCCAGCGTGCGCACGCGGGTTTCGCCGTCGTCGAGCGTGAGCTCGATCTCCTGCGCAACCAGTTGCGCGGTACCGGTCATGGTGCCGACAAGAATGGTGAGATCAAGAGGCATGGATTGTTCAGTGTCAGGTGCGCTGACGCACAGGTGCGGCGCACCATTGTGCAACAGCGCCGTATTCTTGCGCTTCCATCGGAGTATTGCAATTTTCGTGGTTGGCACTATAATTCCATAAAATTCGCATTGCAAGCAATATATTGCACAGGCACCTTGCCCCGAACGAGACAGGCCAAACCATGCACCCCCCCGTCCACCCCGTTTCCTCTGGCGCCCGCAAGCGTGCCGCAGCCGCCGCATCCGAACATCCGGCGGCTGAGGAAGCCCTCCTGCAGGCACTCGGCGAGCGCGTACGCGATGCGCGTGCCGACCTCGGCATGACGCGACGCAGCCTGGCGCAGCAGTCAGGCGTGTCGGAGCGCTATCTCGCGCTGCTCGAAAACGGTCACGGCAATATTTCCATCGTGCTGTTGCTGCGCGTTGCCAAGGCCCTCGACCTGCCCATTGCCGCGCTGCTCTCGCGCCGCGCACCGGGCGCGAAGACGGCGGCACAACAGGCCGAACTCGAACTGATCAATGCCATGCTGCTGCGCCTGCCGGTGCAAAAGCTGCCGGCAGTGCGCATCGAATTGCGCAACCGCTTCGGCAAGCTGCTGGATGCGCGCAAACTCAAGAGCGGGCGCATCGCACTTATCGGCCTGCGCGGCGCCGGAAAGTCAACGCTTGGCGGGCAACTCGCCGCGACGCTGGCCATGCCTTTCATCGAACTCGATCGCGAGATAGAGCGCGAAGCGGGCACCAGCCTGTCGGAGATATTCCTGCTCTATGGACAAGAGGGTTACCGCCGCCACGAAAAGCGCTGCCTCGAGCAGGTCATCGACCGCAACGAACGCGTGATCATTGCCACCGGCGGCAGCCTGGTATCCGAAGCGCAGACCTTCGAACTGCTGCTCAACACCTGCACCACCGTATGGGTCAAGGCCCTGCCCGAAGAGCACATGACGCGCGTGATGGCACAGGGCGACACGCGTCCGATGGCCGGCAACCGCGAGGCGATGCAAGACCTGGTGCGCATTCTTGAGAACCGCTCACCCTTGTACGGCCAGGCGGATATCATCATAGACACCGGCGGCAAGGCGGCCGACAAAAGCCTGCGCGAACTGACCGCGGCGATCACGCGGAAAATGGAGGAGCACACCACATGAACACCCCCGCCGAAGCGGCAAGCCTTGCCGCGCCGCTGCTGTTCGATACCCATCCGGAACGCTACGCCCACTGGAACCTAACGTTCGAGGGCGAGACCGCCACCCTCGCCATGAACGTCAACGAGGACAAGGGTCTCAGACCCGGCTACAAGCTCAAGCTCAATTCCTACGACCTTGGCGTGGACATCGAACTCTACGATGCGCTCAACCGCATCCGCTTCGAACACCCCGAAGTCAAGGTGGTGGTGCTGACCAGCGCCAAGGAGCGCATGTTCTGCTCCGGCGCCAACATCTACATGCTCGGGCTCTCCAGCCACGGCTGGAAGGTCAACTTCTGCAAATTCACCAATGAAACGCGCAACGGCATTGAGGACTCCAGCCGTGACGGCGGACTGAAGTTCCTGGCCGCAGTCAACGGCGCCTGCGCCGGGGGCGGCTATGAACTGGCCCTCGCCTGCGACGAGATTTTGATGATAGACGACCGTTCCTCGGCGGTGAGCCTGCCCGAAGTGCCGCTGCTGGGCGTGTTGCCGGGCACCGGCGGCCTGACGCGCCTCACCGACAAGCGCAAGGTGCGGCGCGACCTCGCCGACGTGTTTTGCACCACCACCGAAGGCGTGAGGGCCGAGCGCGCAAAGCAGTGGAAACTTGTCGATCATGTCGCCAAGCCGCAGGTGTTCAAAGATGCAATCAAACAGCATGCCGCAGCGCTGGCGCAACAAAGCAGCCGCCCCGGCAGCGGAAAGGGCGCAGTGCTAACTCCTGTGTCGCGTACTGCCCATGACAATGGCTACCATTACACGCACGTCGAGGTCGCGATAGACCGCAACGCGCGAACCGCAAGCCTGACCGTGTCCGCGCCCGCCGATGCCGGCCCGAAGGATGTCGCCGGCATTCACGCCGCAGGCGCCGCCTGGTGGCCGCTGGCGATGGCGCGCGAGCTTGACGACGCCATACTGATGCTGCGCACCAATCACACCGAGATCGGCACCTGGCTGCTGCGCACGCGCGGTGATGCCGCGGTGGCGCTGGCCATCGACGCCACGCTGCAACGGCACGCATCCGACTGGCTGGTCAGGGAAACCACAGCATTGCTGCGCCGCACCCTCGCCCGCATCGACGTCTCTTCGCGCACGCTGTTCGCCATCATCGACCAGGACTCGTGTTTTGCCGGCAGCCTCGCCGAACTGGCCTTCGCCTGCGACCGCAGCTACATGCTGGCCCTGCCGGACGGCGAAGCCGGTGCGCCACAACTCACGCTGTCCGAAATGAACTTCGGTACTTATCCGGAAGTGAACGGGCTGACGCGCCTCGCCACGCGCTTTTGCGCTGATGCCGCGGCGGTGTCGGCTTTGCGCGCGCACATCGGCCGGCCGATTGGCGCCGCCGAAGCCGAAAGCCTCGGCCTCATCACCTACGCGCCCGACGACCTCGACTGGGAAGAGGAGGTGCGCATCGCCATCGAGGAGCGCGCCAGCCTGTCACCCGATGCACTGACCGGCATGGAAGCCTCGCTGCGTTTCGGCGGCGCCGAAACCATGGAGACACGCATTTTCGGCCGCCTGTCGGCGTGGCAGAACTGGATATTCATCCGCCCCAACGCCGTCGGCGAAGCCGGCGCGCTCAAGGTATTCGGCACCGGGTCGAAAGCAAAATTCAATTGGGAAAGAATCTAAGGCAAAAGCATGTACCCCAGAGAGCACAGAGAACACAGAGGAAAAGCTTTCAAGGCTCACCTCAAGGTTTTCTCTGTGCTCTCTGTGTTCTCTGTGGTGAAAGGTTTTGACCTTCCGGAGCAATGACCATGACAATCAATTACAGCGAAAAAATCCCCAACAACGTCAACCTGTCCAACGACAAGACGCTGCAGCGCGCGCTCGAGCATTGGCAACCGGCGTTTCTCGACTGGTGGCGCGACATGGGGCCGCATGATTTCGCTTCGTCCGAAGTGTACCTGCGCACCGCCGTCGGCGTCGATGCCGAAGGCTGGGCGCAATATGGCGCGGTGAAAATGCCCGATTACCGCTGGGGCATATTCCTTGCCGATCAGGTCGAGAACCGCACCATCGGCTTTGGCGATTCCTTCGGCAAGCCGGTATGGCAGCAGGTGCCGGGCGAATACCGCTCGCAGTTCCGCCGCATCATCGTCACCCAGGGCGACACCGAGCCCGCTTCGGTCGAACAGCAGCACCTGCTCGGCCACACCTGCCCTTCGCTGTATGACTTGCGCAACCTCTTCCAGGTCAATGTCGAGGAAGGCCGCCATCTGTGGGCCATGGTGTATCTGCTGCATGCTTATTTTGGCCGCGACGGCCGCGAAGAAGCGGAGGAATTGCTGGCGCGTCATTCGGGCGACGTCGACAAGCCGCGCATCCTCGGCACCTTCAACGAGCCGATTTCCGACTGGCTGTCGTTTTTCTGCTTCACCTACTTCACCGATCGTGACGGCAAGTTCCAACTGAAAAGCCTGGCCGAGTCGGCCTTCGATCCGCTGTCGCGCACCTGCCGCTTCATGCTGACCGAGGAAGCCCACCACATGTTCGTCGGCGAGACCGGCATCGGCCGCGTGGTTCGCCGTACACTGGAAGTGATGACGGAACTGGGCACCGACGACACGGCGGCGATCCGCCGCGCCGGCGCCATCGATCTGCCGTTGCTGCAAAAATATCTCAACTTCTGGTTCACCTCCTCGCTCGACCTGTTCGGCTCCGAGGTCTCGTCCAACGCCGCGACCTCGTTTGCCAGCGGTATCAAGGGCCGCCCCGACGAAGCCAACTACACCGACCACATCTGCACCGATGCGACATTCGATCTCGACGGTCCCAAGGGCCACGAAACGGTGGCGATGCGCAATGCCATGAATGAAGTGACGCGCATCGCCTATGTGAAGGACTGCGAAATCGGCGTCAAGCGCTGGAACATGCAGATCAAGCGCGCCGGCTACGACCAGGCCCTCACCCTGCCTTCAACGCATTTTCGCCGCAGCATCGGCGTCTGGGCCGGCGTGCCGACCACACCCGAGGGAGAAATCATCAGCCGCGAGGAATTCGACAAGGCCATCAGCGACTGGATCCCCACCGAAGCGGACCGCACTTACGTCAAAAGCCTGATGAAGCGCGTCACCGAGCCGGGGAAAATGGCCGGC
The DNA here is from genome assembly GCA_964385505.1 of uncultured Bordetella sp. Classification (GTDB taxonomy): domain Bacteria; phylum Pseudomonadota; class Gammaproteobacteria; order Burkholderiales; family SG8-39; genus CAITSH01. The sequence continues at coordinate 27,992 of CAYLPI010000027.1, forward strand.
TGGGTGGCGCCGCCGGATCGCGGTATCAATAACCTGGCGGTTGATTACGAATACGTGCGTCTCAACTGAGGCCGGCACATGGTAAAGGTGAACGCAAAGCCCTGCAGCCTGCAGGGCTTTTTTACGTCCGCGTATTTCCAGCAGAATTGATCTGCATCAACGTGACGCATATCCCCCGAACCTAAGCTGAACGCGCGCTGGCACAAGCTGGCGCGATCACCCGAATGATTTACCCATCAAGCCGATGAAGCAGACCGTGTTGCAGCCACCCGCTCCTGTCGCCCAGACGAAGCCGTCGGCGCTGTGGGCTCTCGGCTTTCGCCCTTTTTACCTGCTTGCCGCCATCTTCGCCGCTCTCGGCATGTTTACCTGGATCGCACAATTTTCCGGCTGGACCGGAAACCTGATGCTGCTGCGCGGGCCGCTATGGCACGCGCATGAAATGATTTTCGGCTATGCCTTCGCCGTCATCGTCGGGTTCCTCTTCACCGCCGGGCGCAACTGGACCGGCCAGCCGACACCGACAGGCGGCACGCTCGCCCTGATCGCCTCCCTGTGGCTGGCCGCGCGGGTGCTGGTGTTACTGCCCTGGACATTCGCCGCCCTCGCCGCGGCGGCTGCCGACACCGCTTTCGCGCTCGCCGCCGCAGCCGGTCTCGCCATACCGCTGCTCAAAAGCAAAAACCGCCGCAATTACTTTTTTGTCTTGCTGCTCGTCGCGCTTGGCACCGGCAATCTCGCCTTTCATCTCGCCATGGCCGGACTTTTAAACTTTCCGGTGCAGCGCGCATTGCAACTGGGCCTCGACCTGGTGTTGTTCATCATGGTGGTGATGGGCGGCAGGGTGATTCCGATGTTCTCCGCCAACGGCGCTCCGGGCAGCCAGCCGGTGCGCGTGGCCTGGCTCGAACATGTTTCGCTTGCCACTGTGCTCATGCTGATTGCCGCAGAGCTGATTGGCGCGCCGGCAGCGGCAACCGGAACCCTTGCCGGCATCGCCGGACTGAGCAACGCGGCGCGCCTTGCCTTGTGGCAACCCTGGCGCACGCTGGAAAAGCCCCTCGTCTGGATTCTGCACGCCTCCTACGCCTGGATTGCGCTGAGCCTGCTGCTGCGTGCAATGGCTGCGATGGACCTGCTGGCGGCCAACCTCGCCACCCACGCCTTCACCGTCGGCGCCGTGGGCGGACTCACCCTGGGAATGATGACGCGCACGGCGCGCGGCCACAGCGGCCTGCGCCTCGAGCCCGGCAAGATGGAAACGACCGCCTTCCTGCTGGTGCAGCTTGCCGCACTCGCGCGCGTATTCGTTCCGCTGGCGTTTCCGGCGCAATATCTCAACGCGGTAATCGCATCCGGACTGCTCTGGAGCATCGCCTTCGCCCTGTTCGTGATTAAATTCTATCCAATCCTCCTGACCCCGCGCATTGACGGGCGAGAGGGCTGACGCAGAGGACGGGAGCAAATTTGAAACTGCAATTTCTCGGTGCGACAGGCACCGTATCCGGTTCGAAGTATCTGCTCGAGCACGGCGGCTGTCGCATCCTCGTTGATTGCGGCCTGTTCCAGGGCTACAAGCAATTGCGCCTGCGCAACTGGTCGCCCTTGCCGGTCGATCCGAAAAGCATCGACGCAGTCATGCTTACGCACGCACACATCGACCACAGCGGTTACCTGCCGCTCTTGGTACGCAACGGCTTTCGCGGCCGCATCCATTGCACTGCGGCGACGCGCGACCTGTGCGCCATCCTGCTGCCCGACAGCGCGCGCCTGCAGGAAGAAGAAGCCGAATACGCCAACCGGCACAGCTTTTCCCGCCACAAGCCGGCGCTGCCGCTGTACACCGAGAAGGATGCACTGCGCTGCCTCAAGCAGTTCAGCACTCACGGCTATGACCTGCCGATCGCGCTGGGCGAGGGCCTCAGCGCCAGCCTGTCTCCCTCCGGCCACATTCTCGGCTCGGCCTTTGTACGCATCAGCGGCCCTTCCGCTTCCATCCTGTTCTCCGGCGACCTCGGTCGTCCTGACGACGCCGTCATGCCGGCACCGGCGCGCGTGACCCACGCCGATTTCCTGGTCATCGAATCGACTTACGGCGACCGCAGCCACGAGGCCGCCGATCCGCGCCTCAAGCTGGCAGAGGTCATCAACCGCACCGTGGCGCGCAAGGGCGTGCTGATCATCCCCGCCTTTGCCGTCGGACGTACGCAAAGCCTGCTCTATTACATTCATGCGCTCAAGGCCGCAGGCAGCATCGCCGACACGCCGGTCTATCTCAACAGCCCGATGGCGACCGACGCGACGCACTTGTTCCGCGCCCACGCGGGTGAGCACCGCCTCGGCGCGGCAGAGTGCGAAGCAATGTGCCGCGCCGCGAAAATCATCAATACCCCGGAAGAATCCAAGGCACTGAACCGGCGCAAGGGGCCGATGATCATCATCGCCGGCAGCGGCATGGCGACCGGCGGGCGCGTCACCCACCACCTCACCGCCTTCGCGCCGGATGAGCGCAATACCATCCTCTTTACCGGCCATCAGGGGGGCGGCACCCGCGGTGCGCGCATCCTTGCCGGGGAACCGAGCGTGAAGATCCACGGCGAAATGGTGCCGGTGCGCGCCGAAGTGGCCCTCATCAACAACCTGTCTGCGCACGCCGATGCCAATGAAATCATCGGCTGGTTGCGCGGCTTCGAAACACCGCCCAGGCGCACCTTCATCACCCACGGCGAACCCGGCCCGGCCGATGCCTTGCGCCAGCGTATCGAGCACGAATTGCACTGGACTTGCGAGGTGCCCGATTACCTGGAAAGCGTCAGTCTGGACTGAATCGGACTGCCGACAACATGCTGGAAACCCGCGCCAGTCGGGCATTTCCAGTTGATGGCAGGCGGAAGATTAACCGCGAACCTGCCCCTGAATGTTCGAGGCTTTCCGACCAACGAGCAGAAAGGGTCGGGTTGGCGGTGTCGTCGTGATGAAACCGCCAACCCGACCCCATATGTTCCTTCGTCCTGAAGCCAAAGATGTCGATCGCCACCCCTTGCAGACCACCGACAATGAGGATGAATTCTGGGTCGCGCAGGCGCGGCGCGCCAATGAACTTCTCGATGGCAGCCGGTTTTCCGCGCCGGTCGTCTCCGCCAGTGAGGCCATCGCCAGGATGAACACCGTGGACCCGGAGGTGTTTGTCGAATCCAAGCGCTGGATGGCGCAGCAAAGTGACCGGGAGGAGGAAAAACGCTCACGCGACCTTCGACAAGCCGACATCGTCGAAGAAATAGCCAAAACACGTTTAGCCAAGCGCTAGGTACCTCAATCAAAAATCAAGAAAGCCATGTCTCTTTTCTGCCTGACACAGCAAGCGGCGGCAAAGCGCATGGGCCTGAAGCAGGCCAATGGCTCCGCTGATCTTTTGCCGGATCTGTTTCTTGGACTTTGCTCCAACGATCCAGGGGTTGATCTTGCGGGTCAAGACTCGACAATTTATTTCACGAAAACACATATCGCTGATTTGAAGGCAGTTGTCGGTATGGATGATTCAAAAAGCGACGAGGACGAATGACCGCAGTCAGAGAACCGGAACGCCAAAACCAAAACTCGCGCAGGCACGCTGCTTCGCGAAGAGCTCGGCTATCGCCATCTAGTTCGTAATCGGGGACGGACGTTCCCCCTATCGGACAGTCGGACTCCAATGCCCCGGCTTCCTGATCTGCAGGTGGTGGCGGACGATATCCGCGAGATGCATGCCGCCGCTATAGACTGTTCATGCAATCGACTGAAAACCCGCGCCAATCGTGGCTTTGCAGCATATTGCCGTGACGGAATTTGACCGCGACAGCAGATTCCTCGCGGCGCCCCGAACGACAGGTGGCATAAGTCGGAGACGACTGCGGCGGCATCCCCGCCGCAGTCGTTTGATCCACGTCAATAGCCGCCTCCCGCCCGGCACTATGATTGGCCGTTCGCCCGCCGTGCGGGCCCTCGTATTCTGGAGCAACACATGAAACCCAATATCGGCACTACCGACCGCGTCATCCGTATTGTCGGCGGCATCCTCATCATGCTGATTTTTTATGCTTTTCTGCCAGGCGATGCGCGCTGGTTCGGCCTCCTCGGGCTGATTCCGGTGGCGACCGGGCTGGTGCGCTGGTGCCCGCTGTACGTACCCTTCGGCTTGAGCTCTTGCAAACCCCAGGGCAGATAAGCGCGGTTCCTGCGGCGGCAATACTGTCCGCCTGCTTTCACTGCGGCCTGCCGGTGCCCGCCGGCAGCGCATTTCGCATCGAAGTCGGCGGACAATGGCAAAAGCTGTGCTGTCCCGGCTGCGAAACCCTCGCCCGGGTGATTGTCGGGCAGGGCCTCGATGACTACTACCGGTTGCGCGATGCGGTGCCGGCACGTGCCGGCGAAGTTGACGACGGCTTCAATCCCGATCTCAGCCTTTAC
>CAYLPI010000028.1:0-31406 GCA_964385505.1 uncultured Bordetella sp.
CCGCCCCCCTTATTTAGCCTGGTTGGGCCGCTCCGCTGCCGACGCCAACGCTACGGCGGCGGAGCGGCCCAACCAGGCTAAATAAGGGGGGGCGGACCGCGCTACTGGCGGCGTTTTTGCTGCGCGGCGCTGGGTCGTTTGCCCACTTCGACCTGCACGTCAAAGTCTTTTGTCTCGCGCCGTATTTTCAGTTTTGCCGGCTTGCCCGGCACCAGCGCGGCCACCAGCGTCAGCATGCCCTGCGGATCGGCCACTGATTTACCCTCGACCGCCATCAATACGTCACCGGGCTTGATGCCGGCTTTTTCCGCCGGGCCGCCGCGCACCACGCCGGCAATCAGCGCGCCCGATACCGCCGGCAGCTTGAACGACTCCGCCAGTTCGGGCGTGATCTCCTGTGCTTCGACGCCGATCCAGCCGCGCGTCACGCTGCCCGTCTCGATGATGCTCTCCATCACCTGGCGTGCACTCGAGGCCGGAATGGCAAAGCCGATACCCATCGAGCCGCCTGACTGCGAATAAATCGCCGTGTTGATGCCGACAAGATTGCCGCTCGAGTCGATCAGCGCGCCGCCCGAGTTGCCGGGGTTGATCGCCGCGTCGGTCTGGATGAAATTCTCGAAGGTGTTGATGCCAAGGTGGGTGCGGCCGACCGCCGACACAATGCCCATGGTCACCGTCTGGCCGACGCCGAAGGGGTTGCCGATCGCCAGTACCACGTCGCCGGCGCGCAGGCCGTCGTCGTTGCCGAAGGTAATGGCCGGCAGTCCCTCGGTCGCGACCTGCAACACCGCTATATCGGTGTCCGGGTCGCTGCCGACCACGCGCGCCTTGAACTTTTTGCCATCGGCGGTCGCCACCTCGATTTCGTCGGCCGCTTCGATGACATGGTGGTTGGTCAGGATGTAGCCCTTGGCACTGACGATCACGCCCGAGCCAAGCCCGGTCGCACGCTGCTCACGCTCGAGCTGGTCGCCGAAAAACTGCCGGAACAGCGGGTCGTTGGCAAACGGATGGCGCGGCGTCTTCACCGCCTTGGAGGTAAAGATGTTCACCACCGCCGGAACCGCTTTTCGCACCGCGTCGCTGTAAGAACCGACTCTGGCCTGGCCGGCCTGGCCGGGCAGGGGCGTGGGCGTGCTGGCCTCCTTCAGCCCGATAACCTGTGCGCCCGGCGTGGACGGGCGTCCCAGCCATTCCGGGCGCAGCGTCGCCACCACAAACAGCACGGCGATGCTGATGGTTGCGGCCTGACTGAATATGAGCCAAAGCTTGCGCACGACGGTTGCCGCTCCCTGATGGTGGTGATGCTGTCATCCGCCGCCGTCCCGGTTGCCCGAAGTACAATGACGCGGATCTGGTGATGATGCCCGGAGAAAAGGCAGAACGGTGAACACTGATGCAACGTGACGAACTGGCGCGCTATCTTGACAGTCTGCTCGAGGCGCCACGCTTCAGGGATTATTGCCCAAACGGGCTGCAGGTGGAAGGGCGCGCCGAAGTGGGGCGCATCGTCTCCGGCGTCACCGCCAGCCAGGCGCTGGTCGAAGCGGCCATCGCCGCCGGCGCTGATGCGCTGCTGGTGCACCACGGTTACTTCTGGAAGGGCGAGGACGGGCGCATTACCGGCACGCGCCGCCGCCGCATCGGTTTGTTGCTGCAACATGACATCAACCTGTTTGCCTACCACCTGCCGCTCGATGCGCATCCGGCGTTGGGCAACAACGCGCAGCTTGGCGCGCTGCTCGGCCTGTCAGAGGAGGGCAGGGCGGGCGATCAGAACATGCTTGTCCACGGCCGGCCCGCCACCGCCCAGCCGCTGGCGGCCTTTGCCGCCCACGTCGCCGCCCGCCTCGGGCGTGGGCCCACTGTCATCGGTGATCCGACGCGGCAGATCGCCCGTATCGCCTGGTGCACCGGCGGTGCGCAGGGCTATTTTGAGGAGGCCATCGCCCTTGGCGTCGATGCCTTCATCACCGGCGAGATTTCCGAGCCGCAGTTCCACCTCGCCACAGAAACCGGCGTCGCCTTCATCGCGGCCGGTCACCACGCCACCGAGCGCTTCGGCGTGCAGGCGGTCGGTGCCCACCTCGCCGGCCGCTTCGGTCTCGATCACCGCTTCATTGACGTGCCCAATCCGGTCTAGTCGCCGGTCCGCGCGCGCAAAAAACGTGTCATTCCGGGCGCGCCGGGGAATCTGCTTTGGAATCAATCGCGAAAGCAGATTCCCCGACCGCTGGCCCGGCTTGGCAGTTGACCCGGGTTTTTCGGTTTTTTCCCCTGATTTTCAGTGGCTTAGCGCCTAAAATTTGGACAATCAGGGGGCCGTCCGGTATAATTGAGGCTGCCCAGAAATTCCCCTTCTCAATGGAGCTTTTTCCGTCATGAGCAATCCTCCGGAAGTCAATGCCGGTCGGCGCAGGCTGATCGTCATCACTGCGGCCGCAGGCGGTGCGTGCGGCGTTGCCGCCGCCCTGCCTTTTGCCGCCACGATGCTGCCCTCCGAGCGCGCCAAGGCCCTTGGCGCCCCCGTTGAAGCCGATATCGGCGCCCTGGCTCCGGGCGAAATGCAAGTGGTCGAATGGCGCGGCAAGCCGGTCTGGATCATCCGCCGCACCAAGGAAATGCTCGAGAGCATCAAAAAAGACGACGGCGTGGTCGCCGACCCGCAGTCCAAGGTGCCGCAACAGCCCGCCTACGCCAAGAACGAATACCGCTCCATCAAGGATGAATACGCCGTGCTGGTGGGTGTGTGCACCCACCTCGGCTGCTCGCCGCAATTGAAACCCGGCGAGGCCAAGGCCGAAATGGGCGCCGACTGGAACGGCGGCTTTTACTGCCCCTGTCATGGTTCCAAATTCGATTTCGCCGGCCGCGTCTATAAAGGAGCGCCCGCGCCGATCAATCTGGAAGTTCCCAAATATGCCTTTCTGTCCGACACCCGGATCGTGATCGGCGAAGACACGAAGGGAGCCTGAGCCATGGCTGCTGCTGACAAAAAACCGGTCGTCGTCACCGACCTTGGCGCACTGAACAAGCCCGCCTCCGACCTCCTGACCTGGGTCGATGCGCGTTTTCCGCTGGTGGCCAACTGGAACACCCACCTCGCCGAGTACTACGCGCCGAAGAATTTCAACTTCTGGAACTACTTTGGCGGCTTTGCGCTTCTCGTGCTGGTGATCCAGATCGTCACCGGCATTTTCCTCACCATGAACTACAAGCCCGATGCGACGCAGGCCTTCGCCTCGGTCGAGTACATCATGCGCGAGGTGTCCTGGGGCTGGCTGATCCGCTACATGCACTCCACCGGGGCCTCGATGTTCTTTCTGGTGGTGTACCTGCACATGTTCCGCGCCATGATGTACGGCTCGTACCAGAAGCCGCGCGAACTGCTGTGGATATTCGGCATGCTGATTTACCTCGTGCTGATGGGCGAGGCCTTTTTCGGCTATCTGCTGCCCTGGGGCCAGATGTCCTTCTGGGGCGCGCAGGTCATCATCAACCTCTTTGCCGCGGTGCCCTTCATCGGTCCCGACCTGTCGCTGTGGATTCGCGGCGATTACGTCATATCGGACGCCACGCTCAACCGCTTCTTTGCCTTCCATGTCATCGCGCTGCCGCTGGTGTTGCTCGGGCTCGTTGCCGCCCACCTCATCGCGCTGCACGAAGTGGGTTCCAACAACCCCGACGGCATCGAGATCAAGGAAAAAACGGACGCCAACGGCATTCCGCTCGACGGCATCCCGTTCCACCCGTATTACACGGTCAAGGACAGCTTTGGCGCGGTGGTCTTCCTCATCGTCTTCTCGCTGATCCTGTTCTTCGCACCTGAGATGGGCGGCTACTTTCTCGAGGCCAACAACTTCATCCCGGCCGACCCGCTGAAGACACCGGCGCACATTGCGCCGGTGTGGTACTTCACGCCCTACTACTCCATCCTGCGCGCGGTGCCGCCGCTGTTCGACTCGCAGTTCCCGGGCGTGATTGCCATGGGTGCGTCGACGATGATTTTCTTCGCGCTGCCCTGGCTTGACCGCAGCAAGGTGAAATCCATGCGTTACAAGGGCCCGCTGTGCAAGTCGGCGCTGGCGATTTTTGTCGTGGTGTTCCTGATCCTCGGCTATCTCGGCACCGAATCTACCAACGTCTGGGGCCAGACCGGCGCCTGGCTGGGCAACGTCGAGCGCGCCACGCTGGTATCGCGCATCTGCACCATCATCTACTTCCTCTTCTTCCTGTTGATGCCCTGGTACACCAAGATCGACTCCACCAAACCGGTGCCCGAAAGGGTGACGGGGTAATGAACATGAAAAACATCCTCATAGTCTCGGTTCTCGCGCTGCTCTCGTCCGCACCGGTCAACGCCGTCGAGGTCGGCGTCAAACTCGACCGCGCACCCATTGATGTCGCCGACCTCGTCAGCCTGCAAAGCGGGGCGCGCACCTTCGTCAACAACTGCCTCAACTGCCACTCGGCCTCGCTGATGCGCTACAACCGCCTGCGCGACCTCGGGCTCACCGAAGCGCAGATCAAGGACAACCTGCTCTTTACCGCTGAGAAGGTCGGCGAGAACATGAACATCGCCATGCCCAAGGGTGAAGCCAAGGAATGGTTCGGCGTGGCGCCGCCCGACCTGTCGGTGATTGCGCGGGCACGCGGCGCAGACTGGCTCTATTCGTACCTGCGCGGTTTTTACCGTGACGAGACCCGCCCCACGGGCTGGAACAACACCGTGTTTCCCAACGTCGGCATGCCGCACGTGCTGTGGACGCTGCAGGGCCAGATGAGCTACAGCCAGGAGGTGGTCAAATCCGCCGACGGCCAGCCGCTCAAGGACGGGCACGGCGAGATCGTGAAAAAAGCCAGGTTCGAAACCCTGGTACCCGGCTCGCAGTCGGCGCTCGAGTACAACATCACCGCGCGCGACCTCACCAACTTCCTCGTGTGGATGGGCGAGCCCGGCCAGTTGCAGCGCAGGCAGGTCGGTTTCATCGTGCTGATGGTGCTGGGCGTCATGCTCGTCCTCACCTGGCTGCTCAAGCGCGAGTTCTGGAAGGACGTGCACTGAGCGCCGGCAAGCCCCGCTCAAGGCAGGCACCCATGCAGCAAAGCGGCGGGCGCGGCCATTCGCCGTCGCCCTGACACCCTGGATTTCAGACGTCTTGTCTGTGCAAGTTTTATAGGTTGGAACATCATGATGAATCTTTACTCCGGCACCACCTGTCCGTTCTCGCAACGCTGCCGCATCGTGCTCTACGAAAAGGGCATGGACTTCCAGATCATTGATGTCGACATGTTCCACATGCCCGAGGACATCGCGGTGATGAACCCCTACAACCGCCTGCCGGTGCTGGTTGAGCGCGACCTCATCCTGTACGAGTCGAACATCATCAACGAGTACATCGACGAGCGCTTTCCGCACCCGCAACTGATGCCCGCCGATCCGGTGATGCGCGCGCGTGCCCGCCTGTTCCTGTTCAACTTCGAGGTCGAGCTCTTTTCGCAGATCGAGTCCCTCGAAAAAGGCAACCAGAAGCAGCAGGACAAGGCGCGCGCCCATGTCACCGACCGCCTGACCGAGCTCGCCCCGGTGTTCACCAAGCAAAAGCATATGCTTGGCGAGGAGTTCTCCATGCTTGACGTGGCGATTTCGCCGCTGCTCTGGCGTCTTGACTACTACGGCATCAGCCTTGGCAAGACCGCCGCGCCGCTGATGAAATACGCCGAGCGCCTGTTCTCGCGCCCGGCCTTCATCGAGGCGCTGACGCCGTCCGAGAAGGTGATGCGCAAATAAGAGCAGGCCGACTGCCCTCATCCCCGCGAAAGCGCGAATCCACGGGGGGTTGATGCCCAGCGGATACCCGCCTACCCAGCCCCCATCATGTCCGAACCCGACATCCCCTCCGCCAAGCCCTTTCTGATTCGCGCCATTTATGAATGGTGCATGGACTGCGGCTTCACGCCGTATCTCTCGGTGGTGGTCGATGCCAATACGCGCGTGCCCATGGAATACGTGCGCAATGGCGAGATCGTGCTCAACATCGGGCCGGTGGCGGCCAACAAGCTCAACATGGGCAACGACTTTGTCCAGATGCAGGCGCGATTTGGCGGTGTTGCGCGCGAAATCTCGGTGCCGATATCGGCCATCTCCGCCGTCTATGCGCGCGAAAACGGCCGCGGCATGTCCTTTGACACCGACAAGGCCGGTGTCGAGTCCTCCACCAGCGCGCACCAATCCGAGGGCGTCACGCCGCGGATGCCGACACCTGCACTGGCCGCGGCGCCCGCACCCAGCCCCACCGTCGAATCCGACGGCGAGTCCACGCCGCCCGATAGCCCGCCGGCCCGTCCCGGCGGCAAGCCTGCGCTGCGCCGCGTCAAATAGTCCTCTCCGGACCGTCCCCGGGACGCCGCAGCGTTATGAGCATCCGCCTGATCAAGTATCCCGGCGCACAGTGCGGACGCTGGCAATCACTTACCCTTTCCTTGTCGCCCACAGCGGCGTAATATGGCGCGCACCCCTCCCGGTGCCGGCACCCTGCAGCCTGCACAAAACCAGAAAAGAGGACGACAAGGAGATGGCATATTGAAGCCGACTGATATCGCAGCACCCGATTACTTTCACAAGGTTGTCGACTGTCAGTGGGCCTGTCCGGCCCATACCCCCGTCCCCGAATACATACGCATGATCGCGGCAGGCCGCTACGGCGATGCCTACATGGTCAACTGGGAATCGAATGTTTTTCCGGGCATTCTCGGCCGCACCTGCGACCGTCCGTGCGAGCCGGCCTGCCGGCGTGGCCGCGTTGAAGAAGAAAACGCCGCCAAGCCGGAGCCGGTGGCGATCTGCCGCCTCAAGCGCGTCGCCGCCGACCTCAAGGAGGACATTCGTGCGCGCCTGCCGGTAAAGCCCAAAAAAGGCAACGGCAGACGCATCGCCTGCGTCGGCGCCGGTCCGGCTGCACTTACGGTTGCGCGCGACCTTGCGCCGCTCGGTTACGAAGTCACGGTGTTCGACGGCGACAAACGCGCCGGCGGCATGATCCGCAGCCAGATCCCGAAGTTTCGCCTGCCCGAAGAAGTCATTGACGAGGAGGTCGGCTACGTCATCGACCTCGGCGTGGATTTCCGCGGCGGCGAGCGCATCGAAAGCCTCAAGGCGCTGATGGGCCAGGGCTACGACGCCATCTTCGTCGGCTCGGGCGCGCCGCGCGGGCGCGACCTCGACATACCCGGCCGCAGCGAAGCTGCAAAAAACATCCACATCGGCATCGACTGGCTGTCCTCCGTCTCCTTCGGCCACATCGAAAAAATAGGCAAGCGCGTCATCGTGCTCGGTGGCGGCAACACCGCCATGGATTGCTGCCGCTCGTCGATGCGCCTCGGCGGCGAGGACGTCAAAGTGATCGTGCGATCGGGCTTCGACGAAATGAAGGCCAGCCCGTGGGAAAAGGAAGACGCCGCGCACGAGGGCATCCCCATCCTCAACTACCTCGTGCCCAAGGCCTTTTTGCACCAGGACGGCAAGCTCACCGGCATGAGCTTCGAGAAGGTCGCCGCTGTCTATGACGACAAGGGCAACCGCAAGCTGATGCCCACCGGCGAGCCTGACCAGAGCTTCGACTGCGACGACGTGCTGGTCGCCGTCGGCCAGGAGAATGCCTTTCCCTGGATAGAGCGCGACATCGGCCTCGAATTCGACAAATGGGGCATGCCGGTCGTCGACAAGGTGACGATGCAGTCTTCGGTGAAGAACGTATTCTTCGGCGGCGACGCCGCCTTCGGCCCGAAAAACATCATCTGGGCCGTTGCCCACGGTCACGACGCGGCGATATCCATCGACAAGTTCTGCGCCGGCGAGGACATCGCCGATCGGCCGCCGCCGATGGTGAACTTGTACTCGCAAAAAATGGGCATACACGAGTGGAGCTACGACAACGCCCCGGTCAACGACCTGCGCTTCAAGGTGCCGCTGAAAGACATAAAAATCGCATTGAAGAACATCAAGGTCGAGGTCGAGCTGGGCTTTGACGCGGCGCTCGCCTTCAAGGAAGCCGAACGCTGCCTCAACTGCGACGTGCAGACCGTGTTCAATGCCGCGCAGTGCATCGAGTGCGATGCCTGCGTCGACATCTGTCCGATGGACTGCATCACCTTCACCGAAAACGGTGAAGAGGCCGACTTGCGCACCCGGCTCAAGGCGCCGGCCACGGAGTTGACGCAAGACCTCTACGTCTCCGGCACGCTGAAGACCGGCCGCATCATGGCCAAGGACGAGGACGTCTGCCTGCACTGCGGCCTGTGCGCCGAGCGTTGCCCGACCGGCGCATGGGACATGCAAAAGACCTAAATCGACATGACCCACGCCGGCCCTGGCTGTCACAAAGGGGCACCGACAAGGAAAGCAGCATGAAAGCGATCACCGCAGTAAACGATTTTGTCGTCAAGTTTGCCAACGTCAACGGCTCTGGCTCGGCTTCGGCCAACGAGCTGTTCGCCAAGTCCGTCATCCGCATGGGCGTGCCGGTAAGCCCGCGCAACATTTTCCCGTCCAACATCCAGGGCCTGCCGACCTGGTACGAGGTGCGCGTCACCGAGGCCGGGCACCTCGGGCGTCGCGGCGGCGTGGACCTGATGGTGGCGATGAACCCGCAAACCTGGGACGCCGACATTAAAGAGATCGAGCCCGGCGGTTACCTCTTTTACGACAATACCAAGCCGCTGCCGGCGTCAAAGTTTCGCGATGACATCAACGTCATCGGCATGCCCATCACCGAAATCTGCAACATCAGCTACACCGACCCGCGCCAGCGCCAGTTGTTCAAGAACATCATTTATGTCGGCGCCCTGTCGGCGCTGCTCGACATGGACGCCGACGAAATCGCCGGTCTCATCGGTGAGCAGTACAAGGGCAAGGAGGCCTTGCTCAAGCCCAACGTGCACGCACTGCAAATGGGCCGCAGCTACGCCCTCGAAAACCTCAAGTGCCCGATCGGCCTGACGGTAAAAAAAGCCAGTGCCGTCGGCAACAAAATTCTTGTCGAAGGCAATGCCGCGGCCGCGCTCGGCTGCGTGTATGGCGGTGCCACCGTCTGTGCCTGGTACCCGATCACGCCCTCGTCGTCGCTCGCCGAAGCCTTCCAGAAATACTGCGCCAAGCTGCGCGTGGACAAGGACACAGGCAAGAACAAGTTCGGCATCGTCCAGGCCGAAGATGAACTCGCCTCCATCGGTATCGTCGTCGGGGCCGGCTGGAACGGCGCGCGCGCCTTCACCACCACCTCGGGCCCCGGCGTTTCGCTGATGACTGAATTCATCGGCCTCGCCTATTTCGCCGAGATTCCGGCGACCATCATCGACGTTCAGCGCGGCGGCCCCTCCACCGGCATGCCTACGCGCACCCAGCAGTCCGACATTCTCGCCTGCGCCTACGCCGGCCACGGCGACACCAAGCACGTGCTGCTGTTCCCCGAAGACCCGACCGAGTGTTTTTCCATGGCAGCGCAAAGTCTCGACCTCGCCGACCGACTGCAGACGCCGGTGTTTTTGATGACCGACCTCGACATCGGCATGAACCAGCGCCTGTCCGAGCCGTTGGTGTGGGACGACAGGCACGAGTACGACCGCGGCAAGGTCATGACCGAAGCCATGCTCGACGCCGGCAAGGAGTTCGGCCGCTACCTCGACGTGGACGGCGACGGCATTCCGTTTCGCACCTATCCGGGGACCCACCCGAGCAAGGGCGGCTACTTCACGCGCGGCACCAGCAAGAACCCTTACGCGATTTATTCCGAGGCGGGCGCGGACTATGTTTACAACATGCAGCGCCTGCTGAAAAAGTTCGAGACCGCCAAGGCCCTGGTGCCGCAGCCGGTGCTCACTGCGGCGAAGCAAAAAACCAAGTTCGGCGCCATTTACTTCGGCTCCACCAGCCCGTCCATGCACGAGGCTCTCGAGGCCTTCGAGGCCGATGGCATCCACGTCGATATCCTGCGTATCCGCGCTTTTCCCTTTCCCGATTCGGTCATGGACTTCATCGCCAGCCACGAGCAGTTGTTCGTCATCGAGCAAAACCGCGACGCCCAGTTCCGTACGCTGCTGGTCAACGAACTCAATGTCGATCCGGCGCAGTTGATGCCCATCCTGCATTACGACGGCACGCCCATTACCGCGCGCTTCATCATCAAGGAGATCAGCGAGCGCGTGCGGGCGCTCAACGTCGAGCCGATCAAAAAGAAGGGCAAGGCGGCTTAATGGATATGCTGGAAACGCCCGCCTGGCGCGGGTTTTCAGTCGATTACACGATGAACCCTAACCCCCCCCGCACACCATCCCCTCGCCCCGCTTGCGGGGAGAGGGCTAGGGTGAGGGGAGCAAGCTACAAAGGCTCACCATGACCTACATCACCAAACCAAAACTCCACCACCCGACCCTGCAAAAAAACAAGGTCGGCTACACCCGCCGCGACTACGAGGGCAAGGTCTCCACCCTCTGCGCCGGCTGCGGTCACGACTCCATCTCGGCCGCCATCATCCAGGCCTGCTGGGAGCTCGACATCCAGCCGCACCGCGTCGCCAAGCTCTCTGGTATCGGCTGCTCGTCCAAGACGCCCGATTATTTTCTTGGCAACTCCCACGGCTTCAACACCGTGCACGGCCGCATGCCCTCGGTGCTCACCGGCGCCAACCTTGCCAACCGCGACCTCATTTACCTCGGCGTCTCCGGTGACGGCGACTCGGCCTCCATCGGCATCGGCCAGTTCGCCCATGTCATGCGCCGTGGCGTCAACATGACCTACATCCTCGAGAACAATGGCGTCTATGGCCTCACCAAGGGCCAGTTCTCGGCCACCGCCGACCGCGGTTCCAAGAGCAAGCGCGGCGTGGTCAATTCCGACTCGGCCATAGACACGGTATCGCTCGCCCTGCTGATGGGTGCGACCTTTGTCGCGCGCAGTTTTTCCGGCGACAAGGAGCAACTGGTGCCCTTGGTAAAGGCCGCCATCGCCCACCCCGGCGCCGCCTTCATCGATGTCATCAGCCCCTGTGTGGCGTTCAACAACCACGCCGGCAGCACCAAGAGCTACGACTACATGCGCGAGCACAACGAGGTCGTCAACCGCCTCGACTTCTGGCCGCAGCGCAGCGAGATCACCGTCGATTACAAAGAGGGCGAAGTCATCGACGTGCCGCAGCACGACGGCAGCGTCGTGCGTTTGCGCAAGACCCACCCCGAATACGACCCGACCAACCGCATCCACGCCGCCACACTGATCAGCGAGCACGCCGCCAAGGGCGAGGTCATCACCGGCCTCTTGTACGTGCACCCCGAGGCCGAAGACATGCACGCCCACCTGCATACCACCGACATGCCCTTCAACAAGATGAACGCGAAGCAATTGTGCCCGGGCAGTGCGATGCTGGAAAAAATAAACGCCTCCATGCGCTAGGCGGGAATGCTGGAAACCCGCGCCTGGCGCTGGTTTCCAGCGAGCAGGGTAGCTCGGGAAAACGTCCGCAGCGGCCGCGACGATACCTGATCGGACACTGACGCCGGCGATGCTTTCTGCCCGGATTTTCGCGGCGCATCGTTCCAGCCGCGTCGCGACCGGGCGGTTCAACGCCGCGCGACGCCCGCAAAAACCTCGCGGTTGCAATTTGCGGCATTCCTTCCTAGAATTTGACCATGAAGTCAAAAACTCGCACTTCCCCGGCTGTTGCTGCCGGCGCGCGTCGCGGTCGCGCCGCGGCAAGCCCTTCCCGGTCGCGCCGCTGGCACGGCCGCGCGTCACCCAAGGATTCGCGGCGCGAGCAGATTCTGCGCAGCGTCGGCGACGTGCTGGCAGACTCCGGCCTCTCTTCGCTCAGCATGCTCGATATCTCGAGGCGCCTTGGCATCACCAAGGGCAATCTTTACTACTACTTCAACGACAAGCAGGACATCCTCTACCAGTGCCACATGCGTTGCATGGATGTCAGCCTTGATGCGCTCGCCTCGCTCGATCCGGCACAAAGCCCGCAACGGCGCTTGCACACGCTTCTGGTGCGCCATATCCGCGGCATCACCGACGGCGGCCTGCGCGGTGTGTTGCTGACCGACCTGGAGAGCCTCGCCCCGGCGCAGCGCAAGACCTACGTCGCCAGGCGCGACCAATTCGAGGCCGGCGTGCGCCGCCTGATAGCGGAGGGCGTGGCCGTGGGTGAGTTGGACTGCCCCGATGCAAAGCTTGCCGGCCTGACCATGCTCGGCGCGATCAACTGGATTCCCAAGTGGTATCGCGCGGAGGGCAAATTGAGCCCGGCATCGATTGCCGAAGGCATGGCCGATTTGCTGCTGCGGGCCGTGCAGCCCGCGCCGGCGTGCGCGCAGCCGGGCTCGAGGCCGGAGAGTAAGGGCGTTGCGCTCAAACGCGCGCGCAGGAAAACCGCAAAGGCGGGTTCGGCATGAGCGAAGCGCTGAAAATCGGCGAATCTTTCGGCGGGCCGTCGAAGACGCTCACCGACGCCCACTTTCTGCTCTTTTCCGGCGTGACCGGCGACGTGCACCCCATTCACTACGATGTCGAGTACGCCAAAAAAAGCCACTTCGGCAAGCCGCTGGCGCATGGCCTGCTGCTCACTTCACTGACAGCGCTGGGCGCCTCGTCGGCGCGCGAGCGCATGGACGGCTACATTTTTGTCGAGCAGGGCTGCCGCTTTCTGAAGCCGGCGCTGGTCGGTGACACCGTGCGGCCGGTCTTCACCCTGGAAAAACTCTGGGACGAGGGCCACCGGCGGTTTGCCCGCTTCAAGACCGCGCTGTTGAACCAGCGCGACGAAACCCTGCTGGAGGGGTTTCACCTTTACCGCGTCATGCCCCATGACAAGGAGAAAGACTGAATGAGCGAGATTCGCCAAGCCCTCACCGGCGGCAAACCCTGGCCGGCGCATTACACCTTCGTGCCGGCAATGCGTGTCGGCAACACCATCTGGCTGTCCGGCACCACCGGCACCGACGAGGCGGGCAGAATTACCGCGCCCGGCGACATCGTCGAACAGACGCGGCAGATTTTCCGCAAGTTCGAGGCGCTGCTCAACTCGGTCGGCGGTTCCTGCGACGACATCGTGCAGACCCAGGAATTTTTTGTCACGACCGAAAACTACAAGGGCACGGCCGCAGTGCGTCGCGAATTCTTCAAGACCGGCATGCCCGCCGCCGCCGGTGTGCAGGTGCAGGGCTTGCTGCGCAAGGATGCGCTGATCGAGATTTCTGCGGTTGCGGTGCTGCGCAGCCCTGACCCGGACGCCGCCAGCAATGCATAAGGCGTGCTCATGAGCGCAGCCGGCACCGGCACCGGCACCGAGAAAGCGGCACTGCTGGCAGGCGTGCGCGTCATTGACCTCACCACCGTGGTGTTCGGGCCGCTGACGACGCAGATACTTGCCGACTACGGTGCCGACGTCATCAAGATCGAGCCGCCCGAGGGCGACATCATGCGTCATGCCGGTTCGGTCGCCGCCGACGGTATGGGCGCGATTTTTCTCAACCTCAACCGCGGCAAGCGCTCGGTCGCCATCGACCTCAAAACCACCGACGGTCGCGACGTGCTTCGCCGCCTGATCGTCACCGCCGATGTGTTCATTCACAACGTCCGGCGTGGCGCCATGGACAGGCTGGACTTGTCGTACCGGGATGTCGCCGCCATCAATCCGCGTATTTTGTATTGCACGGCAACCGGCTTTGCCCGGGCCAACCCGCGCGCCGACGCCGCGGCGATTGACGATGTCATCCAGACCTCGTCCGGCCTTGCCGCGCTCAATGCCGATGCCACCGGCATGCCGCGGTTTGTGCAAAGCCTGCTCGCCGACAAGGTGGCGGGCATGGGCCTCGCCTGCGCGGTGCTGGCCGCACTGTACCGGCGCACCGTCACCGGCCACGGCGGATTGATAGACGTGCCGATGTACGAAACCCTCGCCGCCTTCATGCTGCTCGAGCACCTGCAAGGCCAGACCTTCGAGCCGGGCAAGGGCGAGGTCGGCTATCACCGTGTCATGGGCGCGCGCGGCCGGCGCATCTACCGCGCGCGCGACGGCCATATCGCCATGACACCGTACAGCGGTGCGCAGTGGGCGCAGTTTTTTCGCGAAACCGGCCGGCCCGAACTGGCCGACGATCCGCGCATTACCAATGCGGTGGTGCGCAACGCCCATGTCGGCGAGCTCTACGACATGATCGCCGCCGTCGCCGGCGAACGCACCGTCGCCGAATGGGAGGCACTGGCGGCACGCCTGGGCTTTCCGGCGCAGCGCGTCAATTCACTGGCCGATGTGGCCGCCGATCCGGACCTTGCCACCACCGGTACGCTGGTCGCGCGCGAGCACCCGGGCGTGGGCCGCACGCGCATGCTCGCTTCACCCGGGTTTTTTGACGGCCAGGCGGCGCGCCACCCCGGCGTTGCGCCGAAATTCGCCGAGCATACCGGGCAGGTGCTGACCGAGGCGGGTTTTGCGGCAGAGGACATCCGGCGTCTTGCTGCCGGCGGCGCCGTGCGCTTGCGCGAGGTGCAGTCATGACGCGCTTTTACGAGGACTTCGAGGTCGGTGCGCGCTATCCGACCAGAACGCGGCTCATCACCGACGCCGACCACGAGGCCTTTTGCGCGCTGGTCGGCTATGACGTGCCGCTGTTTCTTGACAACGACTATGCGCGCTCACGCGGGCTGCCCGGGCGCATCTGCCCCAGCCACCTGGTGATGTCTTTTTCCACGGCAATGACCGGTGCGCTGTTCCAGGGCAGCGTGGTCGCGCTGGCCGGCATCGAGGGCGCGAAGTTCCTGCGCCACGTCAGCCCCGGCGACACCATCCGTACCGAGGTCGAGGTGGTGCAAAAACGCCTGACCTCCAGGCCGGGACGCGGGCTGGTGGTGTTTCGCGACCACGTCTACAACCAGCGCGACGAAGAAGTCTTTTGCAATGACAAGCACGCGCTGATCCGCTGCCGCGACGGGGAGCCGGCATGAACCGGCAGCGGGAACGGGCGGCGCATTTTTTGCTGAAACGCTTTTGGAGGCCGACAACATGAACAGCATCGCCAAACCCGCTTCAACGTATGTGATGCGCCCCGATGCCATGGAGTCGTATTCGCCGGCCAACCACACCGGCACCAAAAACACCCGCCTCGTCTCGGCCGCGCTGAACGGTGCGCGTTTCATGGAAGTGGTGCTGGGCGAGGTGGAAAAAGGCGCCGGCGTATCGACGCACGCCCACCCGGGCATGGAGCAGGCGCAGTACTTCATTGAAGGCGAAGCCGAGGTCATCATCGAGGGCGTGGCGCACCAGGCGCGCGCCGGCGACCTGTGTTTTTTCCCGGCCGACGTGTTTCATTCGGTGCGCGTCACCAGCGAGCGCATGAAGGTCTTGATCATCTACTCGCCGCCCTACGGCGAGAACCCCGACAAAGTCGTTCACAAAAAATAAGCACACCGGACACCACGAAACCCAAGGAGCGCCTGATGAAAAAATTTCCCCACCCGATGTTCGCCCTGCTGCTCGCGTACCTGTTCACCTTGCCCGGTGCACTGGCGCAGACCTACCCCACCAAACCGATCCGCATGGTGGTCGGTTTTGTCGCCGGCGGGCCCACCGATGCCATCGCCCGCGTATTCGCGCAGCGCCTGGGCAATGTGCTGGGCCAGCAGGTGGTGATAGAAAACCGCGGCGGCGCCGATGGCGTCATTGCGGCCGATGTCGTGGCCAAGGCGGTGCCCGACGGCTACACGCTGTTCTTCGCCTCGGCCGGACACGCCATCAATGCGAGCTTTTATCCGAAACTGCCCTACCGCACGGTCGAGGATTTCGCGCCTGTCACCCTGATCGGTGAGTCGCCCAACATCATCGCCGTCACGCCCTCGCTGCCGGTGAAAGACCTGCGCGAGTTCGTCGCGCTCGCCAAGTCCAAGCCGGGCGCACTCAATTACGGCGCGACCTCCAGCCCGACGCTGCTCGCCACCGAATTGTTTGACTCGCTTGCCGGCATCAAGATCACGCGCATCCCGTTCAAGGGCGCGGCGCCGGCGATGGCCGCGGTGATGTCAGGCGACGTGCAACTGGTGATCTCGGGCATAGGCACGACGCTGCCGCAGGTCAGGGGCGGCAAGCTGAAGGGGCTGGCCGTCACCGGCGCCAGGCGCTCGCCGCTGGCGCCGGACATGCCCACGGTGGTCGAGTCCGGCATCAACTTTGTCGCCACCACCTGGTACGGCGTGCTCGCCCCGGCCGGTACACCGCCGGCCATCATCCAGCGCCTGAATTCGGTATCGCGCACGCTGCTCGAAGACTCGGATGTCAAGGCGCAGGCGGCACCGCAGGGCGTGGTGTTCACCCCCTCCACCCCCGAGGAGTTCGGCGCCTTCCTGCGCGCGGAAGTGGCCTTGTGGGCCAAGGTGGTGAAGGACACGGGCATCAAAGCCGAATAAGATGCTCTCATACCGGACGAGGGAGAAACAACAATGAAATCGATCCGCATCCGATCGCTGTTGTCTGTCGCTGTCGCGGGTCTCATGTTCGTCAGCGGCAACGCGCAGGCGCAGGCCTGGCCGGCAAAGCCGATACGCATTGTCGTGCCCTACCTCGCCGGGTCTTTTACCGACGTCGCCGCGCGCCGTATGGCGGTTGAACTGACCGTGCCGCTGGGGCAGCCGGTGGTGGTCGAAAACCGCACCGGCGCGAGCGGCATCATCGGCATCGATGCCGTCGCCAAGTCGCAGGCCGACGGTTACACGCTGCTCTTTACCGAAAACACCTTTACCGTCAACCCGGCGCTGTTTTCCAAGCTGCCCTACCAGCCGCTGAAGGATTTTGTGCCGGTGGCGATGCTGGCCGAAGCGCCCACCGTGATGTGGGCACGGGTCGAACTGCCGGCCGCCGATGCGCGCGCGCTGGTGCAACTGGCGCAGCAAAAGCCCGACGGGCTGAGCTTCGGTTCGGGTGGTCAGGGCACGTCCTCACACCTCGCCGCCGCGCTTTTTTTCGACAAGGCGAAAATCCGCGTGACGCACATCCCCTACAAGGGCGTCGCCGGATCCATTGCCGAAGCCGTTGCGGGCCGCATCGATTTCGGCACCTCCAGCCTCGCCAGCGCGATGGGCCACATCAAGGGCGGCCGGCTTCGCGCCCTTGGTGTGACCGGGCAGCAGCGCAGCGCCTTTTTGCCTGATGCGCCGACCTTTTACGAGCAGGGCTTTACCGATTACGACGCGCCGATATGGTTCGGCATGCTGGCGCCGGCCGGCACGCCGCCGCAGGTGGTTGCCCGGCTGCAGGCCGAGCTGGCAAAAATCATGGACAAGCCGGCGGTGCGCGATCTGTTCAACGCGCAGGGCGCGCGCGTGATGTCGGTAAGCCCGCAGGAATTCACCGCCCGCATGACGCGCGAAGTACAGCAATGGACCGACCTCGTTGCGCGCACTGCAATCAGGGTCGAGTAACCGCTGCGATTGCCTTGGTTCCCGGCGCAGGCTTCAGGTCTTGCCGCGTTTCAAAGCGCTCAGGCCGGCACGCCCGGTTTCATGCGCGATGAGTGCGCGCACGCGTTCACGCTCGGGGTCGTCGGCGAACACGGTTTCACGAAAGCGGTATTCGAGTGTTGCCACCGAAAGAATGGACGCGTCTATGCCGGCGCTGACCCATTGCAGGTCCTTGGCGTCGCCGCGCGCGAGTTTGGAGATCGCCGCGTCGTGCGGTTCAATGAACTTCAACTGCGTTCCGCTTGGCAGCGGGTAGCTGATCAGCCGTTGCTGCCAGCCTTGCGGCAACGTCGGCAGGCTGGGCGAGAAGGCGTTGTAGTAGTAGCCGTTCTGCTGTTCAAAATCGCTGCCCACGCCGAAGTCATCGGCGATTTCGAAGGCGCGGTCGGGGTCGGCCTCGGGCCACGCGTCCACTTCTGCAGACACGATCATCGAATCGGGAATTTGCCGCTGGTTGACAAGGCCCAGTACGGTCAGGCTGCCGATGACAACAAACGTTTTGACCGGGTGTTTTGCAGCGACCGCGGCAAACAGCTTATCGAGTTGCGCGATGTTCATGCACCGAGGTGCTCGCGCACCCAGAATCCGAACGGCGTGTTCTGGTACAGAGCCTTTGCGTCCGAGGTCTTCAGCGTATGCAGCCTCAGCGCGATATCGCGCGCGCTGCCGGCGAGAATGCCGGTCCATTGATCGACATACCACTGGCTGCAAATGCGCTGGTCGGACCATTTGCTCACCTGGGCACGTGCGCGTTCGATGGCATCCGGTTCGATTGCGCCGAGAGCGAGCGTGGTTGCCAGGCGCGCATGTGCCTGCGCCAGCTTTTGTTCGCGCAAACCCTGCGCTGCACGGGCCTCGGTTCTTGCCGTCGCTCCGGCCAGGGCGTTGGCACTCCCGGCATGCACCGAGAGCTGCAAGCCCACACCCGCCAGTACCTGCAGCACCTTGTCCATTCGGGCCGTGGGTTTGCCTTGTTCGAGCGCCAGCACAAATCGCGGCGAGCACTGCAGTTGTGCCGCGGCCGCCCTTATCGACAAGCCCCTGGCTTGTCTGGCGGCGCGAACTTGCACGGCAATTTGCCCGGATAAGCCGGCCTCGGCTGCGGGTGTGACGACGGCGGAGAAGTGTCCCATGGAGTTGGTGTGCTACGAAAGGGATACATTTTTATATATGAATCCCGATCGGGGTGCATTTGTACGGTGCCCAGCGGAATTAAACAGGCCAGGTGCAAGACGTCTTGGCAGCCAGGCAAATGGCTGAAAATGCCCGATGCGCTGGGGTTTTCCCGGCCTTATTCGCCATAGTCGTGATCCGGATACGCCGTTTCGCCGGCCTTCCAGTAGCCGCGGCCGTGGATCAGGCTGCGTGCCACGCCGTTGGCGATCAACGCGTCACGAATGCGCCGCATCATGCCCGCCTCGCAGGCGATCCAGCAGGCGGCGCCCTCTGGCAGTTTCAGCGCGCCGGCGGCCTTTAGCAGCAGTTCGCCCGAGGCGGTGTTGGCACTGGCACGATGCAGCCATTGCACCACCGCGCCCACGCGCGGGCTGAGCGGCCGCTCTTCGGCGGCGTCCTCGACTTCGCACATCACCTGCGCCGCGCAGCCTGGCGGCAGCGCTTCGAGGATCATGCCGGCCGCCGGCATCGCGGTGTCGTCGGCCATCAGCAGCAGGTGTTGCGTGCCGGCGGGAATGTCGTAGCCACCGCCGGGGCCGGCCACATACAGTTCTTCGCCGGGCTGCGCATGTTCGGCCCAGCTCGAGGCAAGGCCGCTGCCGTGCATGACGAACTCGACGTCGAGCTCGTTGCGGATCGCGTCGTAGCGGCGCGGCGTGTAGGTGCGCATGGGCGGGCGCGGCACCTCGCTCGCCGGCGTCCAGTCGCGCGATTCAGGCGGCAGCACCATCAGTTTCATGTGTCCGCCCGGGCGTGGTGTGGCGAAGCCGGCAAGGCCTTCGCCGCCCAGGGTCAGTTGCACCACGCGCGGTGTCACGCGCATGGTGCGCAGCACGCTGACGCGGCGTGGCGGCGGGCGCACGCGCCTGGTTTGTTCGGATGGTGTGGCCGGGGGCTGGCTCATGGCTGAATCTTTCTGCGTTGGTTTACCGCGCATGCATAGCGGCGATGGTGAGGGCGCCAATTTGCAAAATACGGTGACGGGTCATCTTTCTTCGGGTGGTGTGGTGCGGATTAAATCAATGGTGAATCGGTCGTACCCGATGTTGCCGGGGTGCGGTGACAATGGCCCTGTGTCGCCATTCCCGCGCAAGCGGGAATCCACCTTGACCTTGAGCGTCTGGCCTTCACGGCAGAATGGGTTCGCGTTTTAGCGGGGACGACGGGGTCGGGACGAGCGCGACTGTTCTGCTTTGCCTAGTTGCGGTACGACGGATCAATGCGGTCGAGCTTTCTCAGCAGCGCCGGCCATTCGCGCGTGCCGTGCGGTGGAAAGCTGCCGTCGGCGGCGGGGCTGGGCGACTGGCGCAATTGGCCGAAGGTGTGGTCTATGACTTTTTGCGGCGGGTAGAGCATTTCGGAATTAGCCGACATGGTAAGCAACTGTGTCTGGCAGGCGCGCTCGAGGCGTTGCATGTTGACGAAGGCCTCGGCCACGGTGCGTCCCACCGCGAGGAGGCCGTGGTTGCGCAGGATCATCACTTCCTTGTCGCCAAGGTCGGCGACCAGTCGCGCGCGCTCTTCGAGGTCCACCGCCACGCCTTCAAAAGCGTGATACGCGACGCTCGATATGAAGCGCATCGCCACCTGGTTCAGCGGCAGCAGGCCGCATTTGAGGGCCGACACCGCCATGCCGGCCGGCGTGTGGGTGTGCAGCACGCATTTCACATCGGGCCGGCCGGCGTGGATGGCGCTGTGAATGACGTAGCCGGGCAGGTTGACGCTGTATTGCGGGTCGGGGTTGTGGATGACCGTGCCGTCGGTGTCCACCTTGATCAGCGACGATGCGGTAATTTCGTCGTACATCATGCCGAAGGGGTTGATCAAAAAGTGTTCGTGATCGCCGGGTACACGCGCCGAAATGTGGTTGAGGATGATGTCGCTCATGCCGTACAAATCGATCAGCCGGTAACAGGCGGCAAGATCGACGCGCACCTGGCGTTCCGCCGTCCCTGCGTCCGCTGCACCGTCCTGCTGCCCCTTGATTGCCTGCACCTTGCTCATTCCGGTCTCCGTTGATTTGCGATCATTCCTCTTGGATTTTAGCCTGCCCTGTCACCACCCGCCATTTGGCGGCGTCACGCTTGAAGTTCTCCTTCAGCCCTTCGGGCGAACTGGCGCGCGGTTCAAGGCCGGGGCCGGGCAGGCGCAGGTCGGGAAGCTCGAGTGCCCGCGCAGAGCGATGCTGGAAAAATAAACGCCTCGATGCCTCAGGCGGGAATGCTGGAAAGGCCCGCCTGGCGGGGGTTCCCGGATTATTGCTATGTCCCGGCCTGCCCGCCCGCCGCGTTAAACGCGCTGCGTTCGAGATGTGTCACATAGTCCCGCACGCGTTCGAGCGCCAGCATGCCCAGGCTGGAGAAGCGGCAGCCCATGCGCCGCCAGCCGTTACCGCCTTCCATCGTGTCGACATAGCTCACCACCAGATCGGTTTCTATCGTGCCGATTCCAGGAATCTCGAGACGGCAGCGCGGTAGCGTCGTGCCCGGGCCAAAGCCTATGCTGCGGCTCTCGAGGACGAGGCACAGGCCGCCGGTGGAAATGTCCATCACGCGCAGATTTATTCCCGGCTTTTTGCGGTCGCCTATGTGCATGCTGACCACGGGCGGATTGAGTGAGGGCACGGGATAGCGCGCCGAGCCCCGCCGTTGCATGCGCAACAATTCCAAGGGTATGCAGGCGCGAAATGCCGGTCGCGCGTTGAAGCTCATCGCCTCCGCATGTCCGGCGGTAAAGCGGACATGCAGGTGGTCATAGACGGCGTCGACCGTCAGGCTTGTCGTGCCATCGAGCGCCCCGAGGCCGTCGATACCGGCGCCATCGAATACCAGTTCCTCGTAATGCGGCTTCAAGGACAGCAGGCGCGTCGCGACGGCGCGGGCTTGACTGGAAAACTGCACGCGCACCGGCAGGGCTTTGGCCGCGAGCACTCCCAGTATTGGCAGGATGTTGATCCGCGCGCGTACCAGAAGATGCTCGTCATCCCCGGCTTCTTGCTCATTCGCCGGGGCTGCTTTCGGGTTGTCGCTCATGAGTTTGTCCGGGATATGCGGTCGCGCCGTAAGCCGAGCATTGTACGTCTGCGCCAGACAAGCGATCTGCAAACCCGGCTAGGCCGCTTTTTTGAGCCAGTGCTGCAGTTCTTCGAGGCCGCCGATGCGGCGGCCGTTGATGAATACCTGCGGCACCGTGCCCTCGCCGGTGATCGCGCCGACAATGCGCGAGCGGTCGGCGTGATCGAGATTGACCTCGGCGAAGTCGTAGCCCGCGCCTTCCAGCAGCGCCTTGGCCTTGGCGCAAAACCCGCAGCCTTCGCGCGTCAGGATGGCGACCTGGTCGGGTTTGTCCGCCTTCGGGTTGATGTAGGCGAGCATGGTGTCGGCGTCCGACACCTCGAACGGATCGCCGGGTTTTTCCGGCTCGATGAACATTTTCTGGATCAGCATGTCGGTGGCGAGCATCGAATAACGCCACGAGCGTTTGCCGAAGCCGATGTCCGACTTGTCCACCAGCATGCCCATCCTGTCGGTGAATTCGCCGTTGCCGTCGGGTAGTAACAGCAGGTTGCCACATTCCTGCGAATGCGCCCACTCGTTCATGACGAAGGCGTCGTTGACCGCCACGCAGACCACCATATCCACGCCGTTGGCGAAAAACGCCGGCGCCAGTTCGTTGTAGCGCGGCACGTGCGTTGAAGAGCAGGTTGGCGTGAATGCGCCGGGCAGCGCGAACAGCACGACGGTCTTGCCCTTGAACACCTCTTCCGTGGTGACGATCGTCCAGTCGCCGCTTTTGCTGCGGGTGTGAAACACCGCCCGCGGTATTTTCTGGCCTTCGAGGTTGCTGAGCATGTCATTCCCGATCCGGTGTCGGCGCGTGGGTAAGGCAGATGCCGGATGGGCCCGGCGCAATGCTGAAAGGGGGCAGGCGAAGACCGCAAGCTGCGGCGTGCGTGGCTCGCGCCATCGGGCTGGCGCCGCTCGTTCAGCGCAGCAGCGCCGCGAGCTCCGGTTGTTGCTTGCGCGGCCCGCAATAACTGTCCATGACCGCCTGAAACGTGCCCTGCATCGGGATTTTCAGGCAGACGCCTTCGCCGAAGGTGCAGGCGCCAAGGCTGCGTATGAGGTCCATCTGGTGGGACTCGGAGTCAAGCTCGACGAAGCACAGCGCCACTTGCGAATTCTTGTCCTGCACCAGGCGCACGCACTCGTAGGAGCGCACCGGTCCGAAGGTCTGGCACACGCGCAGCACAGCCTCGGTCAATGCATGAAAGTCATGCAGGTGCTCGAATTGTTGAAGGGCTTGGGAATGCAGCATGGCGATCACCGTATCTTTGTGCTGACAGCGGTTTTATTCACGGTCCAACACTCCTCCTTGCCGAGGTCCGGTTCTGTTCGTTATCGTACATAAGAGAGCAATTAATCACCGGCACGGTCGATGGCTGGAAATGCCCGTTTGGCGATGTTTTCCAGCCGACATCGGGAATGCCGGGGCGTTCTCGGGGCGTGGCCGGCGTCCATCCTGCGCCAGCCCGGCCGCGACTCAGCGTGGCGCGGGTGTCACGCGCCAGACAATGTTGCCCACGTCGTCGGCTACAAGCAGCGCGCCGGCGCGATCTATGGCCACGCCCACCGGCCGGCCGCGCGCCTCGCCGTCACGGCTCAAAAAGCCGCCCAGCACCACTTGCGGCGGCCCCGCCGGGCGGCCGTTGGCGAAGGGCACAAAAATCACCTGGTAGCCGCTGTGCGGTTTGCGGTTCCACGAACCGTGCTGCCCGACAAAGGCGCCGTGCTCGTATTGCGGGGGCAACAGTCTTCCCTCGTGAAACGCCAGGCCGAGCGAGGCGGTATGTGCGCCGAGCGCATAGTCGGGCGCGATGGCCGCGGCCACCAGGTCGGGGCGCGGCGGTTTGACGCGCTGGTCGACATGCTGGCCGTAATAACTGTAAGGCCAGCCGTAGAAGCCGCCGTCCCTCACCGATGTCATGTAATCGGGCACCAGGTCGCTGCCGATTTCGTCGCGCTCGTTGGCGGCGGTCCACAGCGCGCCGCCCTGCGGTTCCCAGGCGAGACCGTTGGGGTTGCGAATGCCCGATGCAAAAACCCGCGTCGCGCCTGTCGCCGGGTCGATCTCCAGAATGCCGGCGCGGTTGACTTCCTTGTCCATGCCGTTCTCGCCGACGTTGCTGTTCGAGCCCACGGTCACGTAAAGTTTTTTGCCGTCGCGGCTGGCAATGACGTTCTTGGTCCAGTGATGGTTGATGGGACCGGCGGGAAGATCGGCAACTTTCACGCCCGGCGTGTTGATGGCGGTTGCGCCCTCGACATAGTCAAAACGCAGCAGTGCATCGGTGTTGGCAACGTACAAGTGCGGTCCGACCAGCGTCATGCCAAAAGGCGAATTGAGCCCCGACAGCAACACCGTGCGCGTTTCGGCGGCGCCGTCGCCGTCGGCATCGCGCAGCAGCGTGATGCGGTTGGCGCTCGGCGTGGCGGCGCCGGCGCGCTGCATCAACATTTTCATCAACCAGCCCTTGATGCCCTTGCCGTCCTCGGGCTTGGGCGGGGCGTTGGATTCGGCCACCAGCACATCGCCGTTGGGCAACACATACAGCCAGCGCGGATGATCGAGCCCGCCCGCCAGCGCACTGACCGCGAGACCCGCGGCTGGCGTCGGTTTCACACCGGCAGGCCAGCCGGTGGCCTTGGCGATGTTCACGGTCGGCAGCAGGGTCGCGTTCGGCGCGGGCAGCACCGGCTTCGGGCCGAAGCCCGCTTCGCCGGGCAGGGTCGCCACTTCGCCGCAGCCGGCAAAAGGCAGCAGCAATGCGAGGGCGAGCGGGGCACAGGCTTTGCGCATGAACGACCGAAGTCCTTTAGGGAGCGGGAACGCTGCGCGCGTGCGGAGCGCGCAAAGTCCAAGGCTAGGCGCTTGCCGGCGCGCGCACCGTGCGCTGGCGCGCAGAGGCAACAACTCGGGGGTGCGATGGCCCCGCGCACCGCACAATTCGCCACACGTTTTCAGTCGCTTGAATAATCGCTCGCTTTTCACCACAATGCGGCGTAGTCTTTTCGCATTGCCCCGGGCTCTGACCAAGCCCCTGCAAACATACTCCCGTCCTGAGGGACCGAGCAGCAGTCTGGGGCAACGCCCGCCGGTCGCGCTGAGGACCGGCGACCAGTTTTTCTTGCACTGCTTGTTGCATCACGCAAGGAGGTTTGGTTATCGAGGTCACACATCCATAAGCGTTGTTCATCGACCGGGCTAACAAGCCCATAGCGGCCTCTCAGAGCGCCGCACAAAATGTATGGCAAGCAGAAAGGCCCGCTCCGGCTCACCGCCTGACCGGGTCTTTCTTTTACGGGCTTTTTACGGGCTGAAGGAGGGAATCATGAAAAACGTGATGCAGATGCTGCAGGGCAAGACGCACAAGGTGTTGTCCATTGCTCCCGATGCCAGCGTGTTCGAGGCCTTGCAACTGATGGCCGACAAGAACGTCGGTGCGCTGGTGGTGCTCGAGAACGGCCGGCTGGCCGGCATTTTTTCCGAGCGCGACTATGCGCGCAAGGTGGCCTTGCTCGGCAAATCCTCGAAAGACCTGGCGGTGCGCGCAATCATGACCGACAAGGTCATTCACGCCAGTCCGGAGCAGACGGTCGAGCAATGCATGGTGCTGATGACCGACAAGCACATCCGCCACCTGCCCGTGGTCGGCGCCGGCGTGGTGATCGGCATGATCTCCATCGGCGACGTGGTCAAGGAAATGCTCTTCGAGCAACAGCAGGTCATCGCACAACTGGAGAGCTACATCCATCAATAGCGTTGTCCGGGACTTTTCTGGAGCCGACCCGAAAAGCCGCGCCAGTCGCGGTTTTTCGGCCACTGGGCGGGGCAATCAACCAAGCCGCGCTCGATACTTTGCGCTGTTTCCCGGTGCAGTATTTGCACTTAGCGCCTTGCATGGCTGAATCGCGCCGACTCAATCCCGCCACGCGACACGGAGATCCCGACCACCGCCGCGACCGGCATGCCCGATCTGACGAATGCCTCATGGTATGGCGTGTGGGGTCCCGGGGGCCTGCCGCCGGCGATCACCAGCCGCATCGCTGCGGCGATTGCCGAAAACCTCGGGCAGCCCGCGTTCGCTGCGCGCATCGTGCCCGGCTATATTGGCCCGGCGGCTTTTGTCGAATTCATGCGCCGCGATCTGACGCGGAGCGTCGGCTTGCTCAAGGCGGCGGGGTTCGAGCCCGAACAAGGGGCATCGCATCGTCGTTCGCGCCCTGCGCCGCCGCACCGGTGCTCACTGCTTTGTGTCGTCGCCCGGCGCCGGTGGCGGTTCGAACTTGCGGCTGGCCCAGTGTTCGAGTGGCCCGCCGAAAATCAGGATCAGCAGCACCAGCGCAAGGGCCGCGATCGCGGGCACCCACGCACCCGCGCCCAGCGCGCAGCCGAGACAGGCGGCGAGCCAGATCGAAGCGGCGGTGGTCAGGCCGTGCACGGCATGGCCGTCCGGCCTGCGCAGGATCACGCCGGCGCCGATAAAGCCGATGCCGGTGATGATGCCCTGGATGATGCGGCTCATCGCGTCGACGTGCGCGACTGCCGCGCCGGCGGCCGGCCAGATGAAAATCGACGTGGCGAGCGCTGCGCCCAGCGCCACCACGGCATGCGTGCGCAGTCCGGCCGCCTTGTGCTTGATCTCGCGATTGAGTCCGATCACGCCGCCGGCCAGCGTGGCGGCGCAAAGCCTGAGCGCGGTGTCGAGCAGCGGATCGATGTTCATGGCAGCGGTCTGAAGAACGGAGGCATGATTCAGTCTATACGCAAGTGCCCGGGTCAACGTGCTGTTCCACGGCCGGCACGCCCCCGGTTACTTCGATGGAATAATGTGCTCGAGCAACGCGTTTGCACGTGGTGCAAGCCGCGATATCCCTTCGTGTCACCCATCCACAGGCAAAGGAAACACCATGAAACTGCGTGCCCTCATCCCTTTCGCGGCCGCCGCGGCAATGCTGCTGTCAGGCTGCGCCGCAATGGCGCCGGCTTCGGTCAAACTCGACGGCAATGTGCTGGTCACCGCCGGCGGCATGTCGCTCTACACCTTTGACAACGACAAGGCCGGCTCGGGCAAGAGCGTTTGCAACGGGCCTTGCGCCAAAAACTGGCCGCCGCTGATGGTCGCCGGCGGCGATACCGCGGCCGACAACTGGGCCATCATCATTCGCGAAGACAGCAGCCGTCAGTGGGCCTACAAGGGCAAGCCGCTGTACACCTGGATCAAGGACGCCAAGCCCGGCGACATGACCGGCGACGGCTTCAACAAGGTCTGGCACCTTGCCAAGCCCTGAGCTCTAAACTCTGAGATCTAAACAGTGAGATCTAAACCCTGACTTGGGTCCGCCGGCGGAGGCGCCTAGCGCCGCCCCTTTTTGACGAAGTCGAGCGCGGTCTGAAACAGTTCGAGGTCTTTCGCGTAATCGGCGGCGTCATTGCGGTTGATCTGTATCCATTCGCGCGTCGCCGCCATGCCACCGGGCTGGAAGGGCACGACGTTGTCGCGAGAAAAATGCAGTTCCGTGGCCGTCGCCGCCGGCAGGCGCAGGCCGACGCCCCCGCCGCTGATGCAGGCGAACATCTTGTCGGCGACAAAATAGGCGTCGAGCTTGTTGAGCTTGCGCGCGCTGACGCCGGGCAGCTTGAGCAGCAGCGCGTCGATCTGCGCTTTGAGTGGCGGGGTGTCGGTATCCATGGATATTGTCATCGTGGTTGCGGGGGTGGCGATGTCCGCGGGGCGGCACGCCCCGTCATTGAAGCCCGTTTCGCTCAGGGATACAAGCCCCGCATCGCATGCGCCTCGAGCACGCGCGTGCAGCCGATGACATAGGCGGCGGTGCGCAGCGTTATCTTGCGTTCGAGGTGCAGGTCCCACACCGCCTTGAACGCCTCGCCCATCAGGCGTTCGAGCTGGGTGTTGACGTTGGCCTCGCTCCAGAAAAAACTCGAAAAATCCTGCACCCACTCGAAATAGCTCACCGTCACGCCGCCGGCGTTGGCCAGCACGTCCGGCACCACGACAATGCCGCGATCGCGAAGTATGTCGTCGGCGCCCGGCGTGGTCGGGCCGTTGGCGCCCTCGACCACCAGCTTGCAGGCGAGTTGCGCGGCGCGCACCGGGCTCAGCGCGCCCTCCAGGGCGGCCGGCACCATCACCTCGCACGGAATCTGCCAGAAGCTCTCGGCGGCAATCGCCTCGGCGCCGGCAAAGCCGGCAACGCTGTTGCCGACGGCGGTGTGGGCTTTCAATGCCACGACGTCGATGCCGGCGTCGTTGAAGATGGTGCCGGCGTGGTCTTGCACGGCGACGATTTTCGCACCCTGCCCGGCGAACAGCCGCGCCGTCGCTTCGCCGACATTGCCAAAGCCCTGCAGCGCGATGCGCGCGCCGACCTGCGCGATGCCCAGTTTCGTCATGGCCTCGCGCGCCACGGTGACGACGCCGCGGCCGGTGGCGTCCTGGCGTCCAAGGCTGCCGCCCATGGACACCGGTTTGCCGGTGACGACGCCGAGCGCCGTGCTGCCGCGCCCGGCCGAATAGGTGTCCATCATCCAGGCCATGATCTGCCCGTCGGTGCCGACGTCGGGCGCCGGGATGTCGCGGTTCGGACCGATGATGATGCCGATTTCGCTGGTGTAGCGCCGCGTCAGGCGCTCGAGCTCGCCGCGCGACAAGCTGCGCGGCGCAACGCGCACGCCGCCCTTGGCGCCGCCAAAAGGCAGGTTGACGACGGCGTTCTTTACCGTCATCCACGCCGACAGCGCCATTACTTCCTGCAGCGACACGTCGGGGTGGTAGCGCACGCCGCCCTTGCCCGGGCCGCGCGACACGTTGTGCTGAACGCGAAAGCCCTCGAAGTGGGCGCGCTCGCCCGAGTCGAGTTCGATCGGCACATCGACGACGAGGCAGCGCTTGGGCCGGCGCAGCGTGTTGATGATCGGTTGCAGTCCGGGCGGCAGCAACGGCGCGACGCGATCGACTTGCGCGAGGTAGGTATGCCAGGCGTCGCCTGCGGCGGAGTGGGCGTAGGCGGGAAGGATGGCGGTCATGGTCGGCACCTGTGGTGACATGGATCGGATGTGCAACTCGCTGAATGAGTCATTTTCGCGCATGCGCTGTGGATCCGTGCGCGTAACGCCATGCTGTGCTCGCCTGCATCTGCCGCGAAAGCGAAGGCATAGGCCGGAAAGCCTTGCCAGACGGGCATTTTCAGCTCATTCCCGGCGGGACCGACAGCGCCACAGCCGCGTGCCGCAGTCATGGGCCATCGTGTAGCATGCGTGCATTGCTAAAATTCGCAACAAGGCATGCGATGACCATTCCGAACATCAACGACATTCCCTCCCGCCGCGAGAACTGGGCCGAGGCCGAATTCAAGGGTGGTGCGAAAAGCGTCATCACGCTGCGCAGCGGCCATGTCGTGGTAAGCGACGAACCGCCCGGATTTGCCGGCGGGGTGGGTGGCGAGAACAGCGGACCGACGCCGACAGGCTACCTGGTCGCGGCATTCGCCGCCGACATCCCGGCGATGCTCAACCGCATCGCGCGCGAACTGGGTTTCGAGATCATCGCGTTGCGCGCGCGCGTGCAAATCGCATGGAACCCGCGCGGCATCGCCGGCGCCGAGGGCATTGCGCCGATTCCCTTCGAGGCGGTCAGCGATATCTGGCTCCGCGCCACCGCAGACGCCGCCGCCATTGTGCAGATGAAATCGGCCTATGAGCGGCGTTGCCCCTTGCACAATCTGTTCAGCAAGGCGGGGTGTCACATGGTCGAGAACTGGCAATTCGAGCCTGCTCCGGCGGCCCCCGGTCGCTGAGACCATTGAAACGGGGCGTCGCGCCTTCAAGCTGCGGCTGGTCAGCGCGGCCTAGTCGGCATAGGCGCCGCCGGCCTTGATTACCGGTGCCCACTTGGTGACTTCAGTGCGGAAAAACGCGGCAAAATTCTCCGGGGTCGCGCGATCGGCGCTCGCCGGCTGTGCGCCGAAGTCGCTCAGGCGCTTGACCACGGCCGGATCGGCCAGAGCCGCGCGCAGGGCCGCGGCGAGCAGATCGGTGGCCTGTCGCGGCGTTCCCTTTGGCACCAACAGGCCATACCAGACCGCCAGATCGAAATCGCGCAAGCCCGACTCGTGCAGTGTCGGCAGGTCCGGCACTGCGGCGACGCGTGACTTCATCGTGACGGCATAGCCCTTGATGCCGCCGCTGCGCAACTGCGAAGTTGTGGTCGTGGTCTGGTCGCACAGCAGGTCCAGCCGCCCGCCCACCACATCGAGCATTGCCGGCGCTGAACCGCGGTAGGGCACCGTGGTCATTTCAGTCTGCAGTGCGCTCATCAGTAACAGCCCGCAAAAATGCGAGGCCGAACCGATGCCGCCGTTGCCGTACGAAACCTTGTCTTTGTTGGTCCTGAGATAGCGGATGAGTTCTCCGATGTCCTTGGGCGGCAGGTCTTTGCGGCCGACGATGACCATCGGGACCTCGGCGATCAGGCCGACAGCGTCGAAGGCGCCGACCGGGTCGTAGGGGAGCTTGCGGTACAAGGTGACGCTGGCGGCCTGGCCGATGTGCGCGAGCAGCACGGTGTGCCCGTCCGGCCTGGCCTGGGCACCGCGGCCCGCAGCGAGCGTGCCGCCGGCGCCGGTGACGTTTTCGACGGTGACCTGCTGCCCCAGCGTGACGGCCATCGATTGCGCGATCACCCGGGCCAGGGCGTCGCTGGGTCCGCCGACGGCGAACGGCACGATGAGGTTGACCGGATGCGTAGGGAACGCCTGGGCTGAAGCGGGCACTGCTGACAAGGCCAGCAACCCAAGGGCAAGGCGTGCGATGGCTTTCATGGGTATCAAGGTCGCATCAATGAGGTCCGGTCAATATGCCAGCCGTACCGGCGTTTGGCAACCGGATACGGCAACAAAGGGTGCTGGAGGCCGGCGCAACCAGACGCGGCGGTGCCGGACAAGCCGCGCTTTGCCGGTTCGCGACAAGGCCTGGCACCGCCGCCTTGCTTGACGCTTTCTTGAAATTACGTATAGTTCTTACATACAGAACTGTTGGTTCCATCAGATAGAATATGACGATAGACGCACTTGCCAGTGGCCTTTCTGTGCTCGAAGCATTTTCGCCGGCGCGGCCGGAATGGGGCCTGACCGAGCTCAGCGAAAATCTCGGCATGTACAAGAGCCGCATGCACCGCATTCTCGACACGCTGGCCGAGGCGGGGTTCGTCGAGCGCGACGCCCAGACGCTCAAGTACCGGCTCGGCTGGAAGGTGCAAAACCTCAGCGCAGCGGCCGGCCTCCAGGGCGATGCCACGCTGGTCGCCGTGGCACGGCCCTACCTGCTGCAACTGCGCGAACAGACGCAAGGCGCCATCCACATTCGCGCTGTTCGCGGCGACGCCAACGTCATCATCGACGCGCTCGAGAGCCCGCTTCCGCTGCGCCTGGTACGGCCGATTGGCGAGCGTTCGCCCATCCATTTTGGCGCCAGCGGTAAGGCCATCCTCGCGTTTGCGTCCGACAGCCTGCGTGAACTCGCGTTCGAGGCCGGCCTTGACCAGCGTTTCACCGGCCACACCATTACCGGACGCGAGGCCTACCAGCGTGAGCTGAAAAAAGTGCGGCGCCTCGGTTACGCCTATACCGACGAGGAGGCCATCGCCGGC
>CAYLPI010000029.1:0-30800 GCA_964385505.1 uncultured Bordetella sp.
AAGCGCCAGCTGCGTGGTACTGCAGAGGTGCACGAGACCAACAAGCGCTCCGTGCGCGCAATGTTGCCCTACGCTTAAGGAGCCGCCATGCCAAGAGTAAAACGCGGCGTAACTGCACACGCCAAGCACAAGAAGGTCATAGACGCAGCCAAGGGTTACCGCGGTCGCCGCGGCAACGTATTCCGTATCGCCAAAGAGGCGGTGATGAAGGCGGGGCAATACGCCTACCGTGACCGCCGTACCCGCAAGCGCGTGTTCCGCGCACTGTGGATCGCCCGTATCAATGCCGCTGCACGCGAGTGCGGCCTGTCCTACTCGGTTTTCATGAATGGTCTGAAAAAGGCCATGATCGAGGTTGATCGCAAAGTGCTGGCGGACCTGGCGGTTGCCGACAAGGCTGCGTTCGCGCAGATCGCCAATCAGGTCAAGGCGAGCCTGGGCTGAGTCATCTGGACAGATCCTGCCCCGCTGAGGGGGCCGGAGCGAAAGGGCGGCGCCAAGGCAGGATCTGGCGCCGTCTTTTTTGTCACCATCAAACATGCCAATGACCAATCTCGACGTCCTCGTCCGCGAAGCTGTTGAACAGTTTGGCGGCATCAATGACCCGGCCGAACTGGACCAGGCCAAAGCGCGTTACCTCGGCAAAGCCGGGGTGCTGACTGAACTGCTCAAGGGGCTTGGCAAAATGCCCCAGGAGGAGCGGCGCGCGGCGGGGGCGCTGATCAACGCGGCCAAGGAGCACATCGAGGCGGCGCTCGCCACCCAGCGCGACCTGATCGCGCGCAGGCAGCTCGAATCGCGCCTCGCCGCCGAATCGCTGGACGTGACGTTGCCGGGGCGCAGGCAGGGTGCGGGCAGCCTCCACCCCGTTGTGAGAACCTGGTTGCGTGTCGAGGAAATATTCCGCTCCATCGGTTTTGATGTGGCGGATGGCCCGGAAATCGAAACCGACTGGTATAACTTTACCGCGCTCAACAATCCCGAGAACCATCCCGCCCGCTCGATGCAGGACACGTTTTATGTCGAGGATAAGGACGCCTCCGGCCTGCAGTTGCTGTTGCGCACGCACACCAGCCCGATCCAGGTTCGTTATGCGCGCCAGCATGTCGAGCGCTACAAGCACCTCGATCACATGCCGCCGATCAAGGTCATCGCCCCGGGGCGGACCTATCGCGTTGACAGCGATGCCACGCACTCGCCGATGTTCCACCAGTTCGAAGGCCTGTGGATTGCGGAGGACATCAGTTTCGCCGACCTCAAGGGCGTATATCTGGATTTCGTCCGGCGCTATTTCGAGTCCGACGAAGTGCAGGTGCGCTTCCGCCCTTCGTATTTTCCGTTCACCGAACCCTCGGCTGAGATCGACATGATGTTCGCCTCCGGTCCGAACAAGGGGCGCTGGCTGGAGATTTCCGGATCAGGCCAGGTGCATCCCAATGTCGTGCGCAATTTCGGTCTCGATCCGGAGCGCTACATCGGCTTTGCCTTTGGTTCGGGTCTTGAGCGCCTCACCATGCTGCGATACGGCATCAATGACCTGCGGCTGTTTTACGAGGGCGATCTGCGCTTTCTCGAGCAGTTCGCCTGATCGCCCCGGTCGCCGTTTCCCATCCTCCCATGCAAATTTCAGAAAAATGGTTGCGCAGCCTGGTTGATCCCGCAATGGGCACGGACGAGCTTGTACACCTGCTGACCATGTCCGGGCTTGAAGTCGAGGACTGCCAGCGCGTCGCGCCAGCCTTTTCCGGCGTTGTCGTCGGGCAGGTGCTGGAAACCGCCAAACATCCGAATGCCGACCGGCTGTCGCTGTGTCGTGTCGATGCCGGGCAGGCTGAACCGCTGTCCATCGTTTGTGGTGCGCCAAACGTGGCCGCGGGCATGAAGGTTCCGGTTGCGCTCATCGGCGCACGACTGCCGGGTGAGTCCCCCGACAAGCCCTTCGACATCAAACTCGCGAAAATGCGCGGTGTCGAGAGCCAGGGCATGCTTTGCTCGGCGCGCGAATTGGGCTTGTCCACCGACCATAGCGGGTTGCTGGACCTGCCGGCCGAAGCGCCTGTGGGTGCGGATTTTCGCGACTACTACGCTCTCGATGATGCGCTGATCACCATCAAGCTGACGCCGAATCGCGCCGATTGCCTGTCGGTGCTGGGTGTCGCACGCGAGGTCGCCGCGCTGACCGGCGCGGCGCTGAACTGGCCGGCAATCAAGCCGGTCGCCGCAGTGTCGACCGTTATCCTGCCGGGCAGCATCACCGGCACCACCGGCTGCGGACGTTTCACCGGACGCGTCATTCGCAATGTCAACGCCGGCGCACCCACGCCGGACTGGATGCGGCAGCGCCTCGAGCGCGCCGGGCAGCGCTCGATATCGGCGCTGGTGGACGTCACCAACTACGTCATGCTTGAGATGGGCCGCCCGTTGCATGTCTATGACCTCGACAAATTGTCCGGCGGCATTGACGTGCGCTTCGGGCGCAGCGGCGAGCAACTGAAGCTGCTCAACGAGCAGGTGATCGCAGTTGACGATGCGGTGCTGTGCATCACCGATGCATCGGGACCCATCGGGCTGGCCGGCATCATGGGCGGCGACAGCACCAAGGCCGGTCTTGACACCCGCAATATCTTCCTCGAAGCGGCGTTCTTTTTTCCCGATGCCATCGCCGGGCGTTCGCGCCGTTTCAACCTCACCAGCGACGCCGGCCATCGCTTCGAGCGCGGCGTGGATTTTGAAAACAACGTTCCGGGTATCGAGCGCGCGACGCAATTGATCCTGGATATTTGCGGCGGTGAACCCGGCCCGGTTGATGACCGCGTGGCCGGTCTGCCAGAGCGCAAGCCGGTGCGCATGCGCGTCACACGGGCGCAAAAAATCATCGGTGTGGCGATTGATGCCGCCCAGATGAGCGGGATTTTTTCGCGTCTTGGATTCGCCTTCCGGCACGAAGCGGCGGCAGAAGGCGACGCGTTTGTCGTGACACCGCCGGCATACCGTTTTGACATCGCGATAGAGGAAGACCTGATCGAGGAGATCGCGCGGGTTTACGGTTTCGAGCGCATTCCGGCCAATCCTCCGCTCGCGCCCGCCGTCATGTGCGCCCGGCCCGAATCGGTGCAGGGAGTCCACGAACTGCGCAAACGGCTCGCTGCCTGCGGTTATCGCGAAGTCATCAACTTCAGCTTTGTCGATGCAGCCTGGGAGACGGATTTCGCCGGCAACGCGCAGCCGATCCGTTTGCTCAACCCGATCGCCAGCCAGCTCGCCGTCATGCGCTCGACGCTGATCGGCAGCCTGGTTGCCAATGTGCGCTACAACCTCAACCGCAAGCGCGACCGCGTGCGCGTGTTCGAGGCGGGCAGGGTATTTTTACGTGACCCGCAGGCACCCGATGGCCCCGCCGCAGTGGCCGGACTGGAGCAGCCGATGCGCATCGGCGCCATAGCCTACGGCAGCGCATTTGAAGAACAGTGGGGAACGGCGGCACGAAAAGTGGATTTCTTTGACGCCAAGGGCGATGTCGAAAGCCTGCTCGGACCGACGCAGGGCGCCGCGAAATTTATTCCCGCCGTGCATCCGGCGCTGCATCCGGGGCGCTCAGCGCAAATCGTGCTTGCGGGCAAAGCGGTCGGTTGGGTCGGTGAATTGCATCCGGCCTGGCTGGCCAAATACGAGTTGCCCGCCGCACCGGTGGTGTTTGAACTCGATGCCACGGCCATTTCGCAGTGGCCGCTGCCGGTATATCGCGAGCTTTCCAGGTTCCCTGCGGTGGTACGTGACCTTGCGGTGGTGGTGGCTGAATCGGTGAGCGCAGAATCACTGCTCAGCACCATGAGTTCGTGCCCAATTGCCGTTTCATACGAGGTCCGCCTGTTCGACGTCTATCGTGGAAAAGGCATAGACCAAGGGCAAAAAAGCCTTGCATTTCGGGTAGTTATACAAGATACTGCAAAAACATTGACGGACCAAGAAGCCGATTCCGTGACGGCTCAATTGATCGAGGCCCTGACCTCGCGTCATGATGCAAAGTTGCGAACTTAATACATATTGTGGGGGAATTTCTCCCCGGGTAATGATGCGGAAGGAGCGTACTCCTTCCCCAAGGGAGCCAGGATGACACTCACCAAGGCCGAATTGGCAGACATGCTGTTCGAGAAGGTCGGATTGAACAAGCGTGAGGCGAAGGACATGGTTGAAACGTTCTTCGAAGAGGTGCGCATTGCGCTGGAGGCGGGTGACAGTGTCAAACTCTCCGGCTTCGGCAATTTCCAGTTGCGCGACAAGCCGCAGCGGCCGGGTCGCAACCCCAAGACAGGTGAAGAGATTCCCATCACCGCGCGTCGCGTTGTGACCTTCCATGCCAGCCAGAAACTGAAGGCCCTGGTCGAAGAAGCCCAGCAAAATGGAAAACAGCAAATCCAGCAACAGTAGCCTGCCGCCGATTCCCGCCAAACGCTACTTCACCATCGGTGAAGTGAGCGAGTTGTGCGGGGTCAAGCCGCATGTGTTGCGCTACTGGGAGCAGGAGTTCACCCAGCTCAAGCCGGTCAAGCGCCGCGGCAATCGTCGCTACTACCAGCATCACGAAGTGCTGCTGATCCGGCGTATTCGTG
The DNA here is from genome assembly GCA_964385505.1 of uncultured Bordetella sp. Lineage (GTDB taxonomy): Bacteria > Pseudomonadota > Gammaproteobacteria > Burkholderiales > SG8-39 > CAITSH01. The sequence goes on from CAYLPI010000029.1 coordinate 4,611, forward strand.
AACTGCTGTACGAACAGGGCTTCACCATCAGCGGTGCACGCAACCGCCTGGATGACAACCTGGGTCCACCCGGGGGCGCGTCTGCAGCCCACGCAAAGACGACGGAAGCCGCGGCGGCACCGTCGTTTGACAGCAGCAACCTGCGACAGGAACTCAAGGCGGTAATTGACTCGCTGCGTATCTAGGCCGCACTTCCTCTGCTATAATCTTTTTCTCGAGTCGGGGCGTGGCGCAGCCTGGTAGCGCACTTGCATGGGGTGCAAGGGGTCGAAGGTTCGAATCCTTTCGCCCCGACCAACAACACAGTAACTTACGAGAACTCCCAAAGCCGACGCAAGTCGGCTTTTTCGTTTGCGGTACTTTGTACCAACATCAGCGTGCTCTTCAATCTAAGTCGCAGCTATTGCGAGACGTGGCACGGCGGCAAGGGCAAGGAGTCACAGGCTCATTCATTTGCGCGTGGCTCAAGCGGCATCCACCATGGCAATCAAGCCCATGCCCGTGGTCATCGGTGCATAATAATTCCGATGCGTACGTAGCACTTTGCTGGTCATTGCACCGCGCATCACCAGCCACATGATCAGTTCCACTGCCTCGGCACCTGCTGCCTCCATAATTTCACGGTGGGTCATGCCCGCGAGCCGCCCTGGGTCGCGTTCAAGCAGATCCAGCCACTGAGTGTCAAATTCGGTATTGAGATGGCCAAAGCGCTCGCCGTGAAGTTGGTGTGACATTCCCCCGGTACCGATAATTGCGACCTTGAGGTCTTCCGGGTAGGCCTCAATTGCCTTGCGTATTGACGCCCCCAAGCGATAGCATCGTTGTGCGGTTGGCAGGGGGTGCTGGACGACGTTTACTAAAACGGGCACCACCTTGATGTCCCAATCAGGTTCATGCGAAAAAAGGAGCGGCAAGGGGACCATCAGCCCGTGATCCACCCGCATTTCCTGGCATATCGTCATGTCGAATTCATCGTAAATCAGTTCCTTCGCAATGAACCACGACAGGTCAGCGTGCCCTTTCACCGCCGGCAGTGGGCGCAGGCCGAATCCCTCGTCGGCTTGCTGGTATTCATCGCGTACGCCGATGGCGAATGTCGGTACGCGATCCAATGCGAAGTCTGAGCCGTGGTCGTTGTACACGAACACGACTACATCGGGCTTGATTTCCTCCCGCAGCCACTGCTTTACAGACTTGTAGCCGTCGAACAATGGCTTCCAGTCGGGCTCATCAAACCGTTTTGTGTCATACGCCGGACCGATGGAAGGCACGTGTGAACTGCCGAGACCCGCGACTATCTTTGCCATGCATTGTTCCCTTTTTCTCGTTCGATTAACGCGCGCCTTTTGCGTTTCGCGTCTGCAAAAATTGCTCGTAAGTCTGTCCGCGCATCTGGGCGCCCATCTGGTACAGGCCCGAACCGACCGTTGCGGCGAGCTTGTAAACGTAATACACATTGCCACCACAATTCTTCATCAGCGTCAGCCAGTCACGTTGCAATATTGCCGCTTTCTGCTGATCGCTAAGCCCGAATCGCGCCATGTATCCAGCCTCATCCTGCATGTAACGCTCGCGGTTCTTTGGATCAGTAAGGGAGTAGCAAAGCTTGTTCAGACCGTAGCCGATGCGCGAGCGCGTATGGTCGAATACATAAGTTCCCTGGATTCCCCAGTCGGACAATTCCCCCGGTTTCGTCTCTCGCACGAGCCATCTCCTTCGTCGTTGGTAAAAAAGCAGGGACGCGTTTACTCCGCCTTGATGCCAGCATCGCTGACAATTTTCGCCCAGCGCGATATTTCGCTCTCCACCAGTGCTTTAACTCAGCCGGGGGTCGAACATGTATCCGCAGGCCCTGCGCCTCGAGGCGCTCGCGCATCTCGCGCGACGATAGTATCTTCTCCGTTTCGGCATGAAGTTGGCTGACGACTACTTGTGGTGTGCCGGTCGGTGCGAACAGGGCGAACCACGGCCCGACATCGAAGCCCGCGAGTCCAATTTCGTCGAGCGTGGGAATCTCCGGAACCAGGGCGCTTCGCTGCGGTACGGTAATACCCAGCGCGCGCAGGCGCCCGGCCTTGACGTGGGGAAGGCCTGACGTGAGTGTGTCGAATACAAACGAAACTTCACCCGATAGCACCGCCTGAAGGGCCGGCGCCGGCCCCTTGTACGGGACATGGATAATATCGGTCCCGGTCATGGACTTGAAAATCGCCAGGCTGAGGTGACTTGACGTGCCTGACCCTGCGGATGCGGCGCTCAGAACGCCTGGGTTTTTCTTTGCATGTTCAATCAACTCGCGAACCGTCCGGGCCGGAACAGCAGGGTGAACGTACAGCAGATTGGGTGCACTTGCGAGCAATGCAATCGGGGCAAAATCCTTCACTGGGTCGTAAGTCATACGGCTGAAAAGACTGGGATTGACGCCGTGGGTGCCGATGTGACCCCCAAGAACAGGGTGTAGCCGTTGGCAGGCGACTTCGCCACTGCTGTCGCGCCGATCATGCCGGCTGCGCCCGGTTTATTGTCCACAGTGGCTGGTTGGCCCCACGCTTCTGTGAATTTTTGCGCCAGCAGCCGCGCGAGCGTATCCGTGACGCCCCCGGGCGGGAAGGGTACAACGATGGCGATGGGCCTGGCGGGGTAGGGTTGCGCGAAGGCTGAACCGGCGACCCCTGGTATTGCCAATACAACGACCGCGCACATCAGCATCGCTCGGACAATCCTGGATCGCAAGCACATGGTATTCCTCCTGTTTTGAGACGCGCTGGTCGTCAAGTCTAGATTCGGGCAGGATTAAAGTGCAATGACAATTTTACCGCCCGCCTCTTGCGCCCGGGAGCAGCAGAGAATTATTTTTTTCTTTCGCTCTTCCTTGCTCAATACGTAATCCCGGTGTTCGACGTCACCGCTGAGATAGGGCGTGCCGCATACGCCGCACAGTCCATCGCTACATTTGACGTCAATATCAATGCCCGCCTCCTTGAGTGCTTGCGTGGCCGACTTGTCCGCCGGCACTGTGATCTCGCGCCCTGCGTTTTTCAAATCCAGAACAAAGGAATGATTAACATAAGCCGGGTGATCCGGAACGGAGAAATATTCCCGATGCAGTGCCTCTTCGCTCCAGCCTCTCGCGAGTGCAGTCTCGAATACAGCGTCCATAAACTCTGCAGGCCCGCAAGTGTAGAGATGGTCGCCCGCGCGATATTCATTAAGTACCGTCCCGACGTCCAGCCGCTCCTCATCGCTAAAGCAGAAGCGGACTTTATCCGACCACGCCGTTTGCTCCAGTTCAGGAATGAACGCCGCTTGCGCGCGGGTCCTCGCCTTGTAATAGAGCGTGAATTCGCGTCCCTCGCGATACAACTCGTGGCCCATTGCAATGAGCGGTGTCACGCCGATACCGCCGGCGAGCAGCAAATGGCGTTTGCCGTCCTGGTGCAGCGGGAAGTGATTGCGCGGCCGCGAAATTACCACCGGCACGCCGCGCTTTAACATTTGGTGAATCTTGATCGAGCCGCCGCGACCGGCGTCCTCGCGTAGCACGCCGACAAGGTAGCTGCGCGAATTGGCCGGATCTGAAGCCAGGCTGAACTGGCGGATGTACTCAGGTGAGGCGGTAACGTCGATGTGGGCGCCGGCGCCAAACAAAGGCAGATCCGAGCCGTCGCGAGAAACGATCTCGAACAGATCGATTTTGCCGTCTGCGGAGCTTTTCCAGCGGTTTCCGATCATGGCCACGATGACCGGTGGCTGCGGGTCCGGCGCGACGAGCCCGGGAGCCAGTGCTGCAGTTTCGCCACGGGCGAGGCGCCGTTGATACTCCTGTGGGCTTAGCAGTGACTTGTAAGCGGCAATGCCGGCCTCGCGATCGAGGGGGAAAGGTGCCGGAAACGGCGGCGGAGCGAGCGGCGCCGGATAGGCCGCCAGGGTCTGATCCTCGTACTTGATCTTGATCTGCGTATTGAGGCCGCGTACGTTCGTGTCCTTGGCCTTGACGATACGTCCGGAGCCGTCGTTGGCGACATCCCACCACCATTTTTTTGAATGGTTGATCTTGCCGCGGCCCGCCAAATCGTCAAGCCTCGCTATCCACCTGGCTGCTTTTGGAAAACGCATCGCTGCCCAGCGGAACGGCGCCTCGCGCACCAGTCCGGCCAGATTCCACGGACATAATTTCATGCAGCGTCCGCACATCGATCCGGCGAGGTTGGTGACCCGATAACGGGTGCATTTCTCCACATCCGCCTTCCATATCTCGTAGCCATTGAACATCACCTTCGGCCCGGAACTGATCGCGCCAGAGGGACACTCGCGCGCGCATTTGTTGCAGGATCCGCAGAAATTCTGCAGCCCGAAATCAATCGGCATGTCGGTTTGCATCGGGAAATCCGTCGTCAAAATACCAGTCTTGAGCCGCGGCCCGAGGAAGGGATTGAGGATGGTTTCGCCGATGCGGCTGACCTCGCCGAGGCCTGCCAGCAGCACCAAGGGGGTCTGGATCACATCGCTGTCGGCTGCCGAATGCGCCGTGGCCGGGTATCCAAGATTACGCAGGTGCTGTCCCAAAACGCCGCACACCAGAGAAGCGCGCATGTAGGTACGCATCGATTGTGCGCTCGATATCCAGTCGTCGCCCGAAGCGCCTTCCATCGTCTCGTATCCCTGGTCAATCATCACCGACACGGCAAGCGGGTGGGCGACCGGCATTTCGGTGCCATCCTGCCGGTGCGAGTACCAGACCCACGACGGGGCGCGCGAGACGCCGCATATGTCAGCACCGAGAAAATGCATTGCTGCCTTGATCAGGTCGGCGTTGCGTTGCGGTTCGCCGTAGCCACCGGCTCGCTGGGGCGCCGGTTCGCCCCGCTGCAAAAGCGAATACGTATTCAGCGCAAGGCGAAGCGCCGCAGCAAGTGGCGCTTTCGCAACCGAGAAGCCGTCGCGAGATCCGTCTTGAGCCGATTTTCCAAGGTCGCCAAATGCCGCACGCAAGAAGAGTTCACTGCTCTTTGGCACGCGCGGAATACGCTCTTCGTCGATGAACGAAGTGGTCTTCCCAACGCGCTTTAGCGACTCTACCGGGAACATGCTGTCCCGGAACGTACGCTTGGCGTATGCAATGCGGTTAAAGGCGTTCTTCGGGCTGGCGAAACCCATCCACCATGCAGGGCCCTTTGCGCGCAGCCGGTCTGTGACACTCTGTTTGCGCAGCGGTGCGTCGCAACTCATCTCAAGATTGGTGGAGACCGCCGCCAGGCCGAAGCGCTTGCCGATGTAAGGGTTGGTGATATGGCCATCTGTATCGGCCAACACGAGTCCCGCCGACAACGCCAGCTTGTTCAGATTGACGTTGCTTGTTGTCGCTGTATGGCTGCGCGCATCGTATCCGAGAATTCGCAGGTAGTTTGCCAGTACGGTCGCGGTTTCCGCGCTGAGCAGCGCGGCCCGCCATGCCTGTAAGCCGACGATCCAATCGGCCCCGGGTTCGTCGGGAGCCGGGTCGCGGGGATATTCAACCAGGAAAACGATGGCGTGGGTGTGCTGGTCGATCGGCTTTTTCGTCAGCCCGATCGAGTGTGTCATCTGGCGGATCACTGCGTTTGGATTGAACCGTAACCGCAGTTTTACCTCCGAATCCTCGTACGAAACGCTGTGCAGGTGGGGATGCTCGAACGGCTGCTCGAGGAGGTGCTGCTCGCTGAGGCGGCAGATACCCACCAGGGAGCTGTCCAGAAAATAGCCTGCGGATTTCAAATGGCGGCTGCGCTCGGCAATATCATCCGGGATTTCCGCCACGGCGGGGTTACGGTCGCCCTCTCGAACCGCGTCCAGGGCGCACATGAAATCGCCCATTGCCCTGGCAAGATGCAGCGGATCGGTCCCAAAACTGTCACGAATACCGCCATCGCCACGAACACGTGACAGATCCGGAGCCTCGTTTGTACGGCCCAGCCTCTCGGATGGATACGGGCCCAGGTGGACAGGACGGCCGGCATGACTGAAGATTCGCATCGAAGGGACGCTCAGAATAATTTACGCTGGTTGTTTTTCATCGCATGTCTGGATCAGATTGCATCTTCGAACGGCGTGCCTGCATATTGCTCGGCGAGCGCCGCCTGGGCGTACCGGGACGAACTGAGGTATTGCAACTCGTTTTCTTGAGCGCGCTGGTCAAAATCACTCGCGTTGGGAAAGCGGTGCAACAGATTTGTCAGGTACCAGGAGATGCGCACCGAACTCCAAACACGACGTAAGGCCGTTGCGCTGTACCCGTCAAGCAGTGTTGTAGTGCCGCTAGCGTAGTAGGCGGCAAGCGCCCGCGACAGATAAAACACATCGGAGACCGCAAGGTTCAGACCCTTCGCTCCGGTAGGGGGAACAATGTGTGCGGCGTCACCGGCAAGAAAAAGCCGGCCGTATCGCATTGGCTCGGCGACGTAGCTACGCAGGGGAGCGATGGATTTTTCTATCGAAGGGCCGGTAACGATCGCCTCGGCAATCTCGCGCGGATAGCGGGACTTTATTTCCTCCCAGAAACGCGCGTCCGGCCAGTCCTCAAGTCTGGTGTCCAGCGGTGCCTGTATGTAGTAACGGCTGAGCATGGGACTGCGCATTGAGGCGAGCGCAAAGCCGCGCGGATGATTGGCGTAAATGATTTCTGGCAATGGCGGGGTCTCTGACAGGATGCCAAGCCAGCCGAAGGGATAAACCTTTTCATATTCGCGCAGTACCGAATGCGGGATGGCCTTGCGTGACACGCCGTGGAACCCGTCGCAACCGACGATATAGTCGCACTCAAGGCGGTGCATTTCCCCGCCCATGCAAAAGCTGACATAAGGGCGTTCGGAATTCACGTCGATCAGACTCACGTCCTCAACGCCAGTGAGCAAAGTGGCGTTGCGCCGATCCGCCGCTGCAAAGAGATCTTCCTGCAGGCTGGTTTGCCCGTACGCCATGAATTGCTTGCCAACGTGCTTCTTGACGTCGATGAAAAAAGTGTCCCTCCCCGCCCAGACAATCTTCATTCCGTCGTGGACATGACCCTCGCGGTCCATGCGCTCGGCAAGGCCATTGGCTCTCAGCACATCTACTGTCGTTTGCTCAAGTACGCCGGCGCGAATACGTGACAGGACGTATTCACGACTATGCTTTTCGAGCACCACGCTGTCGATCCCGTGCCGACTGAGGATTTCAGCGAGCAGCATGCCGGCCGGCCCGCCGCCGATTATGCCTACCGCTACTTTCATATTCCGCCCCTCCTTTAGCCGGCAGGGTGATACCTGCCTGTTTTATACAAAGCAATGCTAGGCGCTGCAAGCGATTGGCGGAAGTAAGCATTACTCTATTGTGATAACCTGAAGATATCAGAGTGCGCAGGACAAACCCCACATGACCTTGCAGCAACTGCGCGTATTCCTCAGTATTTTTGATTTCGGAAGTTTCCGCCGGGCGGCTCGGGAACTGGGCGTCTCGCAAGCGGGACTGACCAACAGCCTGAAGGCCCTGGAGACCGAACTCCAGACATGCTTGCTGCAGCGTTCTGCCCGGGGCGTATCGCTGACCGCTGACGGTGAACGCCTGCTACCGCGGGCCCGCTTGATTGACCGCGAAGCCAGACGCGTTATTGAAGAGGCGCAAAGCGCGCGCGGCCCCATCGGCGGCGCACTGCACGTCGGCTTCGGGCCAACTGCGACGGCTACGTTGCTGCCGCTGGTGCTGCCAGACTTTCATGCTCGCTTCCCGAGCGTGAAGCTGCATCTCGCCAGCGGGTTCTACGAGCACCTGCTGCCGCCCCTCCAGCAAGGCCTGATCGAACTCGCGGTAACGGCGGTCCCCCAGGAGCGCGCCGTACCCGGGATCGCGAGCAAGGTGTTATTCAAGAGTGATCTTGTGGTCGTGGGCAGGCTCGGACACCCGCGGTCGGCGGCCAGGTCGCTGCATGAACTCGTTGATTGCGAGTGGATACTGCTCGGATCCCCGGGCGGACCAGGCGCCACAGTCATACCTTTTTTCACTGAACTGAGCTTGCCGGAGCCGCATGTCGCCGCCACCTGCGAGACATCGCCGCAACTCGCATCATTGATTGCAGGCACTGACTGGCTCGCGCTTCTACCTTCGGCACTTATCGAGCGCGGATTACTTGGAACGCCCATCGTACAGATCAAGCTTAAGGAAAAAGCGCCACAAACCGACAATTGTCTGCTGTATCGAACCGACCCACCGCTCACCCCCGCCGCGTCCTCGTTCGCCGCGATGTGCGAGTCCTGCGCTCGTATTATGGCGAGTCTTGGGCCACGGCCCCGGTGAGAATTTTCTCCTCTGGAACCTCGTATTCCTTGCCGCACGCTCGGTGACCAAGCCTTCGCAGGAAAAATTGGCGCGTCTGGTAGATCGGCTGCTTAGGGTTCGCTGGAGACCGCGTGGATGCGACATCTGGCGGTGGGCCGGTCCCAGGGGCAACGAGCGCGGTCGCCGGGCTTTCTTGTTGCATGCCTTGTCCAGCAGTCCCCGTTCTCAATAACGCGGTTTTGAGCGCTTTCACGTATTCCTGGCGCTGACAAATCGCGACAATGCGTCGCCGTACCTGGTTCAGGCGTGGCTCGATGGCGAGGGGTCGGGCTCCCCGGTTGCGCGGGGGACAGAATGTCGTGGCCGGGCCGCGCAAGCCAGCTTTTTCTTTTGCGGTTTGGCTACTGCGGGAAATCGACAAAGCCTTGTCTATGCGCTAGGCTTCACACCCTCAAGGGTCGGCAACACGACGCCTAGCTGGTCAAAACTTGAAACGCCGCATCTTTTGAAGATTCCCTAACTGCCATGTCCTCTAAAAACTCACTGGAAATTCTCATCGCCGGCGGTGGTATCGGCGGCGTCGCAACTGCGTTGGCGCTCGCGCGGCGCGGCATCCGCTCCCGCGTGATGGAGCGCGCGCCCGAGTTTGGCGAGATCGGCTACGGCATCCAGCTCGGACCGAACGCTTATCGGATGCTCGATTTTCTCGGCGTCGTCAAGGAGATCGAAGCAACCGCCGTGCATCCGGAGTTTCTGGTTCTCATCGATGCGCTTACTGACAGGGAACTGACGCGCGTCTCATGCGGTGAGTCCTTCCGCGCCAGGTACCAGGCGCCCTACATGGTCGTGCACCGGCCCGACCTGCACGGCGCGCTGCTCAATGCCTGCCGGCAGCGGGAGGAAATTTCGTTGCATACCTCAAAGGAGCTCACCGGCTACCGCGACCTTGGCAAATCGGTGATAGCAAACTTCGCCGACGGCACCGAGTATGAATGCGCGGCGCTGATTGGTGCCGACGGCTTGCGCTCGAGGGTGCGCGAGGAAATCGTCGCCGATGGCGCGCCGCGCGTATCCGGCCATGTCACCTACCGCGGCGTGGTACCCATCGACAAGGTCGGGGACAAGTCGCATTTCAATAACATGACGATCTGGGTCGGGCCTGATCTGCACCTGGTGCAATACCGCTTGCAAGGCGGCACGGTGCTGAACAACGTGGCGACTGTAGTCAGCAACAAGTTTCGCAACGGTGGCAGAACCGACTTTGGCGGCCCGGACGAATTGCAGGAGGTGTTCTCGCGCACCACACCCCGGGTCCGCGACATGTTGAGTTACGTCGGAACGGACAAGAACTGGGTGCTCCACGATCGCGAACCGGTGCCGAACTGGACCCGTGGCAATGTCAGTCTGCTTGGCGACGCGGCGCATCCGACGCTGCAATACCTCGCGTCGGGCGCCGTAATGGCGATCGAGGACGGGGTGGTGTTGTCGAGAACCATGGCGGAATCGCCCGGCGACATCAACGGCGCGCTGGTGAGGTACCAGGAGGCGCGTTACCTGCGCACCGCCCGTGTCCAGCTTACCTCGCGCATATTCGGCGACATCATTCATGCGAACGGTGGCGCCCGTGACCTGCGCAACCATCTGCTGTCTTTACGCACGCCGGAGACGGTAACCGAGTTCGACTGGTTGTACCGCGGCATCGAGGCCGGCTAGCCGCCGATGGCATGGCTACCGCGCTGGCCAATCCGGGTAATGCCGACTATCTTTCGCGCGAAGAAGCGCTGGCAATCCTCGGTATCAAGCGCCAGACACTGTACTGCTACGTCAGTCGCGGCTATATCCGCAGCGTGCCGCAGGCCGGTGCTCACGCCAGCTACTACCTGCGTGAGGACATCGAGCGCGTCAAGGCCAAGAGCACGGCGCGCTCCGGACACGGCCCCGCGGCCGCGAGCGCCATGCGCTGGGGCGAACCGGTCATCCAGACCGGCATCACCGACATCACCGAGGACGGACCGCGCTACCGCAACCGCCTCGCGCTCGACCTGGCGCGCTCGCGCTGCTCGTTCGAGGCGGTGGCCGAATACCTGTGGACCGGCAACTGGACCGACGAGGCCGTCACCTGGCAATCGGAAGCCGCACCAAACGAAATTCCCGACTTGCTGGCTGCGACAACACGCCTGCATCCGCGCGTCCACATCCTGCAATTGCTGACACAGGCGACGCTGTCCATGGGTATTGCCGATGGCGGCAGCGAACGTGTCGGTGCCGGCGGTACGCCGGTGCTGTCGGCGCGACGGCTGATCCGCACGCTGACCGGCGTATTCGGTTTTCTAGGTCCGCGCAAAGCGTATGTCGCGCCAAAGAGCGGCGAGTCGCTGGCACAAAGCCTGGCGCGCGCGCTCGGGCTGCCGCCGGTCGCCGCCAACGTTGACGCGCTCAATACCGCGCTGGTGCTGGTGGCTGATCACGAACTCAACCCGGCGACCTTTGCCGCGCGCATTGCCGCGTCCGGGGGCGCCGACCTGCATTCGTGCCTCGGCGCCGCACTCGAAGTGCATTACGGCATCGGCCGCGGTTGCGACCGGGTCGAAATAATGTTTGCGCCGCCGGCGCAACCGCGTGTGGTGCTCGAACTGGTAAAGACACGGTTGGACGCGGCGCAAAAACTGATCGGCTTCAATCACCAGCTTTATCCGCATGGCGATCCGCGCACCCAGATGTTGATCGATATCGCCCGTGAAGCGGGGCGTGACAAAAAAATCACGCGCAACATCATGCTGTCGCTGGAAGGCCTGGAAAAGCAGTTCAACGCCCGGCCCAGCATCGAGGCAGGGCTGGTGGTGATCTGCCGCTCGCTGGGCCTGCCGGACCACACTGCGGGCGGGCTGTTCGCACTGAGTCGTTCCGCCGGCTGGGTCGCGCATGTGCTCGAGCAGCGCCTGGCCGGTTTCATGATCCGGCCCCGGGCCAAGTTCGTGGGGCCGGCGGCGGGTCGCTAACCAGCCTTTGAGGCAGGGCCCAGCGCCTTGTTTGCCGGCGCAGTCGATTAGTCAATCAAGCTTGATTCTCAGGCAATGCAGTGCCTAAACTGTGGGCTGCAAACGCCCCGGCAGAGGGCCAAGGAGACAAGGATGGGTAAAGTCGAGCGCGAACTGGGCCTCAAGCTTGCTGCAGATGGTCTGCAGTGGCCGGAAATGCCGGTCTTCGCCACGCCGGAAGAAGAGCGCCTTCACCGCAAGCGGCGGCTTGCCGCCGCCTACCGGATTTTTGCCCATTACGGTCTCAATTACGGCGTCGGCGGGCACATCACCATGCGCGACCCCATCCTGACCGACCATTTCTGGGTCAATCCGCTGGCGGTGGACTTCAGCCGCATCTGCGTCTCCGACCTGGTGCTGGTCAATCACGACGGCAAAATCATCGAAGGCACGCGCACCATCAACGCCGCGGCCTACGCCATTCATGCCAGCATCCATCGCGCCCGGCCCGATGTCATCGCCGCCGCGCATTCGCATTCACTGCATTCGACGACTTTCGCATCGCTGGGCAAAATGCTGCCGCCGATCACGCAGGAAGCGTGTTCGTTTTACCAGGACCACGCGCTGTATGACGGCTACGGCGGGGTCGCCGCCGATGTGTCCGAGGGTGACATGATTGCGCGCTCGCTCGGACCCCACAAGGCGGTGATCTGCCGCAACCACGGTGCGTTCACGGTCGGGCACACGGTGGAGGAGGCGGTGTTCTGGTTCCTGCGCATGGAGCGCGCCTTTCAGCAGACGTTGATGGCATGGGCCGCCGGCACCCCGGTCGAGATCGATGACGCAACCGCCGCGCTCGCGGCGCGCCAGGTCGGCTCGCACAAAGCGGGTTGGTACAGCCTGACACCGATACTGGACAAAATCATGGCCGAGCAGCCCGACCTGCTCGACTGAATTCGACACGCCTTTGACGCCACCGGCGCGGACGGGAAACATGGACCTCAACAGTATCAAGAACTATATCGACGACCGTCCCGCGGACGGCGTTTTTCGCGTGCACAAGGACGTGTACTCGGACCCGCAGTTGTTTGAACTCGAAATGAAGTATATTTTCGAGCGGACCTGGTCCTTTCTCGGCCACGAATCGCAGTTGCCCAAGCCGCATGACTGGATCGCCACGCACATCGGCCGCGTGCCGGTGCTGGTTGCGCGCGACGGCAAGGGCAGGGTCGGGGCATTTCTCAACGCCTGCCGCCACAAGGGGGCGCGGCTGACGCGTACCGAGGCCGGCAACCGCAAGTTCCATGTCTGTCCCTACCATGGCTGGGCCTACGGCTCGGACGGCCGCAACGTTGATGTCAAGGACAAGAAGGAAGGCCGCTATACCGCGGCCTTTGACGACGACTCGCACGACCTGATTCCGATTGCACGCCTGTCCGCGTACAAAGGCCTGCTGTTCGGCAGCCTGTCGGCCGATGTACCCGAGCTCACCGACTTTCTTGGCGAGCTGCGCTTTTTTATTGACCTCGCGATGGAGCAGGGCGAGCACGGCATGGAGTTCGTGCCCGGGCGCATCGAGTACGCCTACGACGCCAACTGGAAGTTGCAGCTCGACAACGGCACCGACGCCTACCACCTCACCTCCACGCACACCAGCTTTCTTGATGTCATGGCCAAGCGCGCCATGGGCGAGGGCAACCAGGAGGCGCGGCAGTTCGACTGGCAAAAGCGTTTTTCGCAGGAAGGCGGGGATTTTCAGTTCGCCAACGGCCACACCTGCATCTGGCTCAATCAGGCCGAGGTGCTGAAGCGGCCGATATATCCGGGTATAGACGCGATACGCCAGCGCGTCGGCCCCGAGCGCGCCGACTGGATGCTGAAAATGCGCAACATGTCGGTGTTCCCCAACATGCAGATCGCCGACTCGACCTCGCTGCTGGTGCGCACTTTCCGGCCGCTGGCCGTGGACCGCACCGAAATGCGCTACTGGTGCATGGCGCCGGTGGGTGAGCCGCCGGCACAGCGCGCCTGGCGCCTGCGCCAGTTCGAGGATTTTTTCAATGTCAGCGGCCTTGCCACACCCGATGACACCGTGACCTATGAAACCTGCCAGGCCGGTTTTGCCGCCGACAGCCTCGACTGGCTGCAGGGACATTGCCGCGGCACGTCCGCGGTGGCACCGGGGCCGAGCGAACTGGCGAAGTCGCTCGGCTTCGCGCCGGTGGCGAGCCTGCAGGGCGGCTTTTCGGTGCAATCTGAAACCTCCTTCCAGCCGGTGTACAGAGAGTGGGCGCGACTGATGCAGGCGGGAATTTCGGGGAGCAAGGCGTATGGTTGATGCACTCAACCGCGCTGACCGGCGCGCTTTGCTCGAGGCCGGACAGGAAACACTCGCACTGGAGGCGGCATTTCTTGACGAGCAACGCTGGGACGAATGGCTGGCGCTGTTTGCCACCGATTGCGAATACTGGGTGCCGACCTGGGTTGCCGAGGAGCGGCTCGCCGATAACCACCAGTCGCAACTGTCGCAGATTTATTATTCCAGCCGCGCCGGCCTGGAAGACCGTATCGCACGCATTCGCACCGGCAAGTCGCCGGCGTCGGTGCCGCTGCGACGCACCACCCACATGGTCTCCAACGTGGTGTTGCTCGATGGCGCGCCGGGCCAGCAGATGAACCTGCGCTCGTCCTGGACCAGCCACGTGTTTGATCCGAATTCCAAAAAAATCTATGTGCTGTTCGGCTACGCCAATCATACGCTGCGCCACAGCGCATCAGGCTGGCTGATCGGGCGTAAAAAAACCATCGTGCAAAACGATTACCTGCCGACCATGGTGGATGTGTATTGCATTTAAAAACGTGTTCGTGCTCACGATCACGAACCGCAAACTGGAGGAGTCAACAATGAAGACGAAACTGCTGGCCGGATTGCTCGCCTTTGCCATGTTAGGTGGCAGTGCGGGCGTGTTTGCGCAGGCTTACCCCAACAAGCCGATACGCATCATCGTGCCGTTCACACCCGGTGGCGGCAATGATGTGTACGCCCGCACCGTCGGGCAGAAACTGAGCGAGCGTCTCGGCCAGCCGGTGATTATCGAAAACAAGCCCGGTGCCGGCGGCAATATCGGCGCCGAACTCGTGGCGCGCAGTGCCCCCGACGGCTACACGCTGCTGTTGGCGCAGAACGGCCTGACCATGGCGCCCTTTCTGAGCAAGTCGCTGCCCTTTGACGTGATGAAGGACCTCGCGCCTATCGGCATCGGCGTCAGCCTGCCGATGGGTCTCGCCGTGGCCACCTCGATTCCGGTCAAATCGGTTCCCGAACTGATTGCCTACGCCAAGGCGAACCCGGGCAAGATGCTCTACGCGACGCCAGGCATCGGCACCCCGCATCACCTCTCCACGGAGATGTTTCTCAGCATGACCGGAACCTCGATGGTGCAGGTGCCCTACAAAGGCGCTGCCGGCATGTTGCCCGCCCTGATGACGGGGGAGGTGCAGGTCTTGTTCGGTGCGCTCAATTCCATGCTGCCGCATATCCAGTCGGGCAAGATTCGCGGACTCGCACTGGGGGATCGCCAGCGCAATCCCATCCTCAAAGACCTGCCCACGGTCGCCGAAACCGTACCCGGATATGAATCGGTGTTCTGGTTCGGCCTGATGGCACCCGGCGGAACGCCCGAGGCGATCCTGAACAAGCTGTCTGAAGAGCAGCGCGTGATTGTCAACCTGCCCGATGTGCGGGAGCGGCTGGCCAAGGTGGGATTTGAGCCCAGTGCAACCACGCCGCAAGAGACGCGTCGCATCTTTACGGCAGAACTCGAAAAATGGGGCAAGGTCGTCAAAGATGCGGGGATCAAGGCTGAATGAGTAATGAACTGGCGGGACGCACGGTATTCATACCGCAGGACTTCATGCTGGTCGATGTCTTCAACGACATCGCCGGCCGCCTCAGTGCACGCGGCGCGCAGGTCATACGCGGACCGGAGTCGATAGCCGGGCAAAAGGTCGCCTTCCCGAAAGAGCGCTGGGGAGAGTGGTTTGGCCGCACCGAAGTGGCGATGTTCTCCAGTCGCAACGTCTGCACGCGCGAGATCCTTGAATACGCGCCGCGCCTGCGCGGCGTGGTTAATCCGACCATAGGCCTGGAGACCGTCGATCTCGATGCGGCGAGGGATTTGTCCATCATCGTCGGCCATGGCGCGACGCCGGAAAATTTTCTCGGCATGTCCGAAGCCACGGTCATGCTGATGCTGATGCTGATGTACAACCCGCAGGCGGCGCAGGAGGTCATGCGCGGCACACGGCCACGGCCCAAGCCCACCCCCACCGACATGTGGGCAAGCATGATGCTGGGCCGCACCGTTGGCCTGGTTGGTCTTGGCCGCATCGCGCGCGGCGTGGTTGAGCGCCTGGCCGGCTTCGGCGTCAAGCTGCTGGCCCATGACCCCTATGTCACGCAAGACAAGGCACCGCCGGGCGTCACCATGACCGACCTCGAGGGCGTGCTGCAGGCAAGCGACATCGTCGGCCTCTTCGTCAGCATCACCGCCGAGACGCGCGGCATGATCAACGCCCGCGCCCTGTCGCTGATGAAGCCGACCGCTTACCTCGTCAATACCTCGCGCGGCGAAGCCATCGACGAGGCGGCGCTGTACCAGGCGCTCAGGGACAAGCGCATCGCCGGCGCTGCGCTAGATACCTATGTCGTTGAACCACTGCCCGCCGACAGCCCGCTGCGCACGCTCGACAATGTCATCCTGACGCCGCACATGGTCGGCCACACCAGGGATGTGTTCCTGTCCTTTGGCAAGGCCGGTGAGGAAAACATCACGCGCATCCTGCGTGGCGAGCTGCCGCTGCATTGCAAGAACCCGGAAATCGAGCCGGCGTGGCAGGCGCGTCTGCAGCGGCTGGCGGCCTAGCCGACATCAGTCCGTAACATGCAAATGGCTGGAAATGCCCGCCAGGCGGGGCTTTCCAGCCATTTTCCTTTTCGATACAGGCTTTACTCGGGCCTGATATTGGCGTCCTTCGCCACCTTGATGTATTTCGCCAGGTCGGCCTTCATCATTGCCATACAGCGTTCGGGCGTGGTGCCCAGGGCCTCGAGGCCGACGGGGGTGAGTTTTTCCTTCACGATCTGCGGGTCACGCACCATCTTGCTTCGCTTGCTTGGCTTGCGTTGCAAATGATCCGCCTGCGGCAAAAGGCATCGCCCGGAAATCCAGACTGGGCGGTTAGGCGGGGATTCGCCGAGAATTCTCGGCGCCCGTCTAACGGCTTCGACCTGCCGCTCGAAGCGCGCCCTGCAAGGGGGGGGTTCCAGGCGATGGTCGGTGCCGGCTTAACGTTTCTGGCTGGCCTGCGACCCGCTCATATTGGTGTCGTAACCGGGCAGCACGCGCACGTCGATGACGCAGACCCTGCCGGCCCTGACGGCGGCGAGGCCCTGCTTGATGGCGCCGGCGACATCGGCGGCCTTGGTGATCGGGCCTATGCCTTCGGCGCCCTGGGCACGCGCCATCATGGCGAGGTCGATATCCGGGTCGCCGATCTTCTGGCCGATCCACTTGTTCTCGACCGGCCGCGAGCGTTCCTTGGCGACGCGCTCCTGGTGCACTTCGTCGTTGAAGTACGAACGGTTGTTGGCGACGATGATCAGCACCGGCACTTTGTAGTGCGCGGCGGTCCACAGCGCCGTCACGCCCATCAGGAAGTCGCCGTCGCCGAGCACGCCGATGGCCACGCGGCCGCTGCCCTTGAGCGCCAGCGCGGCGCCCACGGTAATGCCGGGACCGGCACCGATGCCGCCGCCGCCGTTGAGGCCGATGTAATCCATCGGGTGTTTGAAGTGGCGGTATTCGCCGTTCCAGCCCAGCGGCAGGTGGGTGAAGCAGACGTCCATGCCCGAGGTGGCGGCATTGAGGGCTTCGGCCAGGCCGCGGATAGACACAACGCTGGTATCAAGGGGCGGCAACACGGCGCGTGCCTGGGGCGTTGCCGCAGCGCGCGCCTTGACCTTGTCGGTGAGCAGCGGCACCACCGTGTCGGTTTCGCACAGCATGTACACATCAACCGGCGGCAGGCCCTGGTAGTCCATGCTCCAGCCGCGATGTACCAACTGGTCGGGCGAGACATTGATGACCTTGGCCGTGATCGGGTCGGCGCCATAGGCCTGCTTCAATGCGCCGGCGACGTCGTACCAGTCCAGCGCCAGCACCACATCGGCGTCGCGCAACAGCGTGCACGCGGCGGGCGAGAAAAACACGCCGGGTGCCACCGGGTGCAGCGGATGGTCGGTCGGAAAGGCCGCCGGCATTTTGAGGTCGGTCAGCACCTTGGCCTGCAGCTTTTCGGCCAGCGCGACGCGCTGCTTCCAGCCCGTTTCGCTGCGTGTGGCGCGGCCCATCAGGATGACCGGATTTTTCGCAGCGGCCAGCAGTGCCGCCGCCTGTTCCAGCAACTCGGGCGCGGGCAGCACCGGCGCCGGCGCGCGAAAGCGCCTGGCGTCGGGCAGCTTTGGCAGCGGGCCGATCTTCGATTCCTGGATGGCGGCGTCGAGGTTGACGTAGGTCGGGCCCTTGGGCGCGGTGCCGGCGATCTGCACGGCGCGCAGCAGCGCTTCGAAGGTTGCCGGGACCGAAGCGGGCTGGTTGTCCCACTTGGTGTAGTCACGGATGATCGCGCCCTGGTCGGACACGGTGTGGATCCAGTCGATCCAGGGGCGGCGCTTGTTGGCGTCCCAGGGGCCGGTGGCGCCCAGGAGCAGTATCGGTATGCGGTCGCACCAGGCGTTGAACACCGACATCGAGGCGTGCATCAGGCCGACGTTGGAATGCAGCACGCAGCCCATCATCTTGTCCGAGGCCTTGGCATAGCCCTGGGCGATGGACACCGCCGATTCTTCGTGCAGGCACAGCAACATTTGCGGATTCTTGTTGCCGATGTAGTTGACGATGCTGTCGTGCAGGCCACGATAGCTCGCCCCCGGATTGAGCGCGAGGTAGGGAATGTCCAGTTCGCCCAGCATGGCGGCGATGGCGTCGCTGCCCCAGATGTCGGTCTGTTCGGGGCCCGGTACCGGGGTGTCGTGCAGGATGGCTGACGGGGTCTGGTCTTTTGCGTTCATGATGGCTCCACTATGGTTGCGTTGGTGATGATGACGATGATTCAGCTGTGCGGGTGTTGGCGCGTTGCGCTCAAGTACTGGTTCTCCTCGCCTCCTCGAGATAGGCGGGTTCGATGTAAGCCTGAATATTGTCCGCCGCCTGCGCACCGAGCAGGCCGGCCTTGACCTGGGCGGCAATCACCTGGGTGAGGCCGGCGCTGCTCAGCGCAAGATCGGGTGCCAGTACGCCGCGACCGGTGTAATAGTCCCAGCCGCGTTCGGCATGCGAGAGTGCCATGTCCATTTCGCGCGCCACCAGCGCCGCGCTGCCGGCGCGGTTTTGCAGCATCCAGGCGGTGCTCTTCAACATGGCGCGCAAAAAGCGCACCACCACATCGGGGTTTTTTGCCGCCCAGTCACGACTGGCGTTGAAGGTGGTGAACTGCCATTCGGGCACATAGTCAGAGGCGTCGGCGAGGTTGGAAAAACCGGCATCCTCTTCAAGGTAGGACCAGGGAATGGACTGCAAGCCGGCGTCTATGCTGCCCTCGAGCAGCGCCTTGTGCCGCGGCGGCACGCCGCCGGTGTCCTTGACCTTGTAGTCCTCGGGGTAATGCAGGCCGTGTCTGGCCATGATGTCCTTTAGCTGGAAAAACGTGCCCTCCAGCATGTTGAGGATGCCTATGGTCGCGCCGCGCAAATCCTCTACGCGCTTGAACTTTGGCTGGGCAATAAGAAAGTGCGACAGCTTGCGCGCATTGCCGGCAATAAAGCGCAAGGGTCCGCCCTGCGCGGTATTTTGCAGTATCACCTCGGGCGAGGCGAGCGCGATGTGCATGCTCCCCGACACCAGCGGCTCGACCTGCGAGGCATTGCCGAAAATGCCCAGCTTGACTTCCAGGCCTTGCTCGCGAAAAAAGCCGTGTTCGATGGCGGCCCAGATGGGGACGACAAAAAAAGTGCGGGAGACGGTACCGATTTCAAGCTTGTCTGGGCTGCTCATGACCTTGGCTCTGGGACTGGGACTGAGACTGGAAAAACGGAACCGGCGTGTTTTGGCGCCGACACCGGAAAGGCGGTGCCGGCTGTTGCAGGCTGCTTGCAAGTTTGGGACCACAAGTATATGCACAGCACCCCGCCGGGGAAAGATTGATGGCGCAATCAAGCACGGTTGAGCGAACGACCATCATCCGATCCCCGGAGCCCGGGCGCTCTAGAAGCTCAGTTTGTTGTAAATATCGTCGTTGATCGCCTTGATAAGGGCCGCGCGGTCGGTGCCGGTCTTTTCGACGATTTTGGTCCACTTGTCGATCGTGGCAAGGTGCTGCTTCATGATGCGCTCCGGGTTGGCAACGCCGCGCGCCTTGAAGTCCTCGACCAGGCGGGGCAGATCCTCGGCACGGAACTTCGCCAGGGCGTCGTTGAAGTCCTTGCCTGGCTTGAAGAACTGAATGCCGCGCTTGGCCGCTGTTTCGCGTACTTCGCGCTGCTGTTCAACATAGCGGTCGGTTGCCAGCACACCGTACTTGGCCATCAGGCCGACATAGGCGCCGCGCTCTTGCGGGGTGAAACTGGTGAGGGTGTTGCGGTTGGTTACGAACAGGCCGAGCCCATGGTACACGCCAAGATCGATATCGATGACCTGCTTGACCGAGTCCCACAGCGAATAGTCGGCGAGCCAGGCATTGGGCCCGACGGCGCAGTCGATCTGGCCACCAGCGAGTGCCGACCCGATTTCAGGCGGCGGCATCAGCACGGCGACCCCGCCCAGTGCGCGGATCATGCGCGTCGCCGAAGAACCGGTCACGCGCACCTTGCGCCCCTTGAAGTCGGCGAGGTTGGCCACCGGTTTGGCGCACATCAGGTTCCAGGATGTCGGGCCATGTCCGCCGAGAAACACCACGTTCAGGTTCTTCTGGTCCTGTTTGCACTCCTCGCATTGCAGCAGGATGGTCTCCAGCGCCGCCGCCGCCGCGGCGTGTGAGTTGGTCACCCAGGGCAGCATGTCGGGCACCATGGCGACGTGCTTGAGCTCACCCAGGTTGAGACTGGGGACGACAAAGCCGCCGTCCACAACGCCGTCCTTGATGCCCTTGAGCGTGCCCGGGCCGTTGAGCAACTGGCCGCCTGCGAACACCTTGGTGGTGAGGCTGCCATTGGTTGCCTTGCTCAGTTCGGCAAAAAAATCGTCGTAGATGCGCGCTTCGAGTGTGCGCGGCGGCTGAAACATGTTGAACTTAATTTCCCTGGCGACGGCGTTGCCTGCGCTGGCGATGCTCAGCGCGCCGATTATGGTGGCCAGAATTTTCTTGGATTTCATGTGCTCCTCCTTGGAACGTTTGAAAAGACAGCTACTTCATCAAGCCCA
This sequence comes from uncultured Bordetella sp., assembly GCA_964385505.1. Taxonomy (GTDB): domain Bacteria; phylum Pseudomonadota; class Gammaproteobacteria; order Burkholderiales; family SG8-39; genus CAITSH01. Next base: position 25,357 of record CAYLPI010000029.1, read on the forward strand.
TGGCTCTGGGCAAATACAGCGAGATATCCGGGTAGGCGACGAGCAGCGCGAGAACGATGATTTCGCAGACCAGAAACCAGCTCACGCCGGCAAAAATGCGCTCAATCGGCACGGTGTCATCAACCAGCGTTTTTGCCGCAAAGACATTCAGACCCACGGGAGGGGTGATCAGCCCGATTTCAAGCAGCTTGACAACCAGAATGCCGAACCAGATCAGATCGACGCCCAGTTTGCCCAGTGCCGGCACAAGAATGGGCAGGGTAAGCAGCATGATCGAAATGGGCTCGAGAAAGCAACCCAGGATGAGGTACAGCACGGCTGCGCCCAGGATCAGCGCCAGCGGGCCGACGGCGTTTTGCGAAATCAGGTCGGCGACAAAATCAGGCACGCCGGACAGGGCCATGAAGCGCGTCAGCAAAATCGCGCCCAGTGCGACGAAAAAAATGGTCGCCGTGCCGTGCAAGGCCTCGGTGAAGCTCTCCCACAACACCTGGCGATTCATGCTGCCCGTCCACAGCGCCAGCAGGAAGGCGCAGAACGCGCCGTAAGCGCCGGCCTCGGTGGGTGTCACCACGCCGCCGTAAATGCCGCCTATCACCAGCACCACCAGTATTGGCAGCGGCCAGGCTTTGCGCGTGGCGGTGAGCTTTTCCGCCCAACTGTAGGTCTGCGTGCCGGCAGGCGCGAGCGCGGGATTGAGCTTGACGCGGGTGACGATCATGACGGCATAGATCGCCGCGGTCAAAAGCCCGGGCAGTACACCGGCCATGAACAAGGCCGCGACCGACTGGCCGGTGAAGGCGCAGTAGATGATCATCATCACCGATGGCGGAATCATCGACCCGAGCGTGCCGGCGCAGGCGCAGACGGCGGCGGCGAGTCCGGGGTTGTAACCGGCCTTGAGCATTTCGGGTATCGCAATGCGGCCCATGGCCACCGTGGTGGCGACCGATGAGCCGCACGCCGCGGCGAACACGGCACAGGCAAAATTGGTGGCGACCGCCAGTCCGCCGGGCAGGCGCCGCAGCCACATGCGCATGGCTTCAAACAGCGGGTCGGTCAGTCCGGCACGGTAGGCTAGGGCGCCCATCAGCAAAAACATCGGCACTGCCGACAATTCCCAGTTTGCCGCGAACTCGTAGGGCAGTGACCCGGCGAGCGACTTGACGACGCCGGCGCCGGCGACGTACCACAAGCCAACCACTGCCACCAATGCCAGCACCGCGCCGACGGGCATGCCAAGGGCCACCAGCACCAGTATCGCGCCGAGGCCGCTAAAGCCCGCGGCAAGTGCGCTCATGGCGCTGCCTCGTCCAACATCGGGTCGAGCAGGCCGCGGACGGTTTGCATCAGGCAATGGAGCGCCATCAGGCCAAGGCCCAGCGGCACAAACCAGCGTGGCGGCCAGGTCGGAATGGTGAAATAGGCGGTCTGCACGCTCTCCCGCGCCTGGGTGAACTCGAGGGCGTAGGCACCGGTGCGCCAGGTGAGAAAGCACAGCAATATGGCGGTGACGAAGGTGCAGAGTATGCCGAGCAGGCGACGCAGCCGCGTCGGCAGCAACCGGGTGAAGATGTCGGCGGCAAAATGGCCCCGCGTTGATTGCACCAAGGCGAGCGGTCCGAAAATGACGGCCACCATGTAGTAATGCGATACGACCTCAACCGTACCGGGCAGCGGGAAGTTGAAAAGGTAGCGTCCGGCCACGTCGAGCACCACGTGCAGGGCCATCAGCCCGACCAGGATCGCCCCCAAAGTCACCAGCAGCCTGGAAGATTGGTCCAGCAGTCGGCGTAGCGGGTTCATCGGCAGCGGTTCAGTGTTCGCGCAACAACTGTCCGAAGCCTTCCACGCGATCGGCGATTCCCATGGTCCTCAGGCAATGCCAGACTGCGGCAGTGTTGCTGGTGACCACCGGGCGACCGAGTGCGGCTTCGAGTTCCTCGGCGACATCGGCCGAGCGCACCGTGGTGCAACTGATGAGGTAGGCGTCGGCGTCGGCGTGGCGGTGGGCGAGCGTGAACGCGCGCCATTTTTCCGGCGTCACCGCCATCATGGCGCAGGCGTCCGGGCAGTCGAGCCCGGCCCAGTCAAGAATGTCGAAGCCGGCGGCTTCGAAGTACACCGCCTCGCGCTTGTTGATGGCTTCGATATACGGCGACAGCATGACGATTTTTTTCGCGCCGAGCTCTTTTAGCGCGGCGACGATGGCTTCGGAGGTGGCGGTTACGGGCTTGCCGCTCGCCTTGGCGACGCGTGCCTTGATCGATTGCTCGAGCTCGACACTGAAAGTCGAAACCGCGGTGCAGTGAAACACCACCAGATCGGCGCCGCTGTCGGCGGCGAGCTCGGCCGCCTCCTCGACGCGCTCGGTCATCGCCAGCAGGTCTTTTTCCGAACTGCCGGTGAGTTTGAGACGGGTGGTGTGCAGCGACACGCCGGCGGGCAGCATGGCGTGGAACTGCGGCTCGGCCGCCTGGTTGCCCGAGGGCAGCAGCATGCCCAGCTTGGCGCGGGTGCCGTAGTTGATGGCGCTCATGCAGCCGCTTTCTGCATCGGCCTGGGTGCGTCCATGCGCATCAGGCTTTTTTCCATGTGCTTTCTGAGTTCGGCCCACAATGCATTGAGCGCAGCAATATCAGTCGATTGCTTTTCCGCGCGACGTTTTTCCATTGCGCGCCACAGCCGGCCGCGCACCTCATAGCGCATCGGTTGCGGCAGTGCGAACAGGATGTCGATAAGGGCCTTGGACACGGTCGGAGTCCAGACCTGTTCATAGGTTTCCCGCGCGCTGCCCAGCGTATGCAGGCCGGCACGGGCGAGCGGCTTGTGACCCTGGCGTGCCGTGGTGGTGGCGGCCGTATCGAGCCTGCCATTCTTGATGATGACGCCGTAGTCGCGCCCGGCGCCGGCAATGCTGACAAAGCCATCAAGCACATCGTCGAGCACGCGCTCAGGGTCGCGCGCGAAGGCCTCGCCGTAGCCGCCACCACCGGCCGTGGACAGGCGGATCACGTCGCCGATGCTGGCGCGAATGGCATCGGCCTTGGACACGACTTCAAATTTGTCTGCGCCGTTGCGCCTGACCTCGATGCGGCCGTTGGCACCACCCGAACCACCCAGCAGGCCCCACGGCTGGAAGCGCAGCCGCTCCATGCCGCGGGCAATGATGACGCAGTCCGGGGCCAGCACCTCGAACTCGAACACCACACCGCAACCGCCCCTGAACTTGCCGGGGCCACCTGAATCCGGACGCAGGCCGTATTGGTGCACCCGCGCCGAGGATTTGCTCTCCACCGCTTCCAGCGGGTTGTTGCGCATATTGGCGATATCAACCACGTCGCGTGCGTGCAGACCGTCGGCCTGCGAGCAGCCGCCGGTGCCGCCGGACAGGGGTTCGAGCACATTGACCTCGACGCCGCGGCCGCTGGCGCTCGGTTCGGCAAAGACGACCGGCACGATGGTGCCCGAGCCCGCCGCCGGGATGAAGTCGGGCAGGGCCTGGGCGAGGGCGCCCATGACGGCGTCCTGCAGGCGCACGCCCATGGTCGTTCGGAGGCCGATGGCGGCGGGAAAGACGCAGTTGACCACCGAGCCCTCGGGCGCGGTGACAGATACCGGCCGCATCATGCCGGAGTTGAAGGGCATGTCCGGTTCCATGGTCATGAACACCGACATCAGCTTGTAGATCAGCCACGGATGCGGCTTGCCGGCGCTGTGCAGGTTGAACGCCGACTTCAGCTGCGGGTCGGTGCCGGTGAAGTCCATGTGGATGGCATCGTCCTTGATGGTCACCGCCACGGCCAGACGCACCGGGATTTCGCTGGCGACATCATCGTCGAGGTAATCGTGAAAGCGGTAGGTGCCGTCGGGGATTTTCGCGATCAACGCGCGTGCGCGCGCCTCGCTGTAGTCGAGGCAGTCGCCCATGGCCGAGAGAAAATCATCGAGGCCATAGCGCTCTATGAGTTCCAGCACGCGGCGTTCGCCCACGCGCAGCGCCGTGACCATGGCGCGCAAATCGCCCCAGTTGTCGGCCGGCACGCGCACATTGTTCATGATCAGGCGAAAGATGTCCTCGTTGAGTTCATCTTTTTTGTACAGCTTGATCGGCGGAATGCGTATGCCTTCCTGGAACACCTCGTAATTGGACGGGGTCAGGCTCCCGGCGACATTGCCGCCGACATCGGTGGAGTGGACGTAGGCAAAGGTGAAGCACACCAGCCTGCCCTGGTGGAACACCGGGCGAAAGACGTTGACATCAGGCAGGTGCGAGGACATCGCGCCCGAACTGTAGGGATCGTTGGTGATGACGATGTCGCCCTCGTCGTAGTGCTCGAAGGCCTTGAAGGCGTCGGACATGTCGAGGTTGATGAAGGTGGTGATGCCGATGCCCTTGGGATAGCCGAAGATTTCGCCCTTGGGCGTTACGAGCGCAACCCCCAGATCGGCGGTCTCGTTGACGAAGGCGGTGTAGCCGGTGCGTTGCACCGAATAGCCCATCTCCTCGGCCACCGAGCGAAAGCGCTGCATCAGCATTTCAAGCACGATCGGATTGGTTTTCATTGCCTGTCCTTTTCCGCTTGTTTCCTGCTCAGGGTCAAAACACCAAACGCATCGGTCTCGGCAACGAAACCGGGCGCGACGACGGTGGTGGTGTCGATCTGCTCGACAACGGCGGGCCCCTCGATACGGTCGCCGGCGCCTAATTGCGCGCGGGCGTAGAGCCTGGCGTCATGATGCGCGCCACCGTACCAGATTTTGCGGCTGCCTTTTGCGACCGGCTTGCCATCTCCCCCCGCCAGGCGTTTGAGCGACAGTTCTCTTGTCTTGCCGGCGATGCGCACGCGCAGGTTGACAAGGTCGATGCGCGCCTTGCGGTCGCTGTTGCGGTAAAGCTGCTCGTAGCAGTCGTGAAAGCAGTCGGCGATAGCTTCGGGGGTGAGCGCGTTGAGGTCGCCGGGCAGATCAACCTCGATATCAAAGGCCTGGCCGAAGTAGCGCGCATCGACCGAGAGTTTCACCACGACCTTGTCGATGACCGGGTTCTCCGCCGCCAGCCAGGCGCGGCCCGCAGCCTCGAGTTCGGCGAAGCCGGCACGGATCGCCGTGACCGGTGTGGTGGCGAGATTGCCGCGCAGGCTCTTGATGTAATCGTTCTTGACGTCGGCGATGGCCGCGCCGAGCGCGCAGATGGTGCCCGGATTGGGCGGCACGACAATGCGCGGGATGATGATTTCCTCGGCCAGCAGGCAGGCGTGCGTCGCGCCGGCACCACCAAAGGGAATCAGCGCAAAGTCGCGCGGATCGACGCCGCGCTTGGTCATCATCGGCAGCAGTGCCGTGGTCATGTTGGAGGTGGCGATCTTGAGTATGGCCTCGGCGGCTTCCTCGAGGCTGACCTTTAGCCGGCCGGCGATCTTGCCGACCGCGGCCTCGGCCAG
>CAYLPI010000030.1:0-7898 GCA_964385505.1 uncultured Bordetella sp.
CAACAGCAACAGCAACAGCAATAGCAATAGCAACAAAAGCGGCACCATTGATCAGGGAGTGACGAGGCGATGCAATCTTGTTTTTCCAGACGGGCGTTGCCGCTGCTGGCGGCATTGCTGCTGGCTGTGAGCGGTGCCGCGCAGGCGCAGCAACATCCAAGCGAGGAGACGCCTTATGTGCCCTCGCCGCGCGGTGTGGTCGATGCCATGCTCACGCTCGCCGGCGTGCGCGGCGGCGATCACCTGATTGACCTCGGATCGGGCGATGGTGTCATCCTGCTTACCGCCGCATCGCGCTACGGCGCGAGCGGCCTCGGCGTGGACATCGATGCACGCCTCGTAAAACGCAGCAACGCGGCCGCGCTCGCGGCGGGACTGGGCGGGCGCGTGCGCTTTGTCGAACAGGATTTGTTCAAGACCGATATCGCGCCGGCGACGGTGCTGACGCTGTATCTCTTGCCCGAATTCAACATGGCGCTGCGCCAGACCATACTCGACAAACTGCGGCCCGGCACGCGCGTGGTGTCGCACGATGCCGACATGGGCGACTGGCAGCCGGAGGCGAGCGTTGAAGTGCAGGTGCCGGAAAAAACCGTCGGCGTGCGCAAGACCAGCATGGTCTATATGTGGACGGTGCCGGCAAGGCTTGAAGGGCGCTGGCAGGTGCGCATCGACGGCGGCGAGGCCATCGAGGTCGATTTGATGCAACGCTTTCAGCAGGTCTTCGGACGCGCATCGCGGGCGGGTCGCACGCAGTCGGTGGAGCGTGGCCTGGTGCAGGGCCGCGTGGTGTTTTTTCAAATCGGCATGGGCAATGACGCCTTGTTCTTCAGCGGCAGCAGCAATGGGGCGCGCATCAGCGGCAGCGCCACCGATGCGCGCGGCCGCGTACAGCACTGGCGTGCGGCGCGTCCGGGCGCGACCCCGACCACGCTGTCAGTACGCTGAATTGAATCGGGGCACCGGCTGGAAAGGGCCGACCAGCGGCCCTTTCCAGCCGGTGTGCCGCGGTCAGGCGCCGACCAGCGGCACGATGGCGCCGTCTTCGCGCTTTAGCGCGCCGGCGCGCTCGAGGTCGGTCACCAGCCAGTCGGCGAGCGCTTGCGGCGCGAGTTGCAAAAAGCGCGCGTTGATATCGGTGAGCAGGCCGACGCCGGCGAGGTAGCCCGGCAGGTCTGCGAGCGCAATGCGCCGCCGTTCCAGCAGCGAAAAAATCAGGATAACCTTGAGGGCGTGGCGCGCCAGCCGCGTGTCGTCCTGTTCAAAGCTCTCGAGGCGTTTGAAGGCGCGCGCCAGTGCCGCAGGTACATCGTCAAAGGCGGCGCCGTGGCCCGGAATCACCGTGTGCACCGGCAGTGCGGCAATCCGCTCCAGCGTGGCGCGCGTCTGCGCGTAAGCCGCGTCCCGCCCGGCCGCATCGCCGAGCAGTCGCGGGAAAATCACACCAAAGCCGTTTTGCCACAATGCGTCGCCGGAGATGAGGATGCGCTCCGCTTCGCACCAGAACATCACCGCGTGCGGATCGTGACCCGGCGCGGCGATGACCTCCCAGGCGAGGCCGCCCATGCCGAGGCGGTCGCCGTCGGCAAAGCAGTCGTCATAGGCAAAGCGCTCGGCGCGCTGATCGGCGTAAGTGAGCAGCATTTCCCTGTCGTCCCAGCGCTCTATCAGCGCCGCCTCGCCCGCAGGCAGGCTGGTGCGGCAGCCAAACGCGCGTTGCACCGGGGCATTGCCGCCCATGTGATCAGAGTGGCAATGGGTGTTGACCAGCCAGTCGAGCGGGGCGCCGGCGAGGGCGTGGCGCAGCAGCGCCACGGTCTGCGCGGCGTGCGCGATATAGCTCGAATCGACCAGTACCGCGCTGGCGCCGGCGTCGTTGGCACCGGTCAGCAGGATGTTGTTGCACGACAGCCAGCCGCGCTCGAACACGCGGATGGCGGCCGGCAGCCTCATGCGCTGTTCCGGCGTGCCGCCAGTGCGTCGAGCACCGCCTGCTTTTGCGCCGGCGTGTAGGCCGACCAGTCGACGATTTCGTCGAGATTGCGAAAACAGCCCAGGCACAGCGTGTTGCTGCGATCGAGGCGGCAGAAGTTGATGCACGGCGAGGGTACGTCGCCGGCTTTGAGGATTTCGGTGGCGGCCATGCTCAGTCCGGTCTAGAAATTAGTGCAGGCATTGCAGGGTGCGCCCTCGGTGCGTGAGCCGAAGCGTTCGCGGTACATGCGGTAGGTCGGGTTGTTGTAGATGTCGAGCACATGGGTGTCGGCGGCGTTGCCGATCGGATATTCGGCCTTGCCGTCCATGCAGCAAAACGCCACCTGGCCGGTGGCGGTGATCGACAATTCGAACCAGCGTCCGCAGCCCACGGGATGCAGTTTGCCGGCGGCGAGCAAACCCTCGACCTGGCCCAGCCATTCGGAGCGCGCCACCATCGCCACCTGGAACAGCGGGAAGCGTTCGGCGACAAAACGCGCAAAGGCATCGTCATCGGCCGAGCCGTCGCCGACGCGCGACACCAGCACCGGCGGCGCGAACCCGCCCGCGGCCTTGTGCCGGTGCAGCAGGTCAAGGTTTTGCATCGTCCGCTTCATCGGCAGTTTCATGATCTGTTCATATTGCACGGGGTCGTGGTGGTTGAGGGAAATCCACAGGTGTTCGAGCCGGCTGATGCGGTTGATGCGGGCGATGTGCTTTGCGTTCAGCGGCGAGCCGTTGGTAAACAGGCGCAGCGAGGCGTTGGGCAGCGTGGCGTTGCACTCTTCCATGATGTCGAAGATGCGCACGTCGAGCAGAGGGTCGTTGACCTTGAACGGGCTGATGATAAAGGGCAGGCCGGCCGGGATGTCGCGCAGGTCGCGCAGGATCTTGGCGACCATGTCGTCGGGCATCTTGTCACCCTTGCGCGCAATGTCCGGGTAGGGGCAAAAGACGCAGGCGGCGTTGCACACCGCCATGGTCTCGATCGCGACCTCGTGCGGATAGTCGATGTAGGGCGATGCGCGCAGCGACTCGACGATGCGCTGGTAATTTTGAATGCCTTCGGGCAGCGCGCCGAAGCGGCGGGTAAAGTCGCGCGCCTTGTCGGCGCGCGCCGCCACCGCGCTTGCGGCATCGGCGTCGCCGCTCGCGCCGTGGACCGACTGCAGGTAGTCGTAATACTCTGGCTTTCCCGGCGCGGCGGCGATGGCGCGCTCGAGTGCGGCCACCGCAGCATCAGGCCGGTCCTCTTCAAAGGCGATGACCCCGAGCAGGTAGTGGGCGCGGGCATTACCGGCCTCGACCCGCAACACGCCCTCGCACAGCCGGCGGGCCAGGTCGTGCTCGTCGGCGCGCAGTTTTTCTTCCGCCAGTTGCAGCGCCTGGACGGCGTTGAGTGCTGCGGCGGGCGGGCGCATGCGCGGACTATACCAGCGCCGGTCGTGCGTTCTGCGCGGCACGCACGGGCTTCAGGCCTCTTTCGCGGCGAGGGCGCGCGCGACTTTTGACGCCGGCTCGCGCCCCAGTTCGCGGCAGATCATTTGTCCGGCGCGAAACAGCCGCTGCAGATCGACACCGGTTTCGATGTCAAGGCCCTGCAGCATATAGACCACGTCCTCACTGGCGACATTGCCGCTCGCGCCTTTGGCGTAGGGGCAGCCGCCGAGGCCGGCAACCGCGCTGTCAACGGTCGCAATACCCAATTGCAGCGCGGCCAGAATATTGGCGAGGGCCTGGCCGTAGGTGTCGTGGCAGTGCACCGCCAGTTCGGTCATGGGTACGCCCGCGTTCACTGCGGCGATCATGGCCTGCATCCGCGCCGGGGTGGCCGTGCCTATGGTGTCGCCGAGCGAGATTTCGTAACAACCCATGTCGCGCAGGGCCGCGGCCACGGCGGCCACCGCCTGCGGCGCTATGGCGCCCTCGTAAGGGCAGTCGATGACGCAGGAGATATAGCCGCGCACCCGCACGCCCTGCTGGTTGGCGGTGGCGACCACGGGCGCAAAGCGCGCCAGGCTCCCGGCGATGGAACAATTGATGTTCTTCTTGCTGAAGCTCTCGGATGCGGCGCCGAACACCGCCACTTCGGTCGCGCCGGCGGCCAGCGCCGCCTCGAGTCCCTGCATATTGGGCACCAGCACCGGATAGCTGACTCCGGGTTGTTTGCGTATCGCCGCCATCACCGCCGCATGGTCGGCCATTTGCGGCACCCATTTGGGCGAGACAAAGGCAGTGGCTTCGACCGCCGGCATGCCGGCGTCGGCCAGTTGCTCTATCAGCGCCACCTTGATTGCCGTCGGTACGGCCCTCGCCTCGTTTTGCAGGCCGTCGCGCGGACCGACCTCGACCATGCGCACGCGCCGTGGCAGCTTCATGCTGCACCGCCGCCGGGGCGGGTGGCGTCAATCGAGATCAGCTCGCTGCCCTCGCTGACCTGCTCCCCTTGCCGGAAATGCACCGCCGTGACGACGCCCGCTGCCGGCGCGCAGATGGTGTGCTCCATTTTCATGGCTTCCAGAATCAGCAGCGGCGCGCCGCGCGCCACGCTCGCGCCCGGCTGCACCAATACCGCGATCACCTTGCCCGGCATCGGCGCGGCGAGGCTGCCGCCGTTCTCTTCGGTGTCGGCGCCGCGGGCGAGTGGGTCGTGCAGTTTCAGGCTGTGCCGTTCACCGCCCTGGAACACGTCGAAATCGGCGCCCTGCCGGATCACCGTCGCAGTCACGGCGACATCGTCGAGACGAATGGCGAGCCGGCCGTCGGCGAGTCGCGCGCCATGCAGCCTGCGACGGCGGCCGCCCAGTTCGAGTTCCCAGCCATCGGCACGGTAATGCACGACCACGCTTGTTTGCACATCTGATTCATCTTGATCGGCATGGCGGCGAAAGCACAGGATCTGCTGACTGTGCCGGTTCAGACGCCAGCCGTCGGCCATCGCCCACGGCGATGCCGGGTCCGCCACAGACGAAGCCGATGCGGCTGCGCACGCCTGCTGCTGCAGCAGTTCGGCCAGGCTGGCCAGCGCCAGCACGAGCTCGCTGATGGCTTGCGGCGGCGGGAACAATTCGCCGTGACTGCGTTCGATGAGGCCGGTATCGAGCCCGGCCGATGCAAACGCCTTGCAGCCCACGAGTCGCGTCAGGAAGGCGGTGTTGGTGGTGATGCCGGCAATCTCGCAGGCGGCGAGCGCGCGGCGCATGCGCGCGAGTGCGGCGGGCCGGTCGCTGTCCCAGACGATGAGCTTGGCGATCATCGGGTCGTACCAGGGCGTGATGCTGTCGCCGGCGGCGATGCCGGTGTCGATGCGCACGTGCCCTGACTCGGCCGGCACGGCAAGATGGGTGATGCGTCCGGTGGCCGGCAAAAAGCCGCGGTCGGCATCCTCGGCGTAAATGCGCGCCTCGAGCGCATGTCCGCGCATGCCGACCTGCTTCTGTGCCAGCGGCAGGGCCTCGCCCGCGGCGACGCGCAACTGCCATTCGACCAGGTCAAGGCCGGTGATCATTTCGGTCACCGGGTGCTCGACCTGCAGGCGCGTGTTCATTTCCATGAAATAAAAGACGCCGTCCGCTGCGCTGTCGCCGGGGACGATGAACTCGACAGTCCCCGCGCCGACATAGTCCACCGCTTTTGCGGCGGCGACCGCGGCATCGCCCATGGCCTTGCGCCGCGCCGCCGTCATGCCGGGTGCGGGCGCTTCTTCCAGCACTTTCTGGTGGCGCCGCTGTACCGAGCAGTCGCGCTCGAACAAATGGATGACATGGCCGTGGCTGTCGGCGAACACCTGAATCTCGATGTGGCGCGGCGCCTGCAGGTATTTTTCGAGCAGGACCTTGTCATCGCCGAACGCAGCCTTCGCTTCGCGCCGGCAGGAGGCGAGTGCCGCGGCGAAGTCGGTGGCCGCCGTGACGATGCGCATGCCCTTGCCGCCGCCGCCGGCGGAGGCCTTGATCAGCACCGGGTAGCCGATGGCGTCGGCCTCTCGTTGCAGCGAGACCGCATCCTGATTGTCGCCGTGGTAGCCGGGCACCAGCGGCACGCCCGCTTGCTGCATCAGTGTTTTGGCCGCGCTCTTCGAGCCCATGGCGCGGATGGCGGCGGCCGGCGGGCCGATGAAGACGAGGCCGGCAGCGCCACAGGCTGCGGCGAAATTCGCGTTCTCGGACAAAAAACCATAGCCCGGATGAATGGCCTGTGCACCGGTCTCGAGCGCCGCCGCGATGACGCGTTCGCCGCGAAGATAGCTGTCGCTTGCCTCGGCGCCGCCAATACGCCGCGCCTCGTCGGCCAGCAGCACGTGGCGCGCATGCGTGTCGGCGTCCGAGTACACCGCCACCGTCGCCACGCCCATGCGTCGCGCACTGCGCAGCACGCGGCAGGCGATTTCGCCGCGGTTGGCGATCAGTATTTTGCTGAACATCTTGCTGCAGATAAGGGCGAAAGGCTTGCACCACGGAGTATCCAGAGAACACGGAGAGCGCAAAGCGAAGCCAAATTGCATGGTGATGACCTGCTGGAAAGGCGCGCCAGGCCTGGCTTTCCAGCTTGTGTTGTATTTTCTCCGTGCGCTCTGTGTGCTCCGTGGTTCATGCTTTTGACTTTGCCTTGGTTTTCTTGGCCGGCTTGGCGGCGGCTTTTTTCGCCGCCGGCGCGGGCAGACTGGTCCAGGCCGCTTTGCGCTTTTCGAGAAATGCGGACACGCCCTCCCGACCTTCGCCGGATGCGCGCGCGGTGGCGATGCGACTGGCGGTGTCGCTGATCAGGTCGGCGCTGATGACCTCTCCGGCGACGGCACGTATCAAATCCTTGGACAGGGCTTGCGCGTTGGGTCCGGCTTGCAGCAAATGCTCGAGCAAGTCGTCAATGCGGTCGTCGAGTTCCGCCGCCGGCGCGATGTCGCTGACGAGGCCGGTGCGATAGGCCTCGGCGGCGGTGAAGCGCTCGGCGGAAAGAAAATAGCGCCGCGCCGCGCGCTCGCCCATGGCGCGGATGACGTAGGGGCTGATGGTGGCCGGAATCAGGCCCAGCTTCACCTCGGACAGGCAGAACTCGGCCTCATAGGCCGCCACCGCGATGTCGCAGGCGGCGATGAGGCCGACGCCGCCGGCGAACGCGGCGCCGTGTACGCGCGCGATGGTCGGCTTTTTCAGGGTGTACAGCGTGTTGAGCATGCCCGCCATGCCCATCGCGTCGGCGTGGTTTTGCGCGAAGCTGTAGCCGGACATGCGTTTCATCCAGTTGAGATCGGCGCCGGCGCAAAATGCAGTGCCGGCACCGGCGAGCACCACGGCACGCACGCCGCCATCGGCTTCGAGCGCTTTGAGCGCCGCCGTCAGTTCGGCAATCATGTCGTCATTGAAGGCATTGCGCAGGTCGGGCCGGTTGAGCCAGACGATGCCCACGCCGTGGTTGTTCTGGATCAGCAGGTGCTTGGGTTTGGCGGCTTTGCTCATTGGGGTTCGATGTCAATTTGTGAGGAAACGGAATTGGCGATAAAGCAGTGTTCATGGGCGTCGTCGTGCAGCGCACGCAGTTGCACCGCCGAGGGCGCCGCCGTGCCGAATTCCACCGCGGGGCGCAGCGTGACCAGGGTGATGGCCATTTTCCCGGCGGCGTTGCGTTCCAGGCGGCCTGAAGCGTTGTCCGTATAACGATCGACGGTATGGCCGGCCTTGCAGGCGCGGTCGAGGAACCACAGCATGTGGCAGGCCGACAACGCGGCAACGAAGGCCTGCTCCGGATCGACGCCCGGGGCGGCCGGCACGGTGGCGGGGATGTTGCCCGGCGCGGCATTGCCCGCGATCCGGATCCCGCTGTCAAAGCGCATGGTGTGCACGCGGCTGTACAGCGTGCGCTCGAACGCGCCGCTACGCTGCCATTCGACGACTGCCTTGTGTTCGCTCATCGGTTCGCTCATCGGT
>CAYLPI010000030.1:7998-27933 GCA_964385505.1 uncultured Bordetella sp.
GCTCATCGGTCGCGCCTACATCCGGAACACGCCGAACTTCGTCGGTTCGGGCGGGGCGTTGAGCGCGGCCGATAGTGCGAGGCCCAATACGCGCCGCGTGTCCTCGGGCGCGATGATGCCGTCGTCCCACAGTCGGGCGCTGGCGTAGTAGGGATGGCCCTGGGTTTCGTACTGGTCGAGTATGGGCTGTCTGAAGGCGGCTTCTTCCGCCGCCGGCCATTGGCCGCCTTTGGCTTCGATGCCGTCGCGCCGCACCGTGGCGAGTACGCTCGCCGCCTGCTCGCCACCCATTACCGAGATGCGCGCGTTGGGCCACATCCACAAAAAACGCGGATTGAAAGCGCGGCCGCACATGCCGTAATTGCCGGCGCCGAACGAGCCGCCGATGATGACGGTGAATTTGGGCACCCGGGCGCAGGCCACGGCGGTGACCATCTTGGCACCGTCGCTGGCGATGCCTTCGGCTTCGTATTTCTTGCCGACCATGAAGCCGGTGATGTTCTGCAAAAAAACCAGCGGTATGCCGCGCTGCGCGCACAATTCGATGAAATGTGCGCCCTTGAGGGCCGACTCGGAAAACAGGATGCCGTTGTTGGCGACGATACCGACCGGATAACCGTGGATATGGGCAAAGCCGGTAATGAGCGTCGTGCCGTAGTTTTGTTTGAATTCGTCCAGTTCGGAAGCGTCAACGACGCGCGCGATGACTTCGCGTATGTCATAGGGTTTGCGCGTGTCGGCCGGAATCACGCCGCCCACTTCGGTCACCGGGTACAAGGGTTCCTGCGGCGTGCGCAGCGCGAGGCTGACCGCCTTTTTGCGGTTGAGGTGGCCGACAATGCGCCGGGCGATGGCGAGGGCGTGGGTGTCATCCTGCGCCAGATGATCCGACACGCCCGACACGCGGGTGTGCACCTCGGCGCCGCCCAGTTCCTCGGCGCTGACCACCTCGCCGGTGGCGGCCTTGACCAGCGGCGGGCCGCCGAGAAAAATCGTCCCCTGCTCCTTGACGATGACGGACTCGTCCGACATCGCCGGCACGTAGGCGCCGCCGGCGGTGCAAGAGCCCATGACCACGGCGATTTGCGCGATGCCCGCGGCCGACATGTTGGCCTGGTTGTAGAAGATGCGGCCGAAATGCTCGCGGTCGGGGAACACCTGGTCCTGCTCGGGCAGGAAGGCGCCGCCCGAATCGACGAGGTAAATGCACGGCAGGTGGTTCTCGCGTGCGATGTCCTGGGCGCGCAGGTGCTTTTTCACCGTCATCGGGTAATAGGTGCCGCCCTTGACCGTGGCGTCGTTGGCGACGATGACGCATTCCTGGCCGCAGACACGACCGATGCCGGTGATGATGCCGGCGCCCGGAGCGTCATCGTTGTACATGCCCAGCGCGGCGAGCTGGCTCAGCTCAAGAAAGGGCGAGCCTCTATCGAGCAGCACGCGCACGCGTTCGCGCGGCAGCAGCTTGCCGCGCGCCGTGTGTCGCGCGCGCGCCTGCTCGCCGCCGCCAAGCTCGACCTTCGCCATCCTGTCGCGCAGATCGGCGACCAGTGCGGCCATCGCGGCCGCATTGGCGATAAATTCGTCTGAGCGCGGATTGAGTCTGGTTTTAATGGCTGGCATGTCGGCGGTTGCGCGGGGTCAATGGACCTGAATCAGGAATGGGGGATCCAAGCGGGTGTGCCCCCTTGTGCCGTTTTACGGACACGGCGCGGATCGAGCCTGGTCTTGATCGCCGGCATGGTTCAGCGCGGGTCGCCGCCGCCCGCAGGCCGGGCTTCGAACCATTTTTGCACCGGCGGCGGCTCCCAGCCGCTCATGCGCTCGATCAGCTTGTCCGGGTCGGTTTCGGCCAGCACCAGCGGCCGGTGCTCTTCGCGCACGAATTGCTGCTCGGTGGCGCGGTCGAAAAACGCCAGCAGCGGATCGTAGAAGCCCGCGACATTGAGCAGGCCGCAGGGCTTGCGGTGAAAGCCGAGTTGCGTCCAGGTGAGCACTTCGCAGTATTCCTCCAGCGTGCCGTAGCCGCCGGGCATGGCGATGAAGCCATCGACGAGGTCGGCCATCATGGCCTTGCGTTCGTGCATGGATTTGACCACGCGCAGCTCGGTGATGCCGCGGTGGCCGTGTTCCTTGCGCATCAGTGCCTCGGGGATGATGCCGATGGCCTCGCCGCCGGCGGCCATCACGGCGTCGCCGATCGCACCCATCAGGCCGATATTGCCGCCACCATAGACGAGGGTGATGCCGCGGCGGGCCAGCGTGGCACCCATGGCGCGCGCCGCCGCCTCATAGGCCGGGCTGGCGCCGCTGTTGGAACCGCAGAACACGCACAGACGTTTCATTGTGATCACCATCCCCCCGTTTGCAGCCATTGATCAATCTGATCGAAGCGGTCCATGCCCCAGAAGGGCTCGCCGTCAACGATGACGTAGGGCGAGCCGAACACGCCGAGTTTGATCGCGGCATCGACCTCGCCCTTGACCATGTCCTTGACCGCCGTGTCGTTCAGTGCTGCGCGCACGGCGTCGGCGTCAAGGCCGAATGCCGCGCCGACGGCGACAGTGTCCTCCGGATTGGAAATGTTCACGTCATCGACGAAGTAGGCACGGTAGAGCGCCGCAGCCAGCTGCCTTGCGCGCGCCGGATCGGTCTGGTCGAGCCAGTAAAACGCGCGTGCCGGCGCCTGCGAGGCGATCGGAAAGACCGAGGGCAGGCGGAAATCAATGCCATGCAGGCGCGCGCTGCGCAAAAAATCGCGGCGCGCGTAATCGCCCTTGAGCGGGATATTCGGCAGCGGCGCGGTGCCGGTGATTTTCATGACGGCGCCGAGCAACACCGGGCGCCAGTTGACGTCGCGCCCGTGCCTTGCCGCCAGCGCGTCGATCTTGAGGCTGGCGAGATAGCCGTAGGGCGACGAAAAATCAAAATAAAAGGTGATCGGATTGCTCATGACTTGTGAGTCCTTTTTTTTGCAGGTTCAGGCCGCGCGCTTTCTGGCGATGACGTCCATGCCGCTGCGGTAACGCGTACTGACCGCGTAGTGTAGCGGCTCGAACCCGTGTTGGCGCAGCAGCGCGTAGAGCCGCCCGCGGCTGAAGCAGTGGTAGTGCTCGATCTCGCCCCAGTAGGGGTTGGCCTGCTGCGCGTCCATCGCCTTCCATACCGCGGTGTCGGTGTTGGGCGTGGAGATGAACAGCAGGCCGTCCGCGGCAAGCAGGCGCGAGGCCCGCGCCAATGCCGGGCGCGGAAACGGCATGTGCTCGATCACATCGGCCATCGAGATGACACCAAAGGCGCCGTCGTCATCGAGGCCGGTGATGTCGCCGCAGCGCGCGGCAAAGCCCAGCGCCTGCAACCGGGCGACGTTCTCGCCGCGCAGGTCAAGGCCGGTCACTGCATAGCCCCACTCGGCGGCGGTAAAGAGCAACGCGCCGTTGCCAAAACCGACGTCCAGCCAGCCGCCGGCAGGCTCGCCTGCGAACAAGGTTACGCGATCCACCACCGCAGCCCAGGCCGCGCGCTGGTTCTCGACATCATGGCCGGCCGACTGCTCCGGCAGCGTGGTGGAGAAGATCAGCGCGGTGGCGGCGTCGTTGAAGTAACCGGCGGTGAATACGTGGTTGCAGCGGTGGCAGCGGCACCATTCGATGGCGGCGGGCAGCGCCGTGCTGTAAAGCGGGTGCTGGCGGCAATCGGCTTCGAACAGGTCGAGTATGGCGGGGTCATCGCACAGCGGACAGCTTGCATAGGCGATGCGGGTGCTCATGGCGTCCACCTAGGCACGCGCAATCGCGCGACCGATAACGAGCCTCTGGATATCACTGGCCCCCTCATAGATCTGACACACCCGCACATCGCGATAAATGCGCTCGACCGGAAAGTCGTTGACGTAGCCGTAGCCGCCATGGATCTGGATCGCGTCGGAGCAGACTTTTTCGGCCATTTCACTGGCGAAGAGTTTGGCCATGGAGGCCTCCTTGAGGCAGGCCTCGCCGGCGTCGCGCAACACCGCCGCATGCCAGACCATCTGCCGCGCAACCTCGATCTGCGTCGCCATGTCGGCGAGACGGAAATTCACCGCCTGGTGTTCGATGATGGGTTTGCCGAAACTTTCGCGCTGCCTGGCGTAGGCGAGCGCCGCTTCGAACGCCGCGCGCGCCATGCCGACGGCCTGCGCGGCGATGCCGATGCGCCCGCCCTCAAGATTGGACAGGGCGATGCGATAGCCGCCGCCTGCAGTGCCGAGCAGGTTGGCGGCCGGGATGCGGCAGTCCTCAAAAAGGATTTGCGCCGTATCGGAGGCGCGCTGGCCGAGTTTGTGCTCGACGCGGCTGACGATGTAGCCGGGTGCGCTGGTCGGCACGATGAAGGCGCTGATGCCTTTTTTGCCGGCGCCCTTGTCGCTGACGGCAAAGACGATGGCCACATCCGCGGTTTTGCCCGAGGTGATGAATTGCTTTACGCCGTTGAGCACCCACTCGCCGCCTTCGAGGCGGGCCGCTGTGCGGATGGCCGACGCATCCGAGCCGACATGCGGTTCGGTCAGACAAAAGCAACCGAGCAGCGCCCCTGCGGCGAGCGGTTTCAGCCACTTTTCTTTTTGCGCGTCACTGCCGTAGGCGAGGATGGGGCCGCATACCACCGAGTTGTTGACGCTGATGATGGTCGAGCAGGCGCCGTCGCCGGCGGCGATTTCCTCAAGCGCGATGGCGAGCGACAGCGTGTCGAGGCCGGCGCCGCCCCACTGCTCGGGTACGGTCACGCCGTACAGTCCCAGCGCGGCGAGGCCCTTGAGCGCTGCAGCCGGAAACGCGGCGTCGCGATCCCATTGTGCCGCGTGCGGCGCAAGTTCCTCGCGCGCGAAGCTGCGCACGCTGTCGCGGATCATTTTCTGTTCTTGGCTGAGGAGCATGGTATCGGCTGGAAACGCCCGCCAGGCGGGCGTTTCCAGCCGGCCGCCTAAGTGAGTTCGATGGCCATGGCAGTGGCTTCACCGCCGCCAATGCACAGGCTGGCGACGCCGCGGCGACCACCGGTTTTACGCAGCGCACCGATCAGCGTGACGAGAATGCGCGCGCCCGATGCGCCTATGGGATGACCGAGCGCGCAGGCGCCGCCGTGGATATTGACCTTGTCGTGCGGCAGCTTGTGTTCGTGCATCGCCGCCATGGTGACCACGGCAAAGGCTTCGTTGATTTCGAACAGATCGACCTTATCGGCGCGCCAGCCGGTTTTCTCGAACAACTTGCGCATGGCGCCGACCGGTGCCGTGGTGAAAAGGCCCGGTTCCTGTGCGTGTGTGCTGTGGCCGGCGATGACGGCGAGCGCGGTGAGGCCGAGTTTTTCTGCGCTCGAGCGGCGCATCATCACCAGCGCCGCGGCGCCGTCGGAGATGGACGACGAGTTCGCCGCGGTGACCGTGCCGTCCTTGCGAAATGCCGGTTTGAGCGTGGCAATCTTGTCGAAGTTGACTTTGAACGGCTGCTCGTCTTTTTCCATGAAGCGCTCGTCCTTGCCGGCCTTCACGGCAATGGGCGTGGTCTCCCAGGCAAAGGCGCCGTCGTTGCTGGCTTGTTGCGCGCGCTCGAGCGAGGTGATGGCGAAAGCGTCCTGCGCCTCTCGCGTAAAGTTGTAGCGGTCGGCGCATTCCTCGGCGAAGCTGCCCATCAGACGGCCCCCGCCTTTTTCGTCACGGACATAGGCGTCCTCGAGGCCGTCGTAAAACATGTGGTCGATGACCTGGCCGTGACCCATGCGATAGCCGCCGCGCGCCTTGGGCAGCAGGTAGGGCGCGTTACTCATGGACTCCATGCCGCCGGCGACCATGATGTCGTTGCTGCCGGCGGCGAGCAGGTCGTGCGCGAACATCGCCGCTTTCATGCCCGAACCGCACATCTTGTTGACGGTGGTGCAGCCCGCGGACAAGGGCAGCCCGGCGCCGAGCGACGCCTGGCGCGCGGGCGCCTGACCGAGGCCGGCGGGCAGCACGCAGCCCATGATGACTTCCTCGACTTGTTCGGGCCTGACACCGGCGCGCTCGATGGCGGCACGAATGGCCGCGGCGCCGAGTTCCGGTGCGCTAAAACCTTTTAGTTCGCCCTGGAATGCCCCCATGGGCGTGCGGGCGGCCGAGACAATCACAATCGGGTCATTGAGCATGCTGTTCTCCGGTCTGTGCGGTGCTGCTGGGCTGGGCCCTGGTGTCATGGAGTCCATTCAGTCCTTTTAGTCCTTTTAGTCCTTTTAGACTGGCGACCGCCGCCGTGTAGTGCTCGCGCACCGCTTCGGCTGCGTTGATCCGCAGCCCGAGCTCGCGCAGGCGGGCGGCGCTGGCCCCGTGGCGGTTGTTGGCGGGAAGCTTTTCCAGGCTCATGGTGGCGGTCTGTCGTGCTTATGCCGTTTCGCCAAACAGCTCGCGGCCGATCAGCCAGCGGCGGATTTCCGAGGTGCCGGCGCCGATTTCGTAGAGCTTGGCGTCGCGCCACAGCCGGCCGGTGGGGTAGTCGTTGATATAGCCATTGCCGCCCAAGGCCTGAATCGCCTCGCCGGCCATCCAGGTGGCTTTTTCGGCCGAGTACAGAATCGCGCCGGCAGCGTCCTTGCGTGTGGTCTCGCCGCGGTCGCAGGCCTGGCCGACGGCATAGACATAGGCCTTGGTTGCGTTCATGGTGGTGTACATGTCGGCAAGCTTGCCCTGCATCAACTGGAATTCGCCTATGGACTGGCCGAACTGCTTGCGCTCGTGCACATACGGGATCACCACATCGAGGCAGGCCTGCATGATGCCGAGCGGCCCGCCGGCGAGCACCGCACGCTCGTAATCGAGGCCTGACATCAGCACATTCACGCCGCGGCCCATACCGCCCAGAATGTGGTCCTCGGGTACCTCGCAGTCCTGGAACACCAGCTCGCAGGTATTGGAGCCGCGCATGCCCAGCTTGTCGAGTTTTTGCGCGGTGAAAAAGCCCTTCATGCCTTTTTCGATGATGAAGGCGGTGATTCCCTTGGGGCCGGCATTGGCGTCGGTCTTGGCATAGACCACCAGCGTGTCGGCATCGGGGCCGTTGGTGATCCACATCTTGTTGCCATTGAGGATGAATTTGCCGCCCTGGTGGTCGGCGCGCAGCTTCATGCTGACCACATCCGAGCCCGAACCGGACTCCGACATGGCGAGCGCGCCGACATGCTCGCCACTGACCAGTCGCGGCAGGTATTTTTTCTTTTGCGCCTCGGTGCCGTTGCGGCGGATCTGGTTGACGCACAGGTTGGAATGGGCGCCGTAGGAGAGGCCGACCGAGGCCGAGGCGCGGCTGATTTCTTCCATGGCGATGATGTGGGCGAGATAGCCCATGGGCGTACCGCCGTAGGCCTCCTCGACGGTGACGCCGAGCAGGCCGAGGCCGCCCATTTTTTGCCAGAGATCCATTGGAAACGCATTGGATCGGTCGATTTCAGCGGCGCGCGGCGCGATTTCGGCTGCGGCGAAAGCGCGCACCGTCGCGCGCAGCATGTCGAGCTCTTCGCCATGGCCGAAGCCAAGCGCGGGAAAATCACTCATCGGAACACCCTGACGGATAAATGCGGACGCATGCTGGCATGGGCGGACGTTTGGGGTACAAGTGGCAAGTGGTAAGTGGCAGGTGACAGGTGACAGGAGGGAGGTGACAGCTGGCAGGAGGAATTGTGCTTTACGTTAACGTAAACGTCAACTTGGCGCCGGGGCCGGCCTGGACGGTTTTTTTGTCGCCTCAGCCTTGCCGAGAATTTTGCGCGACTGCGCCTCGAACGCGTTTATTTCGGCCAGCATTTCGTCGATTTCCGCGCGCTGGTGCAATAGTTGTGTGCGCCGTTCGGCGAGCAGCGCGACAAAGGCGGCGAGTTGCTTTTTTTGGTCCTTGGCGCGGTCGTACATGTCTATCATTTCGCCCACTTCGGACAGCGAAAAGCCCAGGCGCTTGCCGCGTAGCGTGAGTTTGAGCCGCACGTAGTCGCGCTTGGAATACACCCGGTTCTGGCCGGCACGGGCCGGCGCCAGCAGCCCCTGGTCTTCGTAAAATCGGATTGCCCGCGGCGTGACGTCGAACTCTCGCGCCAGTTCACTGATGGTGTAGGTCCGCGCTGCGGTTTTGCGGTCTGGCATGGATACTCGCTGGTTGGGGGTGCCCGGGCGATAAGTGTGCGACCTTGTTTGTCGCGGCCCCGTATTCTGCGAAAATTGACGAATCTGCGCACCTGGGCACATGTGCACCTGTGCTTTGACGCAATTCTAGCCCAAGCGCGCTTTCCCCAACCTGTTCCCCACCTGTTTGACAAAACCATGACCAAACCCGCGCCACCCGACCAATTTTTCGATTACCCGCAACGCACCCCGCCCGTGCCCGGACGAACGCTGGAGATCGCCCCCGGCGTGCACTGGCTGCGCATGCCGCTGCCTTTTGCGCTCGACCATATCAACCTGTGGCTGCTCGAAGATGGCGAGGGTTGGTCCATCGTCGACTGCGGCATAGGCAACGATGTGACGCAGGATTTGTGGGAGCAGGTGTTCGCCGAAAGACTCGGCGGCCGGCCGGTCAAACGCGTCATCGTCACGCATTACCATCCCGACCATGCCGGTCTGGCGGGCTGGCTGACGAAAAAATTCGCCGTGCCGCTGGTGATGTCGCAGGGCGAGTACCTGATGGCGCATCTTGTCCACGGCGGCCTCGGCGGAACCTCGCAGGAGGCGCTGCTCGCCTTGTTTCGGCGCAACGGCCTCGACGAGGACCGTATTGCCCAGCTTGCCTCGCGCGGCAACTACTATGCGAGCAACGTGCCGGATTTTCCCGACCATTTCATGCGCATCATGGACGGCGACACGCTCGCCATCAACGGTCGCGGCTGGCGCATGATCGCCGGCTACGGCCACGCGCCGGAGCATGCCGCACTGTATTGCGAATCGCTGGGCGTGCTCATTTCCGGCGACATGGTGTTGCCGCGCATCTCGACCAACGTCGGCGTGTGGGGTGTCAATCCCGAGGGCAATCCGCTCAAGCAGTTTCTCGATTCCCTGGGGCGGTACCTGGAATTGCCCGCGGATACGCTGGTGCTGCCCTCGCACGGCCTCGCGTTCCGCAGCATGCACGCGCGCATTGCGCAATTGCACGAACACCACCGTCTGCGCCTCGGTGAATTGCAGGAAGCATGCCGCACGCCGCGCGCGGCGAGCGAGGTGCTGACCACGTTGTTCCGCCGCGAGCTGGACATTCATCAGACGTTTTTTGCCATGGGCGAGGCGATAGCGCACCTGCATTACCTGCTGGCCGAGGGCCGGGTCAGGCGTGAGACGACGCCGGGAGGCGTGTTACGCTATCGCAGCGTATAAAAAAGCGGTTTCCGGAACAGGTTTTCCAAGGAGGCTTCATGACCCAGCCGGTCGCGCCAGACCCGGCTGACCTCGCGCGGATATTCGGCGAGGTCGCCATGCATTCGAGCCGCATTCTCGGCGACTATTTGCGGCGGCGGGCGGAGCACAAAGGTCCCGGTGTCGGGGCGCCTGCGGACGAGTTTGGCATCGCCAAGGCCTATATGGACCTAGCAGCCAACATGTTCGCCAATCCCTACCAACTGGCGGCGGTGCAGATCAACATGTTCTGGGACTACCTGTCGCTGTGGCAGGTGTCCATGGCGCGGCTCGCCGGCGCGTCGCCGCAGCCGGTGGCGGCACCGGTTCGCGGCGACAACCGTTTTCGCGACGACGACTGGCAGAACCATTTCATTTTCGACTACATCAAGCAGTCCTACCTGATCACGGCGCGCCATGTGCAGGACGCCGTGGCGCAGACCGAAGGCCTGTCGGAGGCATCGCGGAAAAAGGTGAATTTTTTCACCCGCCAGTACATTGATGCGATGTCACCGTCCAATTTTGCGCTGACCAATCCGCAGGTGCTGCGCGAGACGGTGCACACCGGCGGCAAGAACCTGCTGCAAGGCATGGACAACCTGCTCGGCGACATCGAGCGCGGTCATGGCGAGCTGCGTATCCGCATGACCGATCCGGCGGCCTTCAAGGTCGGCGTCAATGTCGCGACGACGCCGGGAAAGGTGGTGTTCCAGAACGACCTGATGCAACTCATCCAGTACGAGCCGGCGACAGCCGCGGTGTTGCAGCGGCCGCTGCTGATCATGCCGCCGTGGATCAACAAGTTCTATATCCTGGATTTGCGCGAAAAGAATTCCTTCATCCGCTGGGCGGTGGCGCAGGGACACACCGTGTTCGTCATCTCCTGGGTCAACCCGGATGCGAGGTTCGCCGCAAAGGGTTTTGAGGACTACATGCTGGAGGGACCGCTTGCCGCGCTCGACGCGATCGAGAAGGCGACCGGGGAGAAACAGGTCAATGTCATCGGCTACTGCCTCGGTGGCACGCTGCTCGGGGCGACGCTCGCCTATATGGCGCAAAAAAAGGACAAACGTGTCGCCTCGGCCACGTTCTTTGTCGCGCTGCTCGATTTTTCGATACCCGGTGAGCTCGGTGTGTTCATCGACGAGGACCAGGTCGCGGCACTGGAGCGGCGCATGAACGAGCGCGGCTACCTTGATGGCGCCGAAATGGCGGCGACCTTCAATCTGTTGCGCGCCAACGACCTCGTGTGGTCGTTTGTAATACACAATTACCTGATGGGCAAGGCGCCGTTTCCGTTCGACCTGCTCTACTGGAACTCCGATTCGACGCGCATGCCGGCGGCGATGCACGGCTTTTACCTGCGCAACATGTACCTGAACAACCTGCTCCGCGAGCCGGGCGGGATCAGTCTTTGCGGCGTGCCGCTGGACCTGCGCAAGATCAAGGTGCCGGCCTACTTCATTTCCACCGCCGAGGACCACATCGCGCCGTGGAAATCGACCTACAAGGGTGCCCGCATCCTTGCCGGGGCCGGGGACCGCACGCGTTTTGTGCTTGGCGGCTCGGGCCATATCGCCGGCATCGTCAATCCGCCGGCGGCAAATAAATACGGCTACTGGACACACGACGCCCTGCCCGACTCGCCGGACGAGTGGATGGCGCAGGCGACGCAGCATGAGGGATCGTGGTGGCCGGATTGGCAGCAGTGGATTGTGTCCCGGGGCGGCGCGACAGTGCCGGCGCGCAAACCCGGCGACGGCGGACTGGCGACTATCGAGGACGCGCCGGGGCGCTACGTCGGTGAGCGTGCTGACGCCTGACCCCTGCCCCTGACCCCTGACGCACGATGATTTGTCCGGCGCCCCGACCGCGCGGACCCGGGTGAAGGCCAAAAAGCGTGGCAATGCCGGCATCGTTGCTGCCACCGATGGCCGGTTACATCATTTCTGCTATTCAAAACATCGTCATACATCGCCTTACGCCTTCATTTCGACGGTTTTGTAATGGAATGGCCGGCAGTGACGACCAACCTGTGCCGAACCGGCTCTCAAAAATTCATTCAGGTTGGAGACCATGCTACAGCTTTGGAAAAACGCACCAATCGGTCTGCTGTGCGCGGTTTTGTTGTCGGGTCCGGTTTGGGCGCAAACGAAGCCGCAGCCGGCGCCGGCGCGCGCTACGGCCAATGCCAAGCCGCTGTCCGCGCGCGACGCCGGCGCCTTGCTGCGCATGGCGGCGAGGGAGCAAATGCTTGCCGAACGCATTACGCGCACCTACACCATGATCGGACAAAAAGTGCTCCCCGATCGCGCCAAACGCCAGCTCGACAGCGACATACGAAGCTTTGAAACCCAGTTGAAGACGCTAGGACAGGCACCGCTCGATGCCGAGGCGCGAGACAACCATGAATTGCTGGAGCAGTTGTGGGGCGAGTTTCGCGCCATTACCGCCAAGCCGCCCTCGATTGAGCTAGCCCGACAATTGGCCGAGCAGAACGAGGAATTGGCATGGATTGCCGAAAAAGGCGCCAACCTGCTGCAAAAACAAATCCGGCTGCCGCGCAGCGAGGCGATCTTGCTGGCCGGGCGGGCGGCGACGCTGTCCCAACGCATGGCAAAACTGTACTTTTTTCGCAGTTGGGGCCTGCGTGCCGAGGTTATCGTCAAGGATTTGCGCGAGGCCGAGATCGAGTACCTCGCGACGATGCGCCGACTGGCGACCCTGCCGCAAAACACCGAGGCGACGCGGCGCGAACTGGCGCTGGCCGATCAACAGTGGCTGTTCTTTTCCGGGGCGCTGGCAAAAGTCGCCTCCGGAGAGGACCGCCTGGTGCAGATGGACAATCTTGCCAAGGCCAGCGACAACTTGTTGCAGGTCCTCGAAGAACTGGGCCTGATGTACGAAACTGCGGCGCTGTGACGCTGTGACGCTATGACGCTATGACGCTGTGATTCTGTGACTCAGGGCCCGGGCTTGTGCATCAAACCCAGGCGCAAGCGGGCGAGATAGCCGAGGCCTTCTATGGCGCGGCTGCCGTACCATGAGGTCATTTCGCCGTCGATCAGCCCGACGGGTTTTCCGGCGAGCGTCGGTATCTGGGCCAACGCGTCGCAATGCTTTTGCGTGAAGCGGTACGGCTCGGATGACAGCAGCACCCGATCGACACTGCCAAGCCAGCCCTCGTCAAGCCCGAGGCTCGGGTAACGCGGCGCGGCCACCTCTGGAACGGTGATCCAGTTGACCAGTGCCAGTGTGGCCGAGATGTAGGTGCTTTGCGCCACGGTCATCCAGGGCTTTTTCCAGATCAGGTAGAGCACCCGCTCGGTGGCAAAGCGGTCGCGCTGTGCGGCGACGGCCGCGAGTGCGACATCAAAGCGCCGGCACAGCGCTTCGGCTTGCGCCTCGCGCCGGAAAATTCCGCCCAGCAGGCGGTATAGCGGCGGATTGTCCAACGGGCCGAGCGGATGGGTGACGATGAGCTGCGGCACGAACCCGGCCAGCGTGGCGGCAAGGGCTTTTTCGTTCTCGTCGATGTTCAGAATGACATGGCTGGGGCGCAGCGCGCGCAAAGCGGTGACATCGACGTCCTTGGTGCCGCCCAGTTTGGGTATCGCGTGCAACTGCTCCCGTGGATGGATACAAAAGCCGGTGCGTCCGACCAGCTGTGGCGCGAGGCCGAGCGCGCAGAGCAGTTCGGTGATGCTCGGTACCAGGCATACGATGCGTGCGTCCTCGCCGGCACGGGCGTGCCAGGTGCCCGCCGCATCGTGCAACAGCGCGTCGCGCACGTCACCGCTCACTTCACAAGGGCAGGTTCCGCGGCTTGCGCGGAGCGCCTGCAAACAGTTTCTCAAACAGCCAGCGCGGCAAGAGCCGCAGCAGCACACCGACCACGCCCATTTGCCAGGGCACCACGACAAAGCGGCGTTTTGCGTCTATGGCACGGGCAAACCGTCGCGCGGCGTCGTCGGCGTCGATGATGAATGGCATCGGATAGGGATTGATGGCGGTCATCGGTGTGCGCACATAGCCGGGACAGATGGTCGTGACCGACACACCCGAGCCGTGCAGCTCGGTGCGCAGGCTCTCGAGGTAGGTAATGACTGCGGATTTGGAGGCGCTGTAGGCTGCGGCGCCGGGCAGGCCGCGAAAGCCGGCGACGCTGGCGATGCCGGCGAGGCTGCCGCGGCGGCGTTCGCGCATGGCTGCGACAAAGGGCTGGAAACTCGCTGCCATGCCGTAGACATTGACGTCCATGACGCGGCGAAACGCGGCGAGGTCGTCCGCACTGTCGGCCAGCGTGCCGACCGAGATGCCGGCATTGGCAATGACGATGTCGGGCACACCAAAGCGCGCGATGAACGCGGCGGCGCCTTGTTGCATCGCCGCGCTGTCCGTCACGTCCGCAGTCCAGGCCGTCACCCGCCCCGGATGGCGCGCGACAAGCCCGGCGAGCGGCTCCGCGCGACGTGCGACAAGGCCGACTATGGCGCCGTTACCGGCGTAGTGTGCGGCGAGCGCGGCACCGAGGCCGCTTGAGGCGCCGGTGATGACGACCTTGAGCGGATCGCTCAGTTGCCGCGCTCCTTGCGGGCAATTTCAACCAGTTGGTTGAGCACCGCCGGGATCTGCCGCGTGCTGCCGGCAAGGCGTGCGGAGGTGACATACCTGCCGTTTACAACCAGTGTCGGTACGCTGCGGATGTTGTAGTCGTTCATCATCTTGCGCGCGGTCTCGACCTTTGCTTTTACCGCCTCGGATGCATGGGCCTCGGTGAATTTCTGCACGTCGACCTTGTTGCGCGTGATCCATTCGAGCATCACCTTCTCGTCGTTGAGCTTGATGCCGTCGAAATGGAAATTGTCATAGATGGGAAAGTGCAGCCGGCCAAGGTCGCCGGTGGCCTCGAGCGCGTAAAACAACCTGGCGAAAGGCTCCCAGTTTTCCGCGGACAGGACGGGTACGCGGATGAGCCTGACGTAGTCCGGTGCCATGACCTGCCAGCGTGACAAGGCGGGTTCGAGTTCGTAGCAGATCGGGCACCCGTAGTAGAAGAATTCGATGACCTCGATTTTGTCCTTTGTCGCCGGGGTCTGGGCGGGATCGAGCCTGGTGTACTCGCGGTTGAGCTGGATTTGTGCCGCCGCGAGGCCGCTGAACGCCGCGAGCAGCAACATGACCAGCGAGCGGGCGACAAGCTTTGGAACGCGCATGACAGTCTCCGAAGATAGGCCGGAATGATACGGCTTTGGCGGCCAAATTGCCAAAGCCCGCGCAAGACAGTAGGCTGCGCCGATGCTACTACGAACTGTGCATGGCTTCTCGTTGTGCCTGCTGCTGGCCTCGGTCTGGCCGGCGGCGGGCATGGCCCAAGGCCATGCCGGCGAGGAGCGTGATTGGGGCATCGCGCCCTCGGCGGTGTTGCGCCGCCCGCCCTACACCGCCCCCACGCCGCGCGAGATCCCCGGCGCCGCGGTGGTGAACACCGCGCAGTTGGTGGCGCTACTGGCATCGGGCGAACCGCCCCTGCTGGTGGACGTGCTGTCCTCTGACGGACACGTCTCGCTGCCTTCAGCGCTGTGGATCAGCGGGGCCGGTCGGGGCAGCAATTTTTTTGATCCGGTCCAGGCTGCGTTCGGTGATGCGCTGGGGCGCATCACCCAGGGCGACAAAAACCGCGGGTTGGTGTTTTTTTGCGCCAACGTGCAGTGCTGGCTTTCGTATAACGCCGCGTTGCGTGCCGGCGTTCTGGGCTACACGCGTGCGTATTGGTATCGCGGCGGCATCGAGGCCTGGCGCGCGGCCGGAAATCCGCTGCAGGCTTTGGGCGCGCCGCGATAGCTGATCAACGCCAGTCGATGTTCCGCCGGCGTGACACGCGCTTATTTCTTTGCCGGTGACCGCGCCTGGTCGGCTTGCGCTTTGGCGATCAGGAACTCGGTGGTCGCGAGCATCGCCGCGGCATTGCCGTGGGTGCCGGCGCTGACGACATACTTCCCCTGCACGGCAAGCGCGGGTACGCCCTGCAACTGGTAGGACTGCGTCAACTGCAGGGCACGCTTGAGTTTGCTCTCGACGGCGAATGAGCGGTAGGCCGCGCTGAACTTCGCGGCGTCGACGCCCTTTTTGCCCAGCCACTCGCTGAGGGCTTTCTCGTCGGTGATTTTCAGGCCGTCCTTGTGGATGGCGTCGAACAAGGCGCGGTGCACGCGTTCGACATCCCCGGTCGCCTCAAGCGCGTAGTAAGCGCGTCCGGCTAGCGCCCACTGGTCGTTGAATATCGCCGGAACGCGCTTGAACTGTGCGTCCTTGGGCAGTTTTTTCACCCAGGGCTCCAGCGTCGGTTCGAGTGCGTAGCAATGCGGGCAGTTGTACCAGAAGAACTCCAGCACTTCGATTTTGCTGCCCGAATCGACCGCCTGGGGTTGCTTGAGCTCGACATAGTCCACGCCCGGTTGCGGACCCTGCGCAAAGGCTGCGAGGGGGGAAAGCGCCGCCAGAACAAACAGGCTGGCAAGGAATTTTTTGAACATGCATATCTCCTGATTGAAATGTGACCGGCCCGCTTCCCGTACTGATGCTAGTTTTTGGCGGCGCCGTCTCTGACTTTGACCAGTGTTGCTTCGATTCCGTTCTGTGCCAGCGTTGATCTTGTACGGTTCAGGTCATCGATTCTGGTATAGGGACCGATGCGTACCCGGTACCACACGCCTTTTTCAGCCAGATTGGTCGGCTCGACACTGGCCTCCAGGCCCAGCAGGGCGAGCTTTGCCTTCAGATTGTCCGCATCCGCGGGATTCTGGAACGCACCCGCCTGCAACAGGTAAATATCCTTCAGGTCCTTGCCGTCGGCCGCCGCTTTCGCGGCGTCCTTGGCCGCCTGTTTGATCTGCTGCTCGGACACCGGCTCCTCCTGCCCGGGCAGGATTTTGTAGAAATCAAACCGCGGCTTGTCGCCGTCGGTTTTCGCCGGAGCCGGCTTCAGCGTTTCGGCAAGATTCGGAGCAGTGGCGCCGGGCTTGCTTGTTGACGCCTTGTCCGCCGGTCTGGCCTTGTCGAGGAAGGGGATGGGCGTCTTGTTGATATAGACGGCGATACCTGCGGCAAGCGCAAGGCCGAGGATGATGCCGATGAACACCCCCAGCAGCGTGCTGCCACCGGATGATTTTTTTGCGGCACGACGCGGTGTGAAGTCTTTACTCATCGATGATCACATTTTCTCCGGTGCGCTGACGCCCAGCAGGGCAAGTCCGTTGCCGAGCACCTGTTTGACGGCCCGGGCGAGTGCGATACGCGCGTGTCTGAGGCGAGGCTCGTCAACCAGAATACGCTCCGCATTATAGTAGCTGTGGAAATCCCCGGCGAGGTCGCGCAGATAGAACGAAACCAGGTGCGGTGCGAGTTCGGCCGCGGCGTGGCCGATTGCGAGGGGATAGTCGGCGAGACGCGCAAGCAGCGCCTGCTCGCGTGCGCCGTCAAGCGCGCTGAGATCGGCGTCCGCGACCTCAGCGTGCATGCCACCGCTTTGCGCCAGCACCGAGCACAGGCGCGCGTGCGCATACTGCACGTAGTAGACGGGATTTTCCTCGGATTGGGATTTGGCCAGGTCAATGTCGAAAACAAACTCGGTATCCGCCTTGCGCGATACGAGAAAAAAGCGCGTCGCGTCGCGGCCCACCTCGTCGACCAGGTCGCGCAACGTGACGTAGCTGCCGGCGCGTTTGGAGATTTTCACCTCCTCGCCGCCTTTCATCACCGTCACCATCTTGTGCAGTACGTAGTCGGGGTAACCGGCGGGAATGCCGCGCCCGACCGCCTGCAATCCGGCGCGCACCCGCATCACGGTGCTGTGGTGGTCGGAGCCCTGGATGTTGATGGCGCGTGAGAATCCGCGTTCCCACTTGGCGATGTGATAGGCCACGTCCGGAACAAAGTAGGTGTAGCCGCCGTCGGACTTGCGCATCACGCGGTCCTTGTCGTCGCCGTGGCCGGTGGTCTTGAGCCACAGCGCGCCGCCCTCCTCGTAGGTTTCCCCGCTCGCCTTGAGGGCGTCGACGGTGTTCTCCACCCGTCCTTCGGCGTACAGTGAGGACTCAAGGTAGTAGTTGTCAAAGCGCACACCAAAGGCCTTGAGGTCGATGTCCTGTTCATTACGCAGGTAGGCGACGGCAAAGCGACGGATGGCGTCGAGGTCTTCGGCATCGCCCACGGCGGTGATGGCGGGCACTTTTTCGCCGCTGACAGTCTTTTTGGCCAGATAGTCGGCGGCGATGTCCAGAATGTAGTCGCCGCGGTAGCCGTCGGCGGGAAAGCGCGCATCGTCGGGGGCGATGCTGCGGGCGCGCGCCTGCACCGAGCGTGCGAGATTGTCGATCTGGTTGCCGGCGTCGTTGTAGTAGAACTCGCGTGTCACCCGCAGCCCCTGCGTCTCGAGCAGCGAGCAGATGGCATCGCCAAGCGCGGCCTGGCGGCCGTGGCCGACGTGCAGCGGGCCGGTGGGGTTGGCCGAAACGAATTCGACCAGAACCTGTTCGTTGCCCGCCACCGGGACGCGGCCAAACCGGTCGCCCTGCGAAAGAATCGCCGGCACCACCGCGAGTTTGGCGGCGAGGCGGATATGGATGTTGATGAACCCCGGCCCGGCGATGTCCACTTTCTCTATCTGGTCGGAGGCCGGCAGCGCGGCGATCAGCGCCTCGGCAAGGTCACGCGGCTTTTTTTTCTCGAGTCGTGCCAGTTGCATGGCGAGATTGCAGGCCCAATCGCCGTGCTGCGCTTGCTTGGGGCGTTCGATTTCGACCAGCGCCGCAGCCTGTCCGGGCGCGACCTTGGCGAGCGCCTGCGTGAACAGTCCGGCGAGGTGAGATTTGATTGCGGCCGACATGGCTTGGGGTGCGGGGTACTGGGAATTGGGCTGGAGGCGGAAGGCTGCGCATTATACGCTTTGCATCGCACGCCAATAGCCAATAGCCAGGGGTGAAGGGTGAGGGTGAAGGGTGAGGGTGAGGGCGCCAAGGTTCAAGCGGCGCAGATTGACGGCCTGGTGCTAGAACTCGAGCGGATCGATATCCAGGTGCCAGCGGACTCCCGCTGGACGCAAGCCGCCAAGGGTTACCGTCCAGGCGGCCAGAAAAGCCTGGAGCGAGGGCCGCGAATACGATTGCACCAGCAATTGCGCCCGCTCGCGATTGGCGATGCGCGCGACTGACATCGGCACCGGGTCGAACACCATGACCTGATCCACGCCTTGCGGCGCCAGTTCGCGTGCGCGCTTGAGGAAGGCGATCACCGCCGTGCTGCCCGGCGCTTCGGCCCGCAGCACGGCTTCGAATACATAGGGCGGGAAGCCCGCCTGCTCGCGCTCGGCGAGCGTGGCCCTGGCAAATCCCGCGTAATCGTGATGTGCGATGGCCTGATAGAGCGGATGGCGGAGGTAACGCGTCTGTATCAGCACCTCGCCCGGCCGGTCGGCGCGCCCGGCGCGACCGGCAACCTGTTCGAGTTGTGCAAACAGGCGTTCTCCGGCGCGGTAGTCCGAGGCGTGCAGGGCGGCATCGGCATTGAGCACGCCAACCAGCGTGACATTGGGAAAATCGTGGCCCTTGGCGAGTATTTGCGTGCCGAGCAGGATGTCTGCACCGCCGTCACGGATGGAGTCGCGCATCTTGCTCCAGCTGCCTTTGTTGCGCGTACTGTCGCGGTCCACGCGCAGGATGCGCGCTCGCGCAAAGCGCGTGGCAAGTGCTGTTTCAAGGCGTTGCGTCCCGCGTCCGAAGGGCTGGATATCGGTGTTGCCGCAGCTCGGGCAGCTGCGCGGAATGCGCTCCACGGCACCGCAGTGGTGGCAGCGCAGCACGCCGTCGGCAAGGTGCACCACCATGCGCGCGGAGCAGCGCGGACAGCCGCTGACCCAGCCGCATGCGGCGCAAGCCAGAACCGGAGCATAGCCGCGCCGATTGAGAAAAATCAGGCTCTGCTCGCCGCGGTCAAGGCGGGCCTCGATCGCCGCGGCAAGGGGCGGGGAAAGGCCGTCGGTATCCGGATGCGCGTTTAGGTCGATCAGCACAACTTGCGGCAGACTCGCCTGTCCGTGTGCGCGGTGTGTCAGGCTGAGCAGATGGTAGCGGCCGGCGAGCGCTTTGGCGTAGCTCTCCAGCGAGGGGGTGGCGGAGCCGAGCACGACCGGAATGCCCGCTTGCTGCGCGCGAAAGATCGCCAGATCACGTGCCGAGTAACGCACGCCGTCATGTTGCTTGTAGGAGGCGTCCTGCTCTTCATCCACGACGATCAGTCCCGGATGTCGCAGCGGTGTGAATACAGCAAGGCGTGTGCCGAGCACGATGAGCGGGCGGTCATCCTGCGCGGCAAGCCAGTGTTGCGCGCGGGCGGTTTCTGCAATGCCGCTATGCAGGGTCAGCAGCGTAACGCCGGGAAAGCGGCGGCGGAACGTGTCTTCCAGTTGCGGCGTGAGGTTGATCTCGGGAACCAGCACCAACGCCTGGCTGCCGGCGGCGAGCGTTGCGGCAATCAGCCGCATGTACACCTCGGTC
>CAYLPI010000030.1:27943-30667 GCA_964385505.1 uncultured Bordetella sp.
CCTCGGTCTTGCCGCTGCCGGTGATGCCATGGAGCAGGAACACAGCGAAGCGGTCGGCCGCCTCTCCGACCTGCGTCACCACCGCCTGCTGTTCCGGATTCAGCCGATGTTCGGATACGAACTCCAGTTGCGGCGGCGGTGCCGGCGTGTCGGTTGAGCGCACCCATCCGGCGTCGCGCAGCGCGGCAAGTACCTTGCCTGCGGAGGGGGCGAGGCCGGCCAAAGCGATGTCCTCTGCCGGCGCGGACAAGAGCCGCGCCAGCACGAGATGCTTTGTTTTTTGCCGCAACGGCAGGTCCAACAACGCCGCTTTGCCGGCGTCGGTGAGCGCATAGGTTTGCGGGCCTGCGCCGAGCGGGCTGTCCTTGCGCAAACGCGGTGGCAGTGCGTTGAGCATGACCTCACCCAGCGGGCGCTGGTAATAGCTGGCGCAAAAACGGGTCAACTCCATCCAGCTTGCCGGAAGCGCCGGCGTGTCGCGCAAAATGGCACGCGCATCGCGCAATTTCCCCGGATCAATGTCACTCGCCTCGCGTACTTCGACGATGATGCCGACGAGAAGCTTTTGACCGAAGGGAACGAGTACGCGCCGGCCGACATCCTGTTCGTTCGCGTTGTCGGCGCGATAGTCAAACAGCCGCGGCAAAGGAATGTCCAGCGCGACCAGGAGGATGTTCATGCGCGAGGCGACTTCAGACGTAAACTTAAACCTGTTTCTGCGAAAAATTGGCTAATCTCGCTGATGCTAATGAAGTTTTCCAGTTCTACACATTTTCTGTGGATAAGTTTGTGGATAGTCTTGTAGCCGCAATGTAACTGTATTGAAGTAAAGGGATTTTTAACGCTGCACATTTTTTTGGCTAGGGTTTAAACCCTTTTTAAACAGTGACTTATATATTTCTCCTCTGAGGTGCCCCGAAACCCGCGCCGATACTGGCTTGGCGCGGGGTGTTGTGCATAAGTGGGCGGTGCATACTGCAATTTGCATCAGAGGCAGGGCGTGGGTTTCAGCGCTGGTTTTGGCGTTGCGCCTTGCTATGTTGGTGCACGGTTTCAACCAGGACAGCAACGTTCTCGGGGGGGGTGAATTGCGAAATGCCATGCCCAAGGTTGAACACATGGCCCGGCCCCGGGCCGTAGGCGTCGAGAATGGCGCGCGCTTCGCGCTCGATGGCCTGCGGCGACGACATCAACACCATCGGGTCAAGGTTGCCCTGCAACGCGACGCGGTTGCCGACGCGCTCGCGCGCCTCGCCGATGTCCACCGTCCAGTCAACGCCGAGCGCGTCACAACCGGCGCTTGCGATGGCTTCCAGCCAGGCGCCGCCGCCTTTGACAAAGACCACGCTGGGAATGCGCGCGCCTTCGTGCTCGCGTTTCAGGCCGGCGAGGATGCGCTGGATATATGTCAATGAAAAATCATGGAAAGCCTGGTGTGCGAGGCTGCCGCCCCAGGTGTCAAAAATCATCACCGCCTGGGCGCCGGCTTCGATTTGAGCGTTGAGATACGCGGTTACCGCGATGGTGTTTGCCTCGAGAATGCGATGGACGAGGTCGGGCCTTGAATACATCATCGACTTGATGGTGCGAAAGTCATCGCTGCCGCCGCCCTCGACCATGTAACAGGCGAGCGTCCATGGACTGCCGGAAAAGCCTATCAGCGGCACCTTTCCTGCAAGGGCGCGGCGAATCTCGGATACGGCATCGGTGACGTAGCGCAGCGTGTCCATCGGCGGCGGTCGCAAGGCCAGAATGTCTTTTTCTTCGCGCAGCGGCCGTTCGAACTTGGGCCCCTCGCCTTCGGCGAAGTAAAGTCCCAGGCCCATGGCGTCGGGTACGGTCAGGATGTCGGAGAACAGTATTGCTGCATCGAGGGGGAAGCGCTCGAGCGGTTGCAGCGTTACCTCGGTCGCGTAGGCGGGGGATTTTGCCAGGCCGAGGAAGGAGCCCGCGCGCTTTCGCGTGGCGTTGTATTCGGGCAGGTAGCGCCCTGCCTGCCGCATCAGCCACAAGGGTGTGTAGGGGGTGGGCTGACGCAGCAGGGCGCGGATCAGGGTGTCGTTCTGGAGTGTCATGTTCTTTTTACTTGTTCTGGAGTTTCTGGTTTATGAAGCGCCATTCTGATGCAGAAACTGGCGTGATGGACAGTCGGTTGCCGCGTGCCAGAATGCGCATCTCCGCGAGTTCGGGGTGTGAACGCAATTCGGTGAGACTTAGCAGGCGGGTTTTTCTGACCAGTTTCACGTCTATATGGATCCAGCGCGGTGTTTCATGTGTCGCCTTTGCTTCGAAGTAGGGACTTTTCTTGTCGAACTGTGTCGCATCCGGGTAGGCGGGGGAGCTTACTTCGGCGATGCCGGCGATGCCTGGCTCCGGGCAACTGGAGTGATAGAAGAACACCGCGTCACCGACTTTCATGTCGTCGCGCATGAAGTTGCGCGCCTGATAGTTTCTGACCCCGACCCATGGGGTCGATTGTGCGGCGGCCGCAGCAAGGTCGTCGATGGAAAATTCGTCGGGTTCCGACTTCATCAGCCAATATTTCATTGTTTTCCAGAAGAATGCATTACAAGGAATTTATCGGGGATTATGACTTCGAATTTCGACAGAAGTGAATTTTGCGCAGTCCTCAATTTGATTCGAAGATATCCACCGACCCAGGTGCCTAATCGAGTTCGAAGGCGTTTTTGTAATCGAGTTTCAGCGCCGGGTCCTGCGCGCTTT
>CAYLPI010000031.1:0-30443 GCA_964385505.1 uncultured Bordetella sp.
TGATTTTCTGGATGTCGATGACTGCGATCGGGTCGACGCCGGCGAAGGGTTCGTCCAGCAGCACGAATGCCGGTTCCATGGCCAGGGCGCGCGCAATTTCGACCCGCCGCCGCTCCCCGCCCGACAGCGACATTGCCATCGCATTGCGTAAATGCACGATATGCAGATCATCGAGAAGCGCATCCAGTCGTTTCGCGCCTGCGGTGCCGGTTACGCCCTGCAGCTCGAGCACGGCCTGAATGTTCTCCTGCACCGACAGCTTGCGGAACACCGATGCTTCTTGCGGCAGGTAGGACAGCCCCATTTTCGCGCGCCGGTGGATGGCCATGCGGCTGATGTTCTGGTTGTCGAGTTCTATACTGCCGCCGTCGACCGCTACGAGCCCGACAATCATGTAGAAGCAGGTTGTTTTTCCGGCGCCATTCGGACCCAGCAGTCCGACCACCTCGCCGCTCGAGACGTCGAGCGACACGTCTTGCACGACGGTGCGCGACTTGTAGCGCTTTTTCAGGTTTGAAGCCCGGAGTGTGCTCATTAAGGGCGGGAGTAGCGCGAAAGGTCGCGACTACTCTGCCCGCGGGTTGGCGATCCCGGTGGCGGGTTTGAGGCTTGCGGGGGCGACCGGGGGTGGCGCAGCGGCAGGCTTGCCCGCAGGCTGCAGGACCGCGCGCACCCGGTTCCCGGGTGTCGTGTTATTGCCCGCAGCCGGGGCATCCTTGGCCGACTGAACGCG
Organism: uncultured Bordetella sp.; assembly: GCA_964385505.1. Taxonomy (GTDB): domain Bacteria; phylum Pseudomonadota; class Gammaproteobacteria; order Burkholderiales; family SG8-39; genus CAITSH01. The sequence continues at coordinate 734 of CAYLPI010000031.1, forward strand.
GAAGAATTCGGTTTTGGAATCGTAGGCGATGTAGTTGCCGCGCGTTTCGTCAAGATCGCGGCGGAGCTTGGCGCGGTTGAAGAATTCAACGAACTCCTTCTTGCCGTCATATTCGATGCGCTCGGCCTCACCATCCACCCATTCATCAACGCCTTCACGCTTCTGGCGGAACGTGGCGAGGTTGCCGGTGGCGGTCCCGAACTGGAAACCCTCGCTGTCCTGGCGCACGACCACACGGTCGCCGCGAATCTGCATGGTTCCCTGTGTCACCACGACCCTGCCTTCGAAAACGGATACCTGGCGGTTATCGTCCACGGTCAGGCGGTCCGCCTCCACATTGACGGGTTTGTCGCGGTCGGCTTTTTCGGCCAGTGCGATTTGCACCTGCCAGATAGCCAGCATCAGGCAGATCTGGGACGCGGTTCTGGCAAGTCTAGTTCTGGCGTACAAAGCTTCCCCTCGTTTGCGATCTTAGAACGAACGTACGTGCTTTCCTGTCGGCGTCCATGCCCACGCCTTTCAACACCGAATTGCCCTGCACGATCACCACCGGGTCATCGGTATGCGCCGTGTCCTTTTTCTGGTCTATGCGCAGGCGCTCGGTGGTTACGCGCAATTCCGGCTGCTCCTTGCCGGCCTCGCGCAACACGACGACATTGCCGTAAAAGAACGCTTCGTCCCCGTTTTTGGAAAGCTCCGCTTGCAAGGCGGTGATGCGTGTTGGTGGCGCGTCGGGCGAAAAACTGGCGATACGCGGTGCTTCAAGGTGGGTCAGTTCATTGTCGGGATAATGTACCATTTTTCTGGCCTGGAGCGAGTACGCAGGCGCCCCTTGGGCGCTGTACCGGACCGTCGTAAAGTTCTCGACGATGAGGTCCGGGTCATGGCGTTTGGCCGCGTCGCTGCCCGCGGCCGGCGCCTTGACCGCCTGTTCCAGCCAGAAGGTGATTGCCGCGAGCAAAATCATCAGCGCGAGCGGCAAAAGGCTGGCTACGGGACTTCTCATCGGGAATATGCCGCCGTCGCGGCCGCGAGCTTTCCCTGTGCCGCCAGAATGAAGTCGCAGACTTCGCGTGCCGCGCCGCGGCCGGCGCCGCAGGATGAAACATAGTGGGCAGCCCGCCGCACCGCGTCGGGCGCCTCAGGCACCGTTGCGGCAAAGCCGCAAAGGCCAAGCAGGGCGAGGTCGGGCAGATCATCGCCCATGTAGCCCATCTGTTCATGTGTCAACCGTGTTTTGCCAAGCAGGTCGTCGCAGGCCTCAAGCTTGTCGTGCACACCCTGATAGAGGTGGACTATGCCAAGCTCGCGTGCCCGTAGTGCCACGCTCGCGGAGGTGCGCCCGGTGATGATGGCAATTGCCACACCATTCTCGCGCAGCATCTTCATGCCATGTCCGTCGAGGGAGTTGAAGGCCTTGGTTTCCTCGCCGCCCGCGCCGAGAAAAAGCGTACCGTCGGTGAGCACGCCGTCGACGTCGAACGCCATCAGGGCGATTCCGCGGGCACGCTCGACTGGTGATCGCATCAGATTACCTTGGCCCGGAACAGGTCGTGCATGTTCAGTGCGCCCACCAGCTTGCCGCCGGCATCAACCACGAGCAATTGGTTGACCTTGCGGCTTTCCATGATCTGCACTGCTTCGGCGGCGAGTTTGGTCGGCAGTATTGTGCTCGGTCCCCGCGTCATTGAATCGGCAATGGGCGAAGTATGGATGTCTAGCGGCCGGTTCAGGGCGCGGCGCAGGTCACCATCGGTGAATATGCCGATGACGGCCCCCGACGCGTCCAGCACTGCGGTCATGCCCATGCTCTTTCGCGACATTTCCAGCATCGCTTCGGCAAAGCTGGCCGTCTCCGGTACGGAAGGGATGGCGTCGCCGGTGCGCATGACGTCGCTGACATGGGTGAGCAGCCGGCGGCCGAGTGCTCCGCCCGGATGCGAGCGGGCGAAATCGTCGGGGCCGAAGCCCCTTGCGTCGAGCAGCGCGACGGCGAATGCATCGCCAAGGGCGAGCGCTGCGGTGGTGCTTGCTGTCGGCGCGAGATTGAGCGGACAGGCCTCTTTGGCGACGCCGGCATCCAGGTGCACATCGGCTTCTTTTGCCAGCGTCGATGCCGCGTCTCCGGTGATGGCAATCAGCTTCGCGCCTTCGCGCTTGATCATCGGCACGATGGCGAGGAGTTCTGCGCTTTCGCCGGAATTGGACAGGGCGATAAGCACGTCGTGGCGCGTGATCATGCCCAGGTCGCCGTGACTGGCCTCGGCCGGGTGGAGAAAGTAGGCCGGCGTGCCGGTGCTGGACAGGGTTGAGGCGATCTTGCGTGCGATGTGACCCGACTTGCCGATGCCGCTCACCACGACGCGGCCACTCGAGCCGAGCACCAGGTTGACGGCATCAAGAAAACTGTCGTCGATGCGCTCGATCAGGGCGCGCACCGCGTCCGCCTCTATGGCGAGCACCTCCCGCGCGAGCGCAAGCGGTCCGGCTGAGGCTGGTGCGGGGTGACTGGATTTGGTCATGAAGAACACTGATATTATCGGACGAAAGTATAGCATTCGCCTTCTCGGGGTCGCGTTGATGAATACCACGCTGGAACTTGTTCTTGTGCTGCTCGCCAGCGCTGTCGGCATCGTTTCCGTGGCGAGGAAGCTGCACCTGCCACCGATGCTCGGCTACCTCCTCGTCGGCATCGTCATCGGGCCGCATGCGCTTGGCTGGATCCCCGAGAGCGAGGGCACCAGCCACCTGGCGGAGTTCGGCGTGGTTTTCCTGATGTTCTCGATCGGACTCGAATTCAGCCTGCAGCGTCTGAAATCGATGCGACGGATTGTCTTTGGGCTGGGCTTCGCGCAGGTGGCGCTGTCCCTGCTGGTCGTTGTCGTGGCGTGCATACTGTTGGGTGCCGGCTGGAAGGCCGGACTGGTCCTTGGCGGAGCGCTGGCGATGTCCTCGACGGCGATCGTCGTCAAGCTGGTGGCCGAGCGATTGGAGCTGGAGTCGGCGCATGGCCGCGAGATCATCGGCGTACTGCTGTTTCAGGATCTCGCCGTGGTGCCCCTGCTTATCGTGCTGCCGGTCCTGTCGCAAGGGCCGGAAGAACTGGCGCAACACCTAGGCTGGGCGCTGCTCAAGGCGGCCGTGGTGCTCGGCGTGCTGCTGTTCGTGGGGCAGCGCATCATGCGGGCGTGGTTCCATACCATCGCGTTGCGGCGCTCGCGCGAGCTGTTCATGCTCAACGTGCTGCTGATCACGCTCGGGCTTTCCTGGCTGACGGATCTGGCCGGACTGTCCCTCGCGCTGGGCGCATTTCTGGCAGGTATGCTTATCGCCGAAACCGAATACCGTCACCAGGTCGAGGAGGACATCAAGCCGTTCCGCGATGTATTGCTCGGACTGTTCTTCATCACCGTCGGCATGCTGCTGAACTTTGCCATCGTTGCGGAACACCTGTTGCTGGTGCTATCGCTGCTGCTGGGGCTGCAGTTATTCAAGCTGCTGCTGATTGCCGGGTTGTCGCGCCTGCTCGGCAGCACGCCGGGCACGGCGCTGCGCACCGGGTTGGGGCTGGCGCAGGCGGGAGAATTCGGCTTCGTGATCCTTGCCAACGCCGGCGGGCAATCGGTGGTGCCGGCGAGCTGGCTGCAACCGATTCTTGCCGCGATGCTGCTGTCGATGCTGATCGCCCCGCTGATCATTCACTACAGCGACAAAGTGGTGTTGCGTCTGGCGCGCTCCGAGTGGATGATGCGTTCCCTTGCCCTGCACCGGATCGCCGTGCAGAGCATTGCGGTCGAGAAGCATGTGGTCATCTGCGGCTATGGCCGTACCGGGCAGAACCTGGCGCGCCTGCTCGAGAGCGAGGGAATCCGCTATGTTGCGCTTGACCTCGATCCGGAACGGGTCGCCGAGGCCGCCGCAGCCGGCGAATCCGTGGTCTATGGCGACAGCGCACGCAGCGATACGCTTGTCGCCGCCGGACTGGCGAGGGCGAGTGCGCTGGTCATTTCCTTCAACGACACGCCGGCTTCGCTGAAGATTCTGCATCATGCCCGCCGTATCAATGAATCGCTGCCGGTGATCGTGCGCACGCGCGATGATGCCGACATGGACAAATTGCGGGGTGCCGGCGCCGACGAGGTGGTGCCCGACACCTTCGAGTCAAGCCTGATGCTCGGCACGCACGCACTGGTCGTGCTCGGGGTCCCGTTACCGCGTGTGGTTCGCCGCATCCGCGATATCCGCGGCAAGCGCTATGAATTGTTGCGCGGGTTTTTCCACGGCGAAGGGGATGAGGCGGACAGTCCGGCCGAAGCGGGGCAGGCGCACTTGCACTCGGTGACCTTGTCGGACGCGAGCAAGGCGGTGGGTCTTGCGCTCGGTGACCTCGGCCTGGAGAAGCTCGGGGTACAGGTGTCAGCGATACGGCAGGGGCAGGTTCGGAGGGCGGCGCCGCCGCCGGAAACACGTCTCAGTGCCGGTGACGTGGTGGTCGTCCTCGGGGCGCCCGAACAGGTGGCTGCTGCCGAGATTCGCCTTCAATCGGGCTGATTGCGCCGTAACGCACCTGCTCAACGCGCCGTCGCGTCGTTGTGGTTCGGCGCGGCGCGTGCTGCCAGGTCGAGTAGCGGACGTATTGCGGCGGCGTCCACTGCCACGGCACGCGACAGGATTTGCACGGTTTGGTCGCGGCGCAGCGGAAAGGATTGCAATGCCTGTTCCAGCAATCTGCGCGCTTCCAGGGCGTTTCCGGCCAAGGCGAGAAATACCACGCGTCGGGCGATGACCTCGTTAGAGGGCCAGAATCGGGCTACGCGCGCGCTACGGTCGAGTTTTTCGTGAAGCCCGGTATTGTCGAGCGAAGCGCCCAGAATCATCCACAGTTCGGCGACCGGCGCGAGAGGGCCCAGCGCGAGCGCCTGCAGCGTCGCGATGTCATCCGTGCTCGCGGCAAGCGCATTCGACGTGCCGGAAATGCGGGTGCTGGCAAGCCGGGTGTAGTCGCGGATGCCGGTGGCGAGCCAAAGCGCCAGCGCCACGCTGATGCCCGCCAATGCGAACCGGGTTGCGTGGCGCGCGATGTTCGTTGCAGGTCGCGAGTCCAATCCCGCGCCCATGACCAGGGCGGTGAGACCGAGAAAATGCGCGCTCCACCAGGGAAACTCCAGCATCGCATGTATTGATTCAATACCCGCTATCGCGATCACCCACCACAAGGCCGGCTGCGGGGCGGTCGCGTAGCGCGTGGCCGCGCGCCACCACCAGGTACCGAGGCCGGCCAGCACCAGCGCCGCACCGAGCGCGCCGGTTTCAGCCAGAAGTTGCAAGGGCAGATTGTGCGCCGAGGTCCATATTTCGCCGTGCAGGGTCACTGTCGGTGGCAGGCCATCCTCAAACGCGATACCGGCGAACTCGCCGATGCCGGTACCAAACAATGGTTCGGCCGCGAATGCGCGCGCGGCCAGCGGCCAGATGTGCCAGCGCGGCTCCGCGAACTCAGGTGCGCTTGTCAGCAGGCGTTCAAATGCGCCACGACTGGCCGGTCCGATGTGTAACAAGTTGCTGAGCTGCGGCACGGCAAGATTCGCCGCGATGATCAGGCCCGCGAGAATGCAGGCAGCAATTTTCAGCCGCCGCGCTTCGAAGTCAGATCGGATCAGGGTTGCGACCATTCCCAACGCTGCGAGCCAGAGTGCATAGAGCAATGCGCCGCGCGTGCTGGCGAGGGCGATTGCCCCGGCCAGCAGCAGTGCGGCGGCAAGGGCGTAGCTACTGCGCAAGAGTCCGCGAAACCACAAATAAGCGAGCGAGGCGCAGCCAAGAGACAGGTAATTGACATACAGATTGGCCTGGGCAACGTTGCCGTAGGCACGGTTGCCGCGCATCGCCGCGACGACATCCTCGAGTGCGGCCGGCCGGCCGGAGAACTGGATCACGCCGGCCATTGCGTTTGCCAGCGCGCCGGCGAGGATGGCGACCGAGAGCACGGTGGCGATTCGCTCGACGCCAAAGCGTACCGCGAGTTGGGCGCCCAGCCAAAGCAGCAATGCTGCGTACGCCACATACATTGCGCCCGCCAGCGGTAATTGCGCGTAGGCGGGGGCGCCAAACACGGCCGACCCGGTGAGCAAGGCGGCGAATGCGAGAAGCCAGATCGCCGGGCCGCTGAAGGCGGTAAGCGTATTGCGGGCGCCAATCTGGGTCGCGGTTGCGGCGGCGACCCCAAGGGCGAAGGCCAGCGCCTCCGCCTGGAAACTCTGGATGGGCAACTGGTGTTCCGGCAATATGAACGGCAGACAGCACATCGCCGCCGCCAGCAGCAGACTTACGCTGTTATCGGTGAAGCGCTGCGGCACGGAACGATGGCAGAGGGCGACAAACCGGCGCGCACCAAAAAAGAAGCCCGCCGAGGCGGGCTTCTTTGGTAGCAGCTTTTGCTGTTACAGGTTCTTGCAAAGCAGGTATTGGTTGGTGCCGGTTTCGGCATATGCCGTCGCGGCAGTACCGACCGCAGGATTCGGAGCAGCCTGCAATTGGCCACGCAACTGTCCGGCACCCGGTGCACCGTCATCCATTTGCGTATCGACCGCGATCGCAATCTTGTCCGGCAGGTTGCTGGTGCAGACCATGTTTGAGGTAAAGCCAAGTCCCGTGGTCTGCACGCCAATCAGGCCGCCGGAGGCATTATTGGGTTGTTGCGTGGCGGTAATGCCGGTAGTGGCGCCGGCAACAAAGCCCGACAGGCGCAGGTGCAGCCAGAACAGACCGACTTCCGGACCTGCTGCAACAGGCACCACAGCGGCGGCGTTGTACATCTGGTTTGCAGCAAGGGTCCCCGGGCAGGCGCCGGTGCAAAAGACGCCGTTGCCATCACCGCCGAAGGCGGCGGCGCCCCAGCGGGCTACTGTGGCGGCGTTCTGCTCGTCCCCCGGCAGAGCGCGGTAGCGATCCTGATAGGAGTTCATGGCGGCGGTAATACCGTTGAAGTCGTTGATGATGTTCTTGATCTTGGCCTGGGTGATCATTTCCTGACCCTTCAGGATGCCGCCCAGCAGCAGGCCAATGATGACCAGCACGATCGCTATTTCTACCAGCGTAAAGCCCGATTGATGTTTTTTCATTTTATTTCCCTTGTTTGATCGAATCACCCGTCGGAACGGGCTTGTGAAGCGCGACTACCTTGCCTTTTACAGGTTCTTGCACAGCAGGTACTGGTTGGTGCCCGTTTCGGCATAGGCCGTCGCGGCAGTACCGACCGCAGGATTCGGAGCAGCCTGCAATTGGCCACGCAACTGTCCGGCACCCGGTGCACCGTCATCCATTTGCGTATCGACCGCGATCGCAATCTTGTCCGGCAGGTTGCTGGTGCAGACCATGTTTGAGGTAAAGCCAAGTCCCGTGGTCTGCACGCCAATCAGGCCGCCGGAGGCATTATTGGGTTGTTGCGTGGCGGTAATGCCGGTAGTGGCGCCGGCAACAAAGCCCGACAGGCGCAGGTGCAGCCAGAACAGACCGACTTCCGGACCTGCTGCAACAGGCACCACAGCGGCGGCGTTGTACATCTGGTTTGCAGCAAGGGTCCCCGGGCAGGCGCCGGTGCAAAAGACGCCGTTGCCATCACCGCCGAAGGCGGCGGCGCCCCAGCGGGCTACTGTGGCGGCGTTCTGCTCGTCCCCCGGCAGAGCGCGGTAGCGATCCTGATAGGAGTTCATGGCGGCGGTAATACCGTTGAAGTCGTTGATGATGTTCTTGATCTTGGCCTGGGTGATCATTTCCTGACCCTTCAGGATGCCGCCCAGCAGCAGGCCAATGATGACCAGCACGATCGCTATTTCTACCAGCGTAAAGCCCGATTGTTTCGTTTTCATCAAAATCTCCAGCCCAAAGAGAATAGGGTTTCCCCACTCATGCAATATCCGTTCCCGGGTTTGAGCCTCAAAATGCGGACTCTAGAGGCATTTTAGCGGCTATTGTGTTGAAAATCCGTCAGATACGTCGATTTTCTGACAAGTTACCTCGGGTTATTATTTTGTTTGTCTTTTTTCATCCGCCGCTCGATTTCCAGCAATCGGCCGTTCAGAAAGTGCACTTCCCCGCGGTCTGTGATGCGTCCGCTGGCCAGCAGGCCGCCTATCATCACGCGGGCTGTTTCAAGCTCGTTCAAGTCTTCCAGGATGAAGATTTCCATTGTCGTCACCCACGGCGGGACGTCTTGGGCCATGGTGTATTTTTGCAGGGCTGCGGCGTACTTGCGGGCGAGGGGGATGTCTTTGAGGCGGTGTTTGGCGAGAAAGGTCGCGTGGGCGAGCCAGGGCCAGCGCCGGTTCGGATCAATCAGGTATTGCCGGTAAACAAAGTCGAGCATGCTGCGCTGCTTGGCCTCGTCGGCGACCTCGGCATAAATGCGGCTGGCGGCGAGCAGCGGATACTGCCCGCCGGGGTCAAGCTCAAGAATAAGTGCAAGCCAGTCTTGCAGGCGGGCGTAATCGAGTGCCTGGAATGAGATGCGTGTTCCGGACTGATAGTCGAAGGCCTGCAGTTGCAGCATCAACAGCTTTGCGATCGCAATAGATTCACCCAGACCGGTCAGGCGCAGCGTGATCGCCGGTGGCGGCAAGGGCAGTTCCTCAGCGCGGGCGGCGGGAGCTTTTTGTGAGGTGCTCCAGACCAGTTGCAGCGCCAGCCCCGCGGCCAGCAATGCAAGTACCGGCTTCGGTACATGCGACAAAGGCCGTTCGTTCATGCCTAGAAATTCTTGCGGTACAGGTCGAACAGCGCAGCGCCACAAAGCAAAGCCCCGTAAAGAACGGCGTCGAGCGCGGCAACGCTCAGCGCAGAGGCGTCTGGCGCGGCGTAAAGCAGCCATTCCGTGCGCGTGATGCGGTCGAGGTGGGGTAGCAGCAAGGCGAGGCCATCGACAAGCAGGCGCACCAACTCGTTGCCCAGCCCGCCGGCATTGTCCAGTGGTGCTGCGGCAATGATCTGAATCGTGCCGATACTGCGGCACAACACGTAAAAGCCCGCCGCGGCGGCAAGCGCCGAGGTGACCTGGTTGAGTGACATGACGCAGAACAGGCTCAGGGTTGTCATGATGAACAACTCGCAGGCGAGCGAGGCGATCCACGTGCACACCTGCAACCATGGGGCAAACAGGATCAATGGCAGCCCGAACAACATCGCCAGCAACAGTGCTGCGAGGCTGAAACCGGCGAGCTTGCCAAAAAAATAGCTGGCTCGTGGCAATGGCAATGCGAGAATGAGCTCAAGGCCCTTGTCGTTGGCTTCGCGCACCATGCTGGTAACGACGAAAGACACGATGATGAACACCGCGCTCAGTCGCAGGATGGCGGCGAGGATCGCGGACTGGATCTGGCTCGATTCGGTCAACGCCACCGCCTGCAGGAAGCCGGCGATGACAAGGCTGGCCGTCATGACCGCGCCGACAAGCCATAGCAGGCGGTTGCGCAGGGCCTCGACGACGGTGTATCGGGCGATGATACTGACGGCGTTAAACGGCGCGAAAGCCGGTGGTTCGGAGTGTGGTGTCAGCGGGGTCATCATCGGGAACGGCAAGGTGGCATAAATCCTGCCTCAGCTAGGTTAAATCGCGTGACCCTCCGGAGCAAGCGTTTCGCCATAAATTCATGCAAATAACCACTTTTTTTCTGCAGTCCCAGTCGGCAGCCTTGCGCAATTGGCGGATTTTTTTCATCGCCATGCTGGTGCTGTTTCATTTGGCCGTGGTGGTGGGGCCGGAGAACTTTCTTGCCCGCGTGTTGATGCTGGCGCATTTTGGTCTGTTCATCATGTGGCAGCCGTTCATGCGCGGCGACCAGCGCATGTCGACCGGACAGACCCTGGGCATCGTGTTTGTCGCGATCCTGGTTCTGCTCACATTCAACTGGTGGTTGCTGGGGCTTTGGGCGAGTGTTCTGGCGGGCATTGTCGGTGGCAAGGTGTTTTTGTTTCAGGCCCCGTGGTTGCGTCGCTTTTACTTTGTCGTGCTGCTCTACTTTGTATCGCTACTGCTGGTCTGGATCGTCCCCAACAGTTTCATGGGCATCGGCGTACCCGGCGAAATCACCCTGTTTGCGCGCTACGGCCTGCCCCTGCTGTTCATTCCGATGGCCTTGTTTCCGGTTGAGAGGGACAGCGCGGAGACACCGCAGATCGTCGATTTTCTTTACGCGACGCTGTTGTTCCTGCTGCTGGTGGTTCTGGTGCTGGGCAGTTTTGCCTTCATGAGCGTGGCGCGGCTGCAGTATGTGCTGGCGCTGGCATACACCTTGATCATCATAGCCGGTGTGCTGCTCGCTTTGTCGCTCGCATGGAACCCGCGGGGAGGATTCGGTGGGTTGTCGATGTTCTTTTCGCGCTATCTGTTGTCGATCGGGTTGCCGTTTGAGCAGTGGCTCTACTTTTTGGCCGAATTGTCACAATGTGAGGCGCGCGCCGAACAATTCCTCAAACAGGCATGTGTGGGTTTGCAGAAATTGCCCTGGGTCACGGGTGGCAAATGGCGTGCCGGGGAGGACTCAGGCGAGTTCGGCCATGTGACACAGCACTCGGCGGAGTTTTCGAACGAGCAGTTCTATGTCCTGGTCTATAGTCGCCACCCGCTCAGTCCCTCGCTGATCTGGCATTTCCATTTGCTTGGGCAGTTGCTCGGCGAGTTCTATATCGCCAAATTGCGGGAAATGAAACTGCAGCAGCAAACCTACGTCCAGGCGGTTCACGAGACCGGCGCGCGCATGACCCATGACGTGAAGAACCTGCTGCAGTCGCTGAACGTGCTCACCTCTGCCGCCGAGAGCAGCGCCGGCCATGACCCGGCGGAGTTACAGGCTTTGATGCGCCGCCAGTTGCCGGCAATTTCGCAGCGACTGCAGGCCACCATAGACAAGTTGCGTCGCCCTGAAAGCGAGAGCGGCAGGTTTATCCGGGCCGACGTCTGGTGGGAAGATATCAAGCGCAGCTACGCTACACAGCCGGTCCATTTCGAGGACGGGCAGACGGCCGAAACGGTTTTGCTGCCGAAGGAGTTGTTCGACAGCGTGGCGGACAATCTGATCCAGAATGCCCTGCGCAAAATGCGCATGGATGCCGGTGTACAGATCACGGTGAAGTTCGGTTACGGTGATGCCATTGAGCTTTCCGTATCCGATACCGGGCGCATGGTTGCGCCCGAGGTGTTGCGCGGACTGTTGCGCGGCCCGGTGCCTTCGGCATCAGGCTATGGCATCGGCTTGTACCAGGCGGCACGACACGCCGAAATCTCGGGCTTCTCGCTGCAGTTGGCCGATAACGAGGAAGGCTATGTGCGTTTCATGTTGCGCGGGGACGTACGCCGCGGCTGAAGCCCGGGATTCGTGTGCCCTGATCAGGCGGCTTTGCGCTGCCTGAACGCAAGCCACAGAACGGCGGTGTTAATGGCCAGCAAAAACACCTCCAGCAGCAGCAGCGGTACGTAAATGCTGCGCCTTGCCTTGTCCCCGAATATGAAATAGAAACCGTCAAACGCGGGAAGGCTGTGCCGCTGCAGCGAGGAATAGTTTTCAAACGGGACCAGGCTGAGCAGCAAGGCGAGGTTGACCGCGGCGAACACCAGCACACCGCTGCGCGCAGGCATCCGCAACGGACCGACCGCCCCATCGCGCAGGCAGAGCCATCCTGCGGCCGTATTGATCAACACCCACATCACCTCCATGTACAAGAGGTTGGAATTGACCTGCTTGTTGTACTGCCGGTCCAGTATGAAATAAAAGGCGTCGAAGCTGGGGCCGCCGCGGGTGATCGAAATTGCGTCATACGGCAGGAAGGCGAGCATCAGCGCGAGATTGCCTGCGGCTACTGCGATCAGGATGGTTTGGTTGCGGTTCATCGGCGGTCTGGATATTTATGGTTTTATCGGGCGGCACTTTCCGGATGGCGGCGCCGTTTTGCAGCAACGCCATCCGCTAAAAACAGGCCAATGGATTCGAGTCAGAGTGTTCCGGCCGCGGCCATCCGGTTGTAGAGCACGCTGGGCGAAAGCCAGGTCAAAATATCATCAAAAACAATATCGCCGGCAGTGGTAAAGGTGGGCTCATGGTAAACAAAATCCCGCGTCGTATCCGCGACCAACGGCGCTATCGAATATATCTTGTTGTTCTTGTTCTCGTCGGTGCCGCCGGAAATACCCTGAACCAACTGCACGCCGTTCTTGCCGGCGGAAAAGATCACTGCGGCCGGCGCCGAGGCGGTCACGGTAGTGCATGCCGCAGTGGCGCATACGCGCAGGTTGGGGGTCATGGAGGTAAAGCCGTTGCGGATATTCGTGCTTGCGGCGGTGGAATTGGTGAATGCCTCGGAATTGACGTTGGTCACGACGTAGCGAACGCGGTTGCCCCACGCGTCAACCAGGTAGCCCTGCGGGTCCGTTGGTGACAGTCCCAGCGTCGCAGAGGGCAAATAGCCCGCCAGTGGCGCCGTGCAGGGCGAGTTCCCGATCGTCCCGGTGTAGGACTCGATGCCGTTACTGGCGCTGCTTGCCGGACAGGGCAGACGTCCATTGGCGATGGCGAAACCGACCAGGGCATCGCGCGCCTGTTCCATGGTGCGCCGGGTGTCGGATATTGCGCGTTGCTGTATCTGCACCGACAGCGTCGTGACGATACCCCCGAGCAACAGACCGACAATCGCCAGCGCGATGGCCATCTCGGCCAGGGTAAATCCGCGTTGCAGCAAGTCACCATCCAGGCTTGACTTCACGGTATCCATTCGACGACCTTGTCGTTGAATGTCGCGCTGCGCAGATTGCGTTCGTAAGCGAAGTCTGGTGTGCTCTGGTTGTTGCCCGACTCGAAGTAATTTGCCAGATTTGCCCTCTGCGCCGTGGTGCTGCGCAGTTGGGCGCCGATAGCGCGTCCTGCCAGAACCAGAACGACGTTATTGGTCGTGGTGGTCGAGGTCGGGGTGATGCCAAGCGACAGGCAATTGGCGCTGCAAGTGGCGGGGAAGCCCGCCGTGCCGGAGCCGGGGATCGTATCCGGCGACAATGCGTAGTAAGTGAGCTTGTGCCATTCGTTGTCGATAAACCACTTGACGTCGGATTGATAGGTGGTGAGGTCGTAGGGCGGCGCGCTGGCGCTGACGGTGGCGCCCCAGCGATCGAGGCGCAGCGTGCGCGTCACCGTATTTGGCGTGGCGCCGTTACCGCAATTCTGGCTTGGCAGGCGCGCATTCGCATAGACCACGGTATCCCTGCCATCTGACCCGAGGGTGTGCGTTACCGAGGTCGCCGGGGTGGCGCTGCTCAGGGCCCCGCTTGAAATCGTCATCGGATTGGTGCCGGCGTCCCATTGGTCGGTATAGAAGGAATTGCCGACATTGTTCAGTCGCGCCGTGACGGTGAGGAGCACCCGCCCGGTCCCGTGCGGACTTGATTGGGTTCGCCCGCAAAAGGTCACAACGCAGACCAATTGGGTGGAAGAACTCGATGAGCAGGAACTGCCCGGGGCCAGATAGCCATTGGTGCTGCTGAGCAAAGGCGCCGGACTGGAGGTCTCCCAGGTGACATTAGCCAGGTTTGCGGTGACCGGCAAAAGTCCGTAGCGCGTGCCGGTCGAGCCAAGGTAATCACTGATTCCATCCGGGTCGGCGAAAGGCACGGCATAGGGGTACGTACCCCACGCCGTGCGGTAATTCTGGATGATCTGCTTTACCGAAAGCGTGGAACTCGGCTCGGTTTCCAGACGTCGGGCAACCGCCGCTTCGACCGTGTTGAACAGGTCCTCATGACTGATGGCAAGGATCCTGTCGTTACACAGGCTCGCCGCTGCGCTGATCAGGCATTGCCCCTGCGGGAACGCAGTCGTGGCGCGCGGCCGTACGAATACATCGTCATTGTTGGCGCCGCTGTCGAGCGCGTAATTATTCTTGCCTTCAAGGTAATTCGACACCAGTAGATTCCCGCCGCCGCCGGCAACGCGGTTCTGGCCGCTGATCGCCGGACCTGGTGCGATAACCACGGCCACCAAAGCCGAGGCCACCGCGACGCCGTCCACATCGTCGCTCACTTGCAATGTGCCTGACGTGTTGCTGTTCAGAACACGGACCCCGGGGTCATAGCGCAGGTTGTCAGAAACCGCGTACCAGAGTCGCTCGCCGCTGGAATCCCGTAAATCGGCGAGACCGATGGTTTTCCAGGGCAATCTGCCGACCCTGCGGTTGGCTGTGGTGCACGTTATGTCGCCGCTGTCGTCGCCTTGCGTACCCTCGTTGACATGTCCCGGTGTATGCAGGTCCGGGCATGGCAGCGCGCCGGGGCGGCTGAGGCTGAGCGCGGCGTGGCCGATCAGGGCCTGCTTTGCCTGGTCAAGTGTGTCGCGCGTGTAGGAGTCCGCCCCCAGCGTCTGCGAGATCGAGTTCATCTGGTTGACCAGCAGGTAAGCGGTGCCAAGCGAAATGATCGTCAGCAGCACGATCAAAGCCAGTCCCGACTGGCCGCTCGGCGAACTCCGGGGGAGCCTGCTGCCGCGTTTCAATTCAGCGCCTCGTTGCAGGTACGCGGACCTGGCCTTCGCCCACGACATCTCTTTTCTCGCCACGGACCTTGTCCAGCGTTTCGCCAATTTTCAGCGGGACCGAAGGTTCGTCCTCGCCCATCGGCACTGAAACCCGCGCCGGATCGACGCTGCGCGACTGACCGTGTTGGGGCTTTCCGTTTATCCAGGATGTAGTTTTTCCGCTCGAACGCGAAACCTGTCCGTTGACGGTGACGAAATTGTCGATGGAAATCAGGCTTTCCTGCACGTCGGCCTGGCGGCGACGGTCAAGGTCAAGTCGTTGCGCCGGAGTCATGAAAAGCCGTCCCAGCGGCTCCTCGGCCCCGGCCGCAAGCGCCGGCGCCAAGAGCGCCAGCGCGAAGATGAAGCCGGTGATGTTGGGACCGATATTCATTTGGCCACCTTTTCCCGAATGGTGATCATATCCAACTGGCAGTCGGCCTTGAGTCGCGGCGACATGCCACGCCCGCCGGGCGGGGCTTCGCGTTCGCTACGGTCTATCACGCATCTTCGCGGCGAAACATAGGCTTTTCTGGCCGCCCTCAGGTCGGACAGGAAATTGAGCAGGTCTTCTTCATGCAACAGCGGTAAATCGATCTTGAGCCGGCTCGACATGAACTCGACCCCGCCCGCCGGCATTACGCCAGGGTAATCGAGTACTTTTTGCGCTTCGATGTCGTAGTTTATCCTGAATAGCTTTCGCTGCTGGCGGATTTGCGCGATGGTCTCGACCCAATCGAGCCGCTTTTCCTCGCCGATCATGCCCCATGAAACAAGCTGCTGGAACTGGACAATATTTTCGCGGATTTCGCGCTCCTCCTCGGTCGCTTTGGCGACCCTGTCTTGCGCTGCAAGCTTGGACAGATTGGCGGTCTTCTTGTCCGTCTGGACGAGATCCATGGCGTGCTCGGCCGCCACCAGGGCGCCCACTCCGGCGCTGATCAGCATCAGGCATAGCACGACAGGTACGCGCAGGCGCTTGAGGTCGTCGCGCGAGGGGATCATGATCCTATCCGTCGGCTCAAGGTCACCGTGAACCGCGGGACTTCATTGGTGCGCTCGTCACCGGCGCCGCCGCGCAGTGCACTTGTCGATTCGGTGTCGAAGGGTAACTTCAGCGCGACGACGCTCCAGCCCGGACGCTGCTTGAGCGCATCAACGAAGCCGTTGACGAGGCCGCCTACAGCGCGGTAATTGCTCGCCTGCGGCGTCATGACGCGCGCGCTGATTTCCGCGACCTCGTAGCGCGTTTCCGCAGTGGCGGCTTCCGTCGTCGTGGCCGGGGTCGGCGTGCTCGGGGCGGCCCGTCCGGTTCGCGGCAATGTGCCGCCCGGTGTGGCGCTGACATCCCAGGTGATACGGTCGATCTCAATTTGCGGCGAACCCGACAGGGCAAGGCTGATGTCGAGCAGCAGCGTCTTGGGCGATGTCGTCTGCTTGAACAGGACTTTGAAGCTCTTGACGCCGGCCTTGAGATTTTCGGTGCTGGTCGGCGTTTTGGGAAAAGACTGTGTCAGCCGGGCGTATTCGTTCGCGGCACGTGCCTCCTGCGCCCTGTCCGCTTCAATCAGCTTTTCCGTACCGTACACGTCGGTCAGTTTCAAGCCCGCAAGCACGAGGCAAAAGGCAAAGACCGCGGCTCCGCCCGCAATCAGGCCCAGACGCGCCTGCCACAGGCGGTAAAAGCGGCGCATCGGCTCGGCTACATATTGCTCGGCTGGTTGTCGTTCGGCGAGCAGGTGCAGGAACAGGGCCTCGCTCTTTAGTTCCCGCGGGTAGCTCTTGAGTTTGATCCGGGCAGCCAACTCACCGGTATCGTGCACATGAAAGGTCAGCCGCGGATTGCTGACGCAGACTTCGATGTAGTGTGCTTTCTGACCCGCCGGTGCGAGCACCAGCACATCCAGCGCGCCGACGTCCCTTGGCAGCAGCCTGAGATTGGTCAGATATTGTTGGATTCGACCCGATTCGGCGAGGAAGTTCTGCGCCATTCTCGCCGGGTCTGCGATATCGATTCGCCCGAGGCGGGAAAAACGCATGCGTCCGCCCTCAATGAAGGTCTGGCGCAAGCCGCCGCTTTGCTGGCTTACCACCAGGCATCTGGGCGCTTTCAGGTCCGCCCGTTCAACCAGTTGGGGCGTGACGAAGGGTACCGAATACACGCCTACGAGCCGTGCCTCGTGCGAGCGCAGTATCGCGAGCCAGGGCTGGAACTGCTGGGTGTTGGTAAACGAGCTGAATAGTATGCGTTCGTCGCGACGTGCGCCGGTTTCAGTCCCCAGGCTTGCTGTCAGCGCCAGCGTCGTGTCGCGGTAGCGCTGGGCGAGTTTTCGCCCGAGCAGCAGCGCCCTGTCCTTGCCGCCGACTTTGGGCAGCACCTCCTGGAAGAAGTCCTCCTCGACCACGTCGGCGAGGATGTAAAACAGGCTGTCGCGGTAGGTGGAGGCGTACTCCGAGAACGCCGCAAGCCCGGCCTCGTTGTTCTCAAGGCTGATCTCGGCTGTGAGCTCGCCGCGCTTCCAGAGAAACGCGGAAAGATTTGCAGAGGAAAAATACAGAAGGCGTTTCTTGAGCATTGCGCGTGGTCAGATCTTGATCTTGCCGATAGTGTCGTAAATCGGGCCCAGCACGGAGAGCATCACCCATCCGAGAATGGCGCCAAGGACAATCGTGAGTGCCGGCTCAATCATGGCCTGGATCTTGTCAATGGATTCCTTTACCTCGCGGTTGTAAAAATACGACACGTTGAGCAGCGCCGTATCGAGCGCGCCGGTGGTCTCGCCGATGCGCAGCATGCGTATCACCAGCGGAGGGAACAACCCCACGTCCTGGAAAGCGGTGGTGACGTTCTTGCCATCCGCAATCTGCTGTCCGGCGATGCGAAGCCCCTCGCGGATGACCACGTTGCCCGCAGTCTCTTCGGAGCTGCGGATTGAATCGAGGATGGTGATGCCCGACGAGTACATCAGCGCGAAAATACTGGCAAAGCGCGACAGTATGATCTTTCTCAGTATCGGCCCGATCAGCGGCAGATCCAGCTTGAGCTTGTCGATCTTGTAGCGCACGTCGGGGCGGGTAGCGGCGAGAAATTTTATGGTCATGAACAACGCTATCGGTGAAAAAATCACCACCCACCAGTAGTGCACCATGAAATCTGAAACCATGATCAACAACTCGGTGTGAAACGGCAGCTTCTGGCCCATGCTCCTGATAAAACCGACCATCTGCGGCACCAGGTAAATCATCAGAAACAGCGTCACGGCGAGGACGATGCTGCCGACAAAGGCCGGATACATTGCGAGCTTTTTGGTCTGCGCCGCGAGCTCGTCCTCCCATTTCAGTGTTTCCGAAAGGCTTTTCAGCACCTCGGACATCCTGCCCGTGCTTTCCCCGGCGCGGATCAGGGCGCTGAACACCGGGTTGAACACGTCAGGGTAAATCCCCAGCGACTGTGAAAGGTTCTGACCGCCCTGTATGCTTTCAATCACCCCGGAAATGACCTCCTTGAAGCGCGGGTTCTCCGTGCTGTCGCGCAGATCGGTCAGCCCCTCTATCATCGGCACGCCCGCCGACGACAGTTGTTCAAGATGGAAGCAAAAATTGATCAGATCGCTGCGTTTTACCGCCGAGGCGGAAAAAAACGATGTCCGGCCCCGCCGCGAGGGTGCGCCGGCGATGAGATCGAGTCCCATGCGCTTGAGGCGCAGTTCCAGGTCGATCACGTTTACGGCGTCGAGCTGTCCCATGATCGCCTTGCCGCGCGTGTCGATCGCCTTGTAGTTGAACAGCGCCATGTTTGCTTTCGGTAAACGGGGGGCGGTGCCCGTTCTTACATGCGGTCGGTAAGATCGACGACGCGCATCAACTCATCGACCGCGGTCGTCCCGTCGAGCACCCGCCTCACGCCGTCGTCGGCCAGTGTATGGAAACCCTTGCCGATGGCAGCCTTGTGGATCTCCCGGGCGCTGGCGCGGTGAGCCACCATTTCGTCGAGGTCGGCATCCATCTTGAGCAGTTCCATGATGGCAATGCGCCCCCGGTAGCCCTGGTAATCACAGTGGTCACAGCCCACTGCGCGGTACAGCGTGGGCGGCTTGTCCGGGCGTACGGCGAGCATGCGGCATTCGGCGGCGTTTGCTTCGTAGGGTTGGCGGCAATGGCGGCACAGTTTTCTCATCAGCCGCTGCGCGACGATGCCGATGATGTTGCCGGCAAGGATGTCCGGCACGATGCCGATGTCGGCGAGCCGTGGCAGTGCGCCCAGCGCAGAGTTGGTGTGCAGCGTCGTGTACACCTGGTGGCCGGTCATGGCGGCGCGGAAAGCCATTTGCGCGGTGTCTTCGTCGCGTACCTCGCCGACCAGGATTACGTCCGGGTCCTGGCGCATCAGCGAGCGTATGCCGTTTGCAAAGTCCATTTTGGCAGCCTCTGAAACCGAGGTCTGCCGGATCAGCGTCATCGGATACTCGACCGGATCTTCCAGCGTCATGATGTTGATGCCGTCATGATTGATGTGGTTGAGCACTGAATACAAGGTCGTGGTCTTGCCGCTGCCGGTCGGGCCGGTCACCAGGATGATGCCTTCCGGGCGGGCGATCATTTTTTTCAGCAGCGCGAGTTGCGAGGCTTCGAGCCCCAGCATGTCGAGCGGCACAATGCCTTTTTGCCGGTCGAGAATCCGCAGTACGACGTTCTCGCCGTGCGTTGTCACCTGCGACGAGACACGGAAGTCGACCGGGCGTCCGGTCAGTGTCAGCGAGATGCGGCCGTCCTGCGGGGCCCGCGTCTCGGCGATATTCATGCCGGCGAGAACCTTGAGGCGCACCGTCATGGCCGGCCAATAAGTCTTGTGCAGTGAGCGGATCTGGCGCAAAACCCCGTCGATGCGGTAGCGGATACGCAGGAAATTCTGCTCCGGTTCAAAGTGCACGTCGGACGCACCTTGTTCCACCGCGTCGGCGAGCAGCGAGGAAATGAGCCTCACCACGGGCTGGCTGTATTCGTCCCCCGAGGAGTGGAGGCTCTGGTAATCGATTTCGCCGGTCTCGATTTCGTGCAGGATGCCGTCGATCGAGAGCTCAAGTCCGTAGTACTGCTCGATCGCCCGCGCAATTTCGGTTTCACCGGCGAGGCGCGACTCGAGTTCCATTTCGCCGCGAAGCTGCGCGCGCACCTGGTCGAGCGCAACGACGTTATTGGTGTCTGAAATGGCGATGATCAGCCGGTGCTTTTCCCGATCCAGTGCGACCGGGAAGACATGGTGGCGTTTGGCGAAATCGCGCGGGATCAGCTTGATCGCTGCGGCGTCAACGACGATCTGCGACAGGTCGACCCCTTGCAGCCCCAGTTTTTCCGAAAGTGCATCGCGCAGCGTGGCTTCGGAGACAAAACCGAGCTGCACCAGGAGGCGGCCGACCGGTTGGTTCGATTTCAGCTGCTCCAGCAGCGCGATGCGCAACTGATCTTCGGTCAGTATCCCCTGGGAAATGAGGATCTGGCCGATATGGCGCTTTGCCTGGGGGGCCGCGTTTGGAGCCGGAGTGGGCATAGCGGGCAGTGCCAAGGGACTACTGCTGAAGTTCGCGAATGCGCGTTGTGGCGCGAGTACGGTCAAAAGTGGACGGCCGCGTGCCGCCCAGGGTCAGTGCCTTCTGGTAGTACTCGAGGGCCAGTTTGCTTTGGCGGATGTGATCCAGGCTCACCGCCAGATTGTACGCGTAGTCCGGATTGTCCGGTTCGGCGGCGACGGCTTTGAAATACGCCGCCTGTGCCTCCGGCCAGCGCGCCTGCATGGCCATCTGGTTGCCGAGGGCGAAGTGCAAAAATCCCGCTTCCGGCTGGCTCGCGAGCAGGCTCTTCAGGCGGCTTTCCGACTGAACCGGGTCGGCCTGGCCGCGCAGTGCGATGAGGCCGGCCAGGGCGTGCGCGTCGCGCGGGTCAGCCTCAAGCAGTTTGATATAGCGTCCTTCCGCCTGTACCAACTGTCCGCTTCTCGCCTCGATCGCGGCCAGTCCCAGCAGCGCATCCCGGTTGAGCGGATCGCCCTTGAGCGAGTCGAGATAATTCTCGCGCGCGGTAACCAGATCGCCCTTTTGATAGGCGTCGTAGGCGCGCTCAAGCTGCTGATCTGTTCTTGCCGCGGCCGAGAGTACAGTGGGGCGGGGCGCTCCTGCAGACCTTGTCCTCGCCGGCGGGGCGGCCGGCGCGGCGCGCTCGCGGGGCGGCGGCCCGGAACGCGAAATAACCACTGGCGAGTTGGCGGATGAGGCGGCGGCGGGGGGGGCGCTCGAAGGTGGCGCTGCAGCCGTTGGGACCGACGCGGCAGCTGCCGCTGCGGGCGCGGTGGGGCCTGTGCCGGTCTTGGCGGCAGGTGCGCCGGCTGGCGCTGCCTGCCCGAGTGCTTCGCCGCCAGGCCCCGGACCGGGACCGGGATTGGCAAACGGGTCTGCCGCCGGCGCCGCGCTTGCCGGGGGGGCGCTGATCGGTGCAGGCCGCGCCGGCGCGTTGGCCACTGCGGTCGGCGCAACGATATATCGTGGCTGCAATTGCCACCAGAAATAGGCGATCGTGCCGACCGCAAACACGGCGAGGGCGCCCACGGTGTAATAAAAGGGCTTTCTCGGGTTGTAGTCCTCGAGCCCCTTGGCATCGAACATTTGTTTTGCCGCAGCCTGGTCGCGCACCGGCTCTTCGGCAAATACAGGTTCCTGCTTCGAGGATGGCGGTGCCGTATAGACCGGCTCCTGCCGAGGCGGCGGATCGGCGGCCGCCTGTGCCTGCAATCCCGCGGACGAGGGCAGGTCCTCGGACAGGATCTCCAGCTGCTGCGTTATGTTGGGCAGGTTCTCACGCGTGATGACAGTGGTGTCCGGCGTGCTGGTGCTCGCCGTGAATTCGAGCCCCGCGCTTTGCGTGCCTGCGGTTTTGCTGCCCTGCTTGGCCAGCTCGGCTTTTTTCAGAGCCTCAAGCAACAAGCTCATTAACGCATTCCTTCGAACTCCGGCCGTTTGCCGGGGTTGGGCGCCGACAAAAAGTCCTGTCCGGGCAGGAATGTACGGTAGGCCCGAAAGTCGCCGTTGAGACTGGCGTCGCGTACGACCAGCGGCCGCAGGAAGATCACCAACTCGGTTTTGGCGTTGGTGTTGTTGCGCTGGGTGAACAGTTCACCGAACAGGGGCAGACGGTTGACGCCCGGGATGCTGTCTTCATTATTGTTTATCGAGTCCTGGATCAGGCCACCCATCACGGCGGTTTCGCCGCTCGCCACCTTTATCAGCGATTCCATCTCGCGCGTTTGTATTTGCGGAATGCGGTTCGCAACCGCAAGTCCCGGGGTGGGGTCGGTGACATAGCTCAGAATGCGCGTAACCGCCGGGCGCAGATTGAGCAGTATCGTGTCGTCCGAGGAAATCTGTGGCGTGACATTCATCACAAAGCCGACGGGAACCACGTTTGGCGTCGCGGTAAACGCCGTTGTGGCCGCGCCGGTCGCAGTGGCCGCGATGGTATCGGTCTTGATGGTGAAATACACCAGATTGTCCACCACCTTCAGGATCGCGCTCTGGTTGTTGATGACGCTTATCTTCGGACTGGACAGAACCCTGACCGTGCCAAATGACTCAAGCAACTGCAGCGAGGCCGTGAAGGAATTGGAGACGTAATTGAGCACGAAAAAACTACCCGCCGGATTGGCGGTGGTGGTGCCGGTCGCCGCCTGGGCGGCGCGCGTTCCTGCGGGGCCACGGCGGAACAGGTTCCAGTTGATGCCTTGCTGGTAATTATTGTTCAGCGTCACCTCGGCAATGGTCGCCTCAATCATCACCTGGCGCTTTGCACTTACCAATACCTGGTCGAGAAACTCCTGAATGCTTTCATGCTGGCGGCTGGTGGCGCGAACGATCAGCACGCCGGCCTCGGCATTGGCGATGACCGAGGCTGCCTCGCGAAACGTCGCCCCTTGCTGGGCCGGGATCTGCAATGAGGGAATCGCCGCGCCTGGCGCAGTTGCGGCGCCAACGGCCGCTGCGCCAGCCGGCGCTGCCGCCGATGCGGCTGTTGCCGTACCGGGGAGCAATTTGTCAGTGTCTCGCAGGATGTCTCTTACGTTACTGACGATCGTGCTCCAGAACTTGTTGTCGGAGCGGTTTTGCACGCCTGCGGATGAGGCGTTGTTGCTGGCGCCGCCGCCCGAGCCCGAAGCGGTTCCGCTGGAAATCTGCCCTGAAACGCTGATCTGCCCACTACTAGTCCGTTCGACGTTGACGTAGTCGATCTTGTAAATGCGAAGAAATGGCGAGTCGGGCATGACCAGCAGGTTCGGTCCCTCGAGTTCCCAGCGCATGTCGGTTTGTTTGGATATGCGCGACAGCAACTGCGGCAGAGTCTGGTCTATGGCATTGAGCGTAACCGAGCCGCGAATGCCCGGATGCACATCGACGTTGATTTTGGCATCGCGCGCCAGGGCAAACAGCAACTCGGCCACGGGCACATTGTTGACAACGACGCTGTAGGTCTCGGCTTTGACCGCCGGTTTGGGTTTGGGCAGTGCAATGGGAAATTGCACCGGCGGCGGAATGTTCGCCACCGGTTGTTCAGGCTCGGCCCGAATATGTGCCCCGGAGGGTTTCATGGTCGGTGTGGCGCATGCTGACAGCAGCAGCACTGAGGCAACCGTGACTAGTTTGCTTGCGCGCAGGTTCAAGGAGCTGACCACACCTTTAACAAGTTAAACGCTATTATAGCATAATCGGCTAATAAGCTGATTTTTTTCGTTGTTTTCGTTTTGGGTAACCTTACCCGGCCTTCCACCGGCCGCAATTGCGGAACTTACTGCCGATTCTGGCTTCGCATCCGTTCCACGCTGCGATGGAATGGGATGAAGCTGCGATAAACCGAAGGCAGTTCACGCATCGCCTTATTGGCATCCTCGGCGCTGGGATAGAGGCCGTAAGCGAGGCGATAATGTTGCTGGTCGTTGATCTTTACACTGTAAACGTAAAAATCAGCCATCTGGAGCTTGCGCGCCGGCACACGCAGCAATACATCCTCGATCCGGCGCAAATCCCTGATGCCAACGGTAAGTAATTGAATCGAATACTGTTCTCCTGCAGCCGAGGGCAGCCATTTCTGCGTCGCGATAAAGCGTTCACGCGTGAGTTTTCCGGACGCCGGCGGCGATGGGGCCGCGTCACTCGTATTTGCCGCAGCGGCAATGGTCGCAGGTCTGGCCGGCGGCTGTTCCACCGGGGCTGCAGCGGGCGTGGCCGCTGAGGGCGCAGTATTGCCCGGCACAGTCACAGGCGCTGCGGTGGCGGGGGGGGCGGCAGACGCGAGCGGTTTTGCCGCTTCGGGTGGCGTGCTTGCTGCAGCTTGCTGCGGGGCGCCAGCACTTGCGACCGCAGCCGCCTGGGTCGGCGCCGCTGGCGTTGCCTGCGGGGAGGATGGCGGGGCCTGCGGGGAGGATTGCGCCGGCTGGGTCGGTAACGGGGTATTGGGGGCGCGTTCGGTCTGGAAAAGCAACTGGGTCGCGTACCCGAGCGCCAGCCCGGCGGCGACGCCAGCAGCGGCAATCCACCAGCGCTGGTGGTTGCGGCCCGCAGGCTTGTAGAACTCGGAGTCGCGTATCGCAGCCCGCGCCTGTCTTGCCGCGACGTGGTGAACGTCGTCTGCGAACGCCGCCAGCAGTGATTTGTCGCACAGAATGTTGATGCGCCTCGACAACCCCTCCGAGGCGCTGGAGATCATGCGCATCGCGGCGGGCGCAAACACATTCGGGCCGCGGTAACCGGCCGCGCGCATGCGAAAGTCAATGTAACTCTCGATGTCGTTGCGCACCAGGGGCTCCAGCCGGAAACTGTGAGTGATGCGCTCCTTCAACTGGCGCATGCCCGGTGTGTTCAGTTGCTCGTCGAGTTCGGGTTGCCCGAACAGCACGATTTGCAGCAGTTTGTGCCGATTGGTCTCAAGGTTGGAGAGCAGGCGTATTTCCTCGAGTGTCTCCGAGGGCATCGCGTGGGCCTCGTCGATGAGCACCACGACACGCCGGCCGCTGCCGAAAAGCTTGATCAGGTGATCCTGCAGCGAACGCAGCAGAAGCGTGGTCCGCGCATCGCCCACCCTGATTTCCAGATCGTCGGCTATGGCATGAAGAATCTCGTCGCGGTTGAGCGACGGATTGGAAAGGTAGATGGTTTCGACATGCTCAGGCAGTCTCTCCATCAGCACCCGGCAAAGCATGGTTTTTCCGCTGCCCACTTCGCCGGAAACCTTGACGATACCCTCGTCATGCAAGATCGCATACAGCAGCGCTTCGAGCGTTGCGCCGCGGTTGGCGCCCTCGAAAAAGAAATCCGTATGCGGCGTGATCCTGAAGGGTGGCTCGTTGAGCCCGAAATGGCTTAGGTACATGGTCGTGAAACGGCCCTACGCCGACTTTCGGCGCGACATGCGCAATTGCGATACCGGCCGGCGTGTCATTTGTCGGCCGGTTCCTTTTGCAGCGATTCCATACGGCTGTAGAGCGTGGTGCGGTTGATGCCGAGCATTTTGGCCGCCTGGCTGACGTTACCGCGCGTCAGTTTCATGGCGGCCTCGATGTAGCCCTGTTCCCAGGCCTTGAGCATCTGGTCAAGGTCGAAGCCGCGCTCCCGCTGCAAATGGCGTTGCGCCTGTTCGATCATCGTCTCCGGGTTGCCAGTCGCTGTGTTTGCCCCCGACTCAACGGGTTCCGGTGTGTCAAATTCCGGCTCGAGTTCGGCCGCAGACAGGCGCTGGCCGGCATACTTGGTGGTCAGCCGGATGACGATATTGCGCAGTTCACGCACGTTTCCGGGGAAGTGATAGCCGCGCCACAAATCGAGCGCGCTGTCATCGCATGCAAACGGCGCCAGACGCGCCTGCTGCGCGTAAAAACGGCTGAAGTGTTCCAGCAGCATCAGCCGGTCGTCATCCATTTCGCGCAGCGGCGGCACGCCGATGGTGAACACCGACAGGCGGTGGTAGAGGTCGGCGCGAAAACGGTTGTTCTTCACCTCCTGCCGCAGGTCACGGTTGGTCGCCGTTATCACGCGCGCGCGGCTGAACCGCTGCTGCGTTTCTCCGACACGCTGATACTCGCCGTTCTCCAGCACGCGCAGCAGCTTGGCCTGCAATTCGAGCGGCAGCTCACCGATTTCGTCAAGGAAAAGCGTGCCGTCGCCGGCGTCCTCGAAATACCCGGACTTGTTGCTCACCGCACCGGTAAAGGCGCCTTTGACGTAGCCGAAGAGCGTGGGTTCGACCAGGGTCGGCGCGATCGCGGCGCAATTGAGCGCCAGAAAAGGCTTGGCTTTGCGCACCGACATCCCGTGCAGAAGCGTCGCGACGACCTCCTTGCCGCTGCCCGATTCGCCCTCAATCAGCGCCGGAAAGGGCGAATCGGCGTACTGCGCGATCTGGCTTTTGAGTTTCTGCAGGGCCGGACTTTTTCCGACCAGCAGATCGGTGTTGGCGGCGACCGTGCTCTGGATCTCGGCCGTGCGGAAGGCCAGCGCATGCAGCAGGATTTTTTTCAGGCTTTCCGGATCGCAGGGCTTGGCCACGAACTCGGCCGCGCCAAGGGCGCGCGCGTGGCGCGCGTTGGCGGCGTCGTTTTGGCCCGACAGCACCAGGATTTTCATTGCCGGCGAATGGGCCAGCAGGTCGGCGATGAGCTGAAACCCCTCGTCCGGCCGGTGTGGTGAGGGCGGCAGCCCGAGGTCCACCAGTGCCAGTTGCGGCGCATCATCGAGCTGGCGCAGCAGACTTACCGCATGCGCGCGCGAATCGCTGGTCATCACCTCGAAGTCGCGCCCCAGTGCGAACGACAGGGTGTCGGTGATGAGCGGATCGTCATCGACGATGAGCAACGAAGGCTTCGGGTTTTCGGCCATGGCCATGTAATCGATCTTCTTTCAGGCTTCTTCGATGCAACGCAGGAAAGCCCGCTCGATCGAGGTTTCGCCATAGGTTTCCGCGAGTGCCCTTGGCGAGCCGCGAAATCGCGGACTGCCCTGGTGCAGTATGGCCATATGGTCGCAGATGTCCTCGATATCGTGAAGGGCATGTGAGGTGAAAAACAGCGTACGCCCCTCGCTTTTTAAGGTGGCGAGCAGGCTTTTGACGCGGATACGGGCGCTGGGGTCGAGGCCGGACAGCGGCTCATCAAGGATGTAGAGGTCGCGCTCCGACAAAAAACAGGCGGCGAGCCCCAGTTTCTGCGTCATGCCCTTGGAGTAGGCGCGCACTGGCCGGGCGAGGGCCTTGTTCTCCAGACCGAGTTGATCAACGATGTCCGTCAGGCGTGACTCATCCCAGGGCTGCCGGTGCAGCGAAAGCATGTAGCGCAGAAACTCGCGCCCGGTGAGGTAGTAGGGTGGATTGAACCGCTCGGGCAAAAAAGCCAGCCTGCTGCGGCCAGCCGGATTGCGGTGGGGGGTGCCGAACAGGCTTATTGCACCGCCATCAAGGGCGCAAAAGTCGAGCAGGCACTTGATGAGGGTGGTTTTGCCGGCGCCGTTGACGCCCGCGAGGCCAAAAAACTCGCCCTTGGCGATTTCGAACTCAACCCCGCGCAAAACCTGGGATTGGCCAAAGCGCTTGTCGACTTTGGTGAACCGTATGACGGGCTCTGGCATGCAATTTGTGTTCTGCGATGGCTAGTTGATGATCATAGCGTAAAGACCGGGCATTTCAGTAACTTGTTGAATCGGCGAGCTCCAGTTGCGCATGGTGCAGCGCGACGATGTAGTTTAAAATACCGCCTTTGGTCGGTTCCCGGCCTGCCTGATCGCCCGTCGTGCCCATCGCAAACTCCGAAAACCTGGTTGAAGTGGACAATCTCGACTTTGGCTACGACCGCTCCCGCAAGCTGTTGCAAGGCATCAGCATGAACATTCCGCGCGGGAAAATGGTCGCGATCATGGGCGTCAGCGGTTGCGGTAAAACCACAATGCTCCGGTTGATGTCCGGATGGTTGCGGCCGACTGCAGGCGAGGTTCGCGTCGGCGGCGAGGTCGTACACAAGCTTAGTCACGACCAGTTGTTCGCATTGCGCCGCAAAATGGGCATGTTGTTTCAGTTCGGTGCGCTTTTTACCGATATGAATGCCTATGACAACGTGGCCTTCCAGATGCGCGAGCACACCGATTTGCCTGAAATCCTGATTCACCACCTCGTGCTGATGAAACTGCAGTCCGTCGGCTTGCGTGGTGCGGCAACGTTGATGCCCTCCGCTCTGTCCGGTGGCATGGCACGCCGCGTGGCCTTGGCCAGATCCATTTCGCTCGACCCCCTGCTGATGCTCTATGACGAGCCGTTTACCGGTCTTGACCCGATTTCGCTTGGCGTCGCCTCGGAGCTTATTCGTACCCTCAATGCCTCGCTCGGAACCACCTCCATCATCGTCACCCACAACGTGCTCGATGCCCTGGCGCTGGTCGATTACGTTTATTTCATGTCGGAGGGCAAGGTCGTGGCTGAAGGAACGCCGGACGAGGTCAGGGCTTCTGCTGAACCCTTTGTGAAGCAATTCATCAACGCCGAACGCGATGGTCCGGTCCCGTTCCACTACCCGGGTGGCGAGTACCGCCCGGACTTGTTGCGGACCGCGGCATGACTCAGACCGCCGATTTTCTTGCCAGGCTGGGTTCGCGTATTACCGGAGCGATCTGGCGGCTCGGATTTGCCAGCCGCTTTTTCTGGCTGATTTTAAAGCACTCGGGCACCAGTTTTCGCCGCTTTCATCTGACCATCCGCGAAATCTACTACGCCGGCGTGATGTCGCTGATCATCATCCTGGTCTCCGGCCTCTTCGTCGGCATGGTGCTGGGCCTGCAGGGCTACGACACCCTGGTGCGCTATGGGTCGTCCGAGGCGCTGGGCGTGCTGGTCTCGCTGTCGCTGGTGCGCGAACTTGGCCCGGTCGTCGCCGGCTTGCTGTTTGCCAGTCGTGCCGGCAGTGCCATTACCGCTGAAATAGGCCTGATGAAAACCACCGAACAACTGGCGGCCATGGAAATGATGGCGGTTGACCCGATCGCCCGCGTCATCGCACCGCGTTTCTGGGCCGGGGTCATCTCAATGCCGCTGCTCGCCGCACTGTTTTCGGCGATGGGCGTTTTTGGTGGCTACCTCGTCGGCGTCAAGATGATAGGTGTGGACGAAGGATCGTTCTGGTCGCAGATGCAGGCGGCCGTAGATGTACGCGAGGACATACTCAACGGCGTCATCAAGAGCGTGGTTTTCGGCATAGCAGTGACCTGGATTGCCGTGTTCGAGGGGTACGATGCGCCGCCCACCGCAGAGGGGGTTTCGGGGGCGACCACGCGTACCGTCGTGACTTCCTCCCTGGCGATCCTGGCGCTCGATTTCATAATGACCGCGCTGATGTTCAGAGGAGCCTGAAAAAATGATGAATCGCAGGACGATCGATGTATGGGTGGGAGTGTTTGTGATGATTGGCCTTGGCGCCGTTCTCTTCCTTTCCCTAAAAGTGGCCAATTTATCCTCCTTTTCGGCGGCTGAGTCATATCAGGTAAAGGCTAAGTTTGATAATATCGGAGGTCTGAAAGTACGAGCCCCGGTAAAAGTGGCGGGTGTCGTCATCGGCCGGGTCAGCGATGTGCGTTTCGATAACGAAACCTTTGAAGCGGTGGTGTCGTTCAGCGTGGACAAGCGTTACCAGTTTCCGCGCGACACGTCGGCCAAGATTTTGACCTCCGGCCTGCTGGGGGAGCAGTACATCGGTCTCGCCGCCGGTGGCGACACGGTCAACTTGAAAGATGGCGATACGTTAAAGCTTACGCAGTCTGCAGTTGTTCTTGAAAACCTGATCAGTCAATTTCTGTACAGCAAGGCTGCTGACAGCAAGGAAGGCGGTAAATGAACATGAATGCCAAGGGAATGCGGGTGTCGGGCTGTGCGATCTTTGCGCTGGCGCTGGCGCTTGCCGTGCTGTCCGGTTGCGCCACGACGGCCAGCAACCCGCGTGATCCGATCGAGGGTTTCAACCGCGCCATGTTCGGCTTCAACGAGGCGGTTGACAGAGCCGTTCTCAAGCCGGTCGCCGAAGGCTACCGCGCGGTGCTGCCGGCGCCGGTGCGCACCGGCGTGACCAACTTTTTTGGCAACATCGAAGACCTTTGGAT
>CAYLPI010000032.1:0-29486 GCA_964385505.1 uncultured Bordetella sp.
CCCAAACCCTGCGTCGATACCGGCATGGGCCTGGAGCGCATCGCCGCAGTATTGCAACACGTGCACTCCAATTACGAGATCGACCTGTTCCAGACGCTGATCAAGGCGGCGGCGCGCGAGACCGGCACCAGGGACCTTGCCAACAATTCGCCCGAATTGAATTCACTGCGGGTCATCGCCGACCACATCCGCGCCTGTTCCTTTCTCATCGTCGATGGCGTGATTCCGGGCAGCGAGGGCCGCGGCTACGTGTTGCGCCGTATCGTGCGCCGCGCCATACGTCACGGCTACAAGCTGGGGAAAAAAACGCCGTTCTTTCACAAGCTGGTCGTCGAGCTCGCCGCGGAAATGGGCGGCGCCTATCCGGAACTGCGCAAGGGCGCCGAGCGGGTGACCGAAGTGCTGCGCCTGGAGGAGGAACGCTTTTACGAGACCATCGCCCACGGCATGGAAATACTCGACGCCACGCTTGGCGCGATGGCCGCGGCCGGCAGCAGGACTTTTGACGGTGAGACGGCATTCAAGCTGCACGACACCTACGGCTTTCCGCTCGACCTGACCGCCGACGTCTGCCGCGAGCGCGGCATCGCGGTGGACGAGGCGGCCTTTGACAAGGCCATGGCGCACCAGCGCGAACAGGCGCGCGCAGCCGGCAAGTTCAAGATGGCGGCGGGGCTGGAGTACAGCGGCGCTAAAACCGAATTCAGGGGCTACGACGAACTGGCGCTCGAGAGCAGCCTCATCACCGGCCTGTACGTCGATGGCGTCGCAGTAAAGGAAGTCAAGGCCGGCGAGGACGCGGTGGTGGTGCTCGACAAGACGCCGTTTTACGCCGAATCGGGTGGCCAGGTCGGCGACCAGGGCGAGATCAGCGCCGACGGTGTGCGCTTTGTCGTCGCCGACACGCAAAAAATCACGGCCGACGTGTTCGGCCACCACGGCCGTGTCGAAGCGGGGGTGTTGAAGGCCGGCGGCCTGGTTTCACCCACCGTCGATATTGCGCACCGCGCGCGCACTGTGCGCAACCATTCGGCCACCCACCTCATGCACAAGGCGCTGCGCGAGGTGCTGGGCGATCACGTACAGCAAAAAGGCTCGCTGGTCGATGCCGACAAGACGCGTTTCGACTTCGCCCATAACGCGCCGATGAGCGACGAGCAGATCAGCAAGGTCGAGACCATCGTCAACGCCGAGATCACCGCCAACGCCGCAACAAGGGCGCAGGTGATGCCGATGGAGCAGGCGCAAAAATCCGGCGCGATGATGCTGTTCGGCGAAAAATATGGCGACGAGGTGCGCGTGCTCGACATCGGCAGTTCGCGCGAATTTTGCGGCGGAACCCATGTGACGCGCACCGGCGACATCGGCTTTTTCAAGATCGTCGCCGAGGGCGGTGTGGCCGCCGGCGTGCGCCGTGTCGAGGCGGTGACCGGGGGTAATGCGCTCGCTTACGTGCAACAACTGAATGCCACGCTCAACGACGCGGCGGGGGCGTTGAAGGCGCAGCCGCAGGAATTGACCGCGCGCATCGTGCAAATCCAGGACCAGGTCAAGGCCCTCGAAAAGGAACTGGCCAGGCTCAAGTCCAAAGTGGCCTCCAGCCAGGGCGACGATCTTGCGTCGCAGGCGGTGGACGTGAAAGGCATCAGGCTGCTGGTTGCGGCCATGGATGGCGCCGACGGCAAGACCCTGCGCGAAACGCTGGACAAATTGAAGGACAAGTTGAAATCGGCGGTCATCCTGCTGGGCTCGGCAGACGGTGGCAAGGTCAGCCTGATCGCCGGTGTCACGCCCGACCTGACCGGCAAAATCAAGGCCGGTGAACTGGTGAATTTTGTCGCGCAGCAGGTCGGCGGCAAGGGCGGCGGGCGGCCCGACATGGCGCAGGCCGGCGGCACCGAACCGGCAAAGCTGCCGGCGGCGCTGGCGAGCGTGCAGGCCTGGGTGGGGGAACGCACATGAACAAAACAAGCTGTCTTGCGCTGAGACTTGGCGCCATCGCCGTCTGCATGGTCGCCGCCGGCGCCGCGCAGGCGCAGCAGGATGCGCTCGAAGCGACCACCGCCAGAGGCGAAAAGGTGCGGCTGTTCCCCAATGGACGCTGGGAATACCTCGACCAGAAAAAGGCCGAAGTGCAGCGCAAGGAAGTCGATGCCGAAAGGGCGCGCGAGCGCGGCGCCCAGGGCAGCATCGGCAGCGTGCTCGGTATCGGCCGCCCGATCTACGAGGGCGACAAGGAGTACAACCGCGGCACCCTGAACCCGAAGATGAGATAGCGCCGACAACATGACTTTTCCCGCCAGGCCGCTGCGCAACAACGCATTTCATTCCACCTATATCGCCGAGCGTGCCGGCCGCGCCGCCATCAGCCCGGCCGGTGAATTCGAGGCCGGCAGTTTTGCGTCGTTTGAACTGGTCTATACCGCCGGCTACTTTGGCATCGACGACACCGGCAGTCTGAAGATCGTGCACCGTTTTGCCTCCGACATGGGCAAGCCGCAGTTCACCGATCCCAAAGGCTGGAATTACGTCACCGCGGAGGCCTCCAACGGCGCGGTGCTGGAAATCCGCTACGACCAGAAGGGCAATGTGCGCCCCTGGGACAAGACCATCATGATCCGCGTGCAGCGCGGCTTTTTGCGCGAGGGTGACACCATCACGGTGCGCCTGGGCGATACGCGCGGCGGCTCGCCCGGCATGCGCATGCAGACTTTTTGCGAGGCGAGCTTTGAGTTCAAGGTGCTCGCCGATCCGTTTGCGACCTACAATTACGTCGAACTGCACGACCAACCGCAGTTCGCCGTCGTCGCCGGTCCCCCGGTGGTCTGGAAAGCCGTGTTGCCGACGCAGCGCCGCGCCGGCGAGGCGTTTTCGCTCGGCTTCAAGGGTGAGGACAAATGGGGCAATGTCAGCCGCCAGATCGCCGGCAGTTACATGTTGCGCGCCTCGCTGCCGGTCAACGGACTGCCGCTGACCTTCAGCGCCGACGCGGGCGAGGGTGCGCTTCGCATCGCCGATCTCATTGTCACCACGCCGGGGGAACTGGTCATCGACGTACTGGATGCGCACGGCGCGGTGTTGTGCACGTCAAACCCCTTGCGCATCGTCGCGCAAAGCGCCCTGCTGCCCTATTGGGCCGACCTGCACGGGCAATCGGAAGAGACCATAGGCACCAACTCGGCGCGTGAGCTGATCACGTTTGCCCGCGACAGTGCGTTTCTCGATGCCATGAGCCACCAGGGCAACGACTTCCAGATCACCACGCCCTTCTGGCAGGAACTCAACCGCCTTACCGCCGAGTTCAACCGTAACGGCGAGTTCATCATTTTTCCCGGCTACGAGTGGTCGGGAAATACCGGCCTGGGTGGCGACCGCAACGTGCTGTTCCTGAACGAGGGCCGGCAGATTCATCGTTCGCACCACGGCCTCGTTGAGGACTTGTCCGACGTTGACACCGACGCCAACAGCGCCGACGACTTGTTTCGTGCGCTGGAGAACGAGGATTGCATCGTGTTCGCCCACATCGGCGGACGCTACGCCGACATCAAGATGAGCCACGATGCGCGGATCGAACGCTCGGTCGAGGTGCATTCGGACTGGGGTACCTTCGAGTGGTTGCTCGAGGACGCGTTCGAGCAGGGCTATCGCGTCGGCATTCTCGCCAACTCCGACGGCCACAAGGGGCGGCATGGCGCAAGCCATCCGGGCGCCTCGCTGTTCGGTGCCTATGGTGGTCTTTCCTGTCTTCTGGCCCCGGCGTTTTCGCGCCAGGGACTCGCCGATGCGCTGCGCCGGCGCCACCATTACGCCACCACCGGCAGCAGGGTGTTCGTCGATACCAGGGTTAATTTTTCGCAGGACGCGCAGCGCTTTGACAGCGACCCGCAGACCGGGCCCGCCGCCTCGGCGGCGGTGCGCGAGGCGATGATGGGCGACATCGTGAGGTACGAGGGCAACGAGGTGGAGTTTTCATTCGATGTCGCCGCCAGCGTGCCGATAGAGCGTATCGAAATCCGCAACCGCAGGCAGGTGCTCGAAACGGTGCGGCCGTATTCCGAGGGCGAACTCGGACGGCGGATTCGCATCATCTGGGAAGGCTCGGAGTACCGCGGTCGCGGCCGTCAGTCGGTGTGGGACGGCGGCGCCGCGCTGCTCGGCAACACCTTTGAGCGCGCGCTGCCGATCAATCTGTGGAATATCGACAAAAAGCTGGAGCAGGTCGCGCCGGACCGGTTGCGCTGGCAGGCCATCACCACCGGCGGGTTTGGCGGCGCCGATGTGTTGCTGGGCGACGCCACGGCGGGGACGCTGGTCATCGACACCGGCCCGGTCAAGGCGTCGCTCGCGCTGGCCGACATCGGGCTTGAGGATTGCTTGCTTGAGTCGGGTGGAGGCATACGCCGGCGCATGCGCGTATTTCGCCTGCCCGAACACAACAGCGGCACACACATGACCGTGCGCCGCAAGATTGTGCTTGAACCCGGTTGCGATAACGCGCTGTATATTTGCGTCACGTTCGAAGACGGCCACCTCGCGTGGTCGAGTCCGATTTATCTCATTCCCTGATTGATTTCCTGATTGATTCCTTTATTGATAGCGGAGGGTTCATGCATCGCCCAAGCCTGTTGCTCGCATTGCTCCTCGGTTGTTTTGCCAACGTCGCTTCGTCCCAGACCGCCTCGACAGGCTCAGGACAGGCCTACCCGACCAAGGCCATCACGCTGGTGGTGCCACTTGCCGTGGGCAGCACCGCCGACATCATTTCGCGCCTGGTCGGCGCGGAACTCTCCAAGGGGCTCGGCCAGCCGGTGATCATCGAAAACCGCACCGGCGCGGGCGGCACCATTGCCATGACGTACGTCGCCAAGGCCAATCCGGACGGCTACACCATCGCCTTTATCTCCAACGGCACCCATGCCATCAATGTCGGGCTTTATCCCAAGCTCGGCTACGATCCGGTCAAGGACTTCACACCGATCACGCTGGCCGGCGAGGTGTCGAACATCATGATCGTGCACCCAAACAACCCGGCGAAGACCGCGCTTGATGTGGTGGCGCAGGCAAAAGCCAAGCCGGGCGAGCTGACTTTTTCGTCCGGCGGCAACGGCACCTCGCACCACCTGTCGGGTGTGCTGTTCACGTCGATGACCGACATCAAGACCACGCACATCCCGTACAAGGGTGCGCCGCAGGGCATTACCGCTGTGATGTCGGGCGAGGTCAGCATGGGCTTTTTCAACACGCCCACGGTCATCGGCCAGGTCCGCGACGGGCGGCTCAAGGCGCTGGCGGTGACGAGCAAGACGCGCTCGCCGATTTTTCCCAATGTGCCGACGCTCGACGAGAGCGGCGTCAAGGGCTACGAGGTGACGGCGTGGTTCGGTTTTGTCGGTCCGGCCAACATGCCGGCGCCGGTGCTCGACCGCCTGTACGCCGAACTGGTGAAGATTTTCAAGGACCCGGCGGTGCGTGAGAAACTCGGCGCCCAGGGCTTCGAATTACTGCCGCAGATAACCCCTGCGGAATTTTCCAAATTGATCCAGGCGGAGGTCAAGAAATGGGTACCCATCGTGAAGGCTTCGGGCGCAACGGTCGATTGATCATGCGACGCATATCGACGCCATTGTTGGCGGTGCTGGCAGCATTGGCGGTCACTGCGGTGCAGGCGGACGAGATTCGCGTGCTCTCCGGCGGTGCCGCCAAGGCGCTGGTCGAGCCACTGGCGGCGTCGTTTGGTGGCGCGCACACGGCCAAGGTCGAATTCCAGCCGATGGGGCCGCTGACGGCACGCCTCGCCGCCGGCGAAGCCATCGACATGGTGATCATCACCACCGACGTGCTTGAGCGACTCGAGCGCGAGGGCAAGCTGCCCAAGGGCATCGGCCGGCCGATCGCGCGCGTCGGTGTGGGTGTGGCGGTGGCTGAGAACGCGCCGGCCCCCGACATTTCGAACGCCGAGGCTTTCAAGCGCACCGTGCTGGCCGCCAAGTCGGTGGTCTATATCGATCCGAAAATCGGCACCAGCGGCAAGCACGTCGCCGAGGTGTTCCAGCGCCTGGGCATCACCGAGGCGGTGAAGGCGAAGGAAACGCTGGGTACCGGCGGTTACATCGTCGAGCCGGTCGGCCGCGGCGTGATCGAGCTGGGCATACACCAGATCAGCGAAATCATTCCGGTCAAGGGCGTGCGCCTGGTCGGTCCGCTGCCCGAGGCGTTGCAGAAATATACCGTCTATGTCGCGGTGCCGGTTCCGGGCACGCCGCGCGCGGCGGCGGTCAATGCCTTTATCGCCCATCTCACCTCGCCCGCCGCCACCGCGCGGCTCGCAGCGGCGGGTTATACCGCGCCCTGATTTTTCCGGGGAATCGGCTGGAAAGCCCCGCCAGGCGGGCATTTCCAGCCGATTGTCTTTTTTTCCCGGATCTGTCCGGGACGCGTCTCAGAAGCCGATGCGCTGTTTTTTCGCCGCGCCGCGCGCATCGACAATGTCGGCTTCGCGCACTTCGTCGCGGCCGGCCAGCTTGGCGTTGCCAAAGGCGCCGAGGATGACGCGGCGCATTTCGCGCGGGCCGAGTTCGGCCAGTTTGTCCAGCACGCCCGCCTCAAGTTCGCCGGGGAAGCGCAGACCCCATTCGTGCGAGCTGCGTATCTCGGTGTAGATCGCCTGCGCGATGCGCACCGCGCCGTTGTGGTCGGGCGGGTCGATTTCGTACACATTCATGCGGTTGAGGATGGGTTCGGGTATGCGTGAGGCGTCGTTGGCGGTGGCGATCCACAGCATGCTCGAGGCATCGATCGGAATCTCGACGAACTCGTCGATGAAGCTGCGCGCGGTGTCGTGCTCGAGCAGCGAGTAGAGCGGTCCGAGGGCGTCGAACTGGCTGTCACCACCGGCCTTGTCGATCTCATCGACCATCATCACCGGATTGGCATAGGTGCCGTTGAGGAAGGATTCGAATACCTTGCCCGGTTTGGCGTTTTTCCATTGTGACGACGAGCCCGACAGGATCCAGCCCGCGGTCATCGAGCTCATCGACACAAAACCGAAGCCGGTGCCCAGCATGCCGGCCATGCGCTTGCCGAAGTGCGTCTTGCCTATGCCCGGTTCGCCCAGCAGCAGCATCGGCGTGAGCTCAAGCGCGTCGTTGCTGGAGGTGCACAGCGCCAGTTGTTTCTTGATGTCATCGAGGACCTCGCTGAAGTTGGGCAGGTCCTCGTAGAGCGAGTCCATCACCGGCAGACCGGAGGGCTTGACCGTGAGGCGGGTGCCGCCGTTCTTGAGCATTTTGGCGTAGGTGGTCTTCAGCGCCTCGTTGGCCGATACGGGCAATTCCTGCAGGGCGCGGTCAACCTGCGCGACGTCATAGACATCCTTGAACCCGGCGATGGGCAGCGTTACCGGAAAGTTCGTGCTCGTGCTCATGAATATGCTCCTCCGTAAGGCCTACGAAAAGGTCATTCCATTCTGAAACTATATCGGCAGCGGTGCAGGATTTCCTTAGAGGTTGCTTATAGGTTTCATTAAGCAATAAACGAACCAAACCTGGCAAGGGATGACAGTGGGGAAAATGAAATTTATTCTTCGCCGCGCCGTCGCGTGCCGGGCTTTGCTTGCTGGCAGTCGCACGTGGCGGCTGCCAGGCGCTGCGTGCGTCGTGCCGCGACCGATGCTCCGGCGTGGTGCGGGCACTGCGTTCGTCGCACTTCAAGGGAGCGTCGGGGCTTGCGGGAAGCCCGCGAACATGCTTGAATAGAGGCGGAAAACAAGACCATGCACAGCGCCCATACTCATACCGTTGCCTTTTATTTTTACAGCTTTTCCCAGCCGCCGGCGGAGGGAACGAGCTAGCCTCGTACTTGCAGCACCCGAAAAACCGCCGGCGCCACCCGCCTGGCGGTTTTTTTTTACCCCTTCACCCCTTCACCCTTGCCACCGAAATCCGATCCCGTACTGAAAGCAGGCCATCATGACCAACACCGTCAATATTCATGCCGTAGCAGCGCCTGCGGACAAGATGTCGCAGACCGACGACGAGCGCATCGACAACATCATCCCGCTGCCGCCGCCCGAGCACCTGATCCGCTTTTTTCCGATTCAGGACACGCCTGCAGAGGCACTCGTTGCGCGGACGCGGCGCGAGGTCAGCAACATCGTCCACGCCCGCTCCGACCGGCTGCTGGTGATCATCGGACCCTGTTCCATCCACGATCCGCAGGCGGCGGTTGAGTACGCGCAGCGCCTGCGCGCCGAGCGTGAGCGTCACGCCGGTGAACTGGAGCTGGTGATGCGCGTGTATTTCGAAAAGCCGCGCACCACGGTCGGCTGGAAGGGGCTGATCAACGACCCCTATCTCAACGGCAGTTTCCGCATCAACGAGGGTCTGCGCGTGGCGCGCGACCTGCTGGTGCGCATCAACCAACTCGGGGTGCCCGCCGGCTGCGAGTTCCTTGATGTCATCTCGCCGCAGTACATAGGCGACCTGGTGAGCTGGGGGGCGATAGGCGCGCGCACGACCGAATCACAGGTACACCGCGAACTCGCCTCCGGCCTGTCGGCGGCGGTTGGTTTCAAGAACGGCACCGACGGCAACGTCAAGATCGCTGTTGATGCCATTCTGGCGGCGCGGCAAAAGCACCACTTCCTGTCGGTGCACAAAAGCGGCCAGGTCGCCATCGTCGAGACCCGCGGCAACGATGATTGCCACATCATCCTTCGCGGCGGCAAGACGCCCAATTACGATGCGGCGAGCGTCGATGCAGCGTGCAAAGACCTCGCCAAGGCCGGCCTCGGCGAGCGCCTGATGGTCGATTGCAGCCATGCCAACAGTTCCAAGGACTACCGCCGCCAGACCGAGGTGGCCGCCGATATCGGTCGTCAGATCGCCGGCGGCGAGCGGCGCATCGTCGGCCTGATGGTCGAGTCGCACCTCAATGCCGGGCGCCAGGACCTGGTCGAGGGCAAGCGGCTCAACTACGGCCAGAGCATCACCGACGGCTGCCTTGGCTGGGACGACAGCACGGCCCTGCTCGAGGGCCTTGCCGTCGCGGTCAGGGCAAGACGCCAGCGCAAGGCGGCCTGAGTCCCATGCCCGGCGGTTTTGGCGCAATGCCGCAGGCGGCATCCTGCATGCCGCAGGCGGCATCCTGCAATACTGCGGGCGGCATCCTGAAGATAAAGAACCCGGCATGCCCGTACCTGCGCTGAACGGCCTGCGGCGCGCCTACGCCGCAACCCTCCTCGTCACGCTCGGCTTCAAGCTGTGGCTGGCGGCGGTGTTCCCGCTGACCGGGGACGAGGCGTATTTCATGTACTGGGGCGTTTTCCCCGACGCCGGCTTTTACGACCATCCGCCGATGGTCGGCTGGCTGCTGGCGCTGCTGCTCAAATGGTCCGCGGCCGAATGGGTGTTGCGCCTGCCGGCGGTGCTGCTCGCGCCCTTGCTGTCGCTGGTGGTGCTGGCGTTGCTGCGCCCGCTGGATGAGGCGCGGGCCTGGCTCGCCGCGACCGCCTTCCTGCTGGTGCCGATCGAAGTGTGGAACGTGTTCATCACCACCGACACGCCGCTCGCCTTCTGGTCGTTCCTGTCGGTCGCCGCATTTGCCACCGCGCTGCGGCCGCGACAGCCGGGCGTGGACGGCACGGATGCCGGGCGGCGCTGGGCATGGTTTGCGCTCGCCGGCGTGTTCCTGGGGCTCGCGCTGCTATCCAAGTATTTCGCCGGCCTGCTGGCCATTGCCTACGGCGTGTACGCCCTCGCCTCACCGCGCGCCGAAAAGCCCTGGCGCGGCGTGTTGCTCGCCTGGGCCGTGGCGCTGCCCTTTCTCGGTTTCAATTTTTTGTGGAATTACGAGAACTGCTGGGCCAACCTGATGTTCAACCTGTACAACCGCCACGGCGACGCCGGCTGGTCGCTGCAGACACCGGCCCTGTACCTGCTGACGCTGCTCTACGTGCTCTCGCCGGTGGCGTTGTTGCAGTTGATGCGCGGCCGCGCGGTGCCGCTGCTGCCCGCAGGCGAGCGCATGCTGCGTTTTGTTTTCGTCTGCGCGGCATTTCCGCTGGCGGCGTTTTGCGCGCTGTCCCTCATCAAGCAGATCGGCCTGCACTGGGTGCTGTCGTTCGTGCCGGTGATGTTCGTGCTGTTCGGTCTGATGCTCTCGCGTGCGCAGCTCGTGCGCTCGGTGCTGTTCCTCGCGTGTTTCAGCCTCATCCACATCAGCGCCATGCTGGTCACGGCCAACCTGCCGCTCGAGACCTGGAAGCACACGCGCATCTACGACGGCCTCGTCTATACGGTCGAGGCCGACGAACTGGTGCGCGCGCTGCGGCCCTTCGCCGGCGAGTTCGAGATGGCCGCCGACGGTTACTCGCCGGCGGTGACCATTTCCTACCGGGCGGCGCGCGCCGGCCTCAAGGGAGCGGGACTCGCGCGCGGTGACGACACCGCCGCCTGGCGGCGCAATTATTTTTTTGTCTTCGGCACCGCGTCCTCGCATGCGCGACACGACGACATCCTCACCGATTTTCGCGCGCTCTCGGGCACGAACATCCTGGTGCTGCGCAAGAACGCGCCGCAGCCGGGCGAATATGCGCCGTACTTCCAGTCGGTCGAAGAACGGCAGCTTGTCGTACGCGGCGTCACCTTTCACCTGGTGCTCGGGCGCGGCTTTGACTACGCCGCCTATCGTGAGCGGGTGCTGGTGCCGCTGGCCGCGCGTTACTATCGCATCCCGGCCTACCTGCCGCAGGGACACTGCGATTTTTGCGCACGCTATTTGTCGCAGCAATCCTGTCCGCTACGCTGAGTCTGAGTCTGAGGATAGCCACCATGATGCGCGCGACCTTGTCCCGCCTGATCCGCCTTGCCCGACCCTACCAGTGGGTCAAGAACAGCTTTGTGCTGGTCGGCCTCTTGTTCGGCCACGCCTGGGGCGACGCCGAGACGCTGCGCGACGCGGCGCTGGTCTTCGCCGCGTTCTGCCTCGCCTCGAGCGCCGTCTATGTGTTCAATGACATCGCCGATCGTGACGCCGACCGTGCGCAT
The DNA here is from genome assembly GCA_964385505.1 of uncultured Bordetella sp. Lineage (GTDB taxonomy): Bacteria > Pseudomonadota > Gammaproteobacteria > Burkholderiales > SG8-39 > CAITSH01. The sequence goes on from CAYLPI010000032.1 coordinate 11,046, forward strand.
GCGCAAAAACGCCTGCGTCCGGTTGCGTCGGGCGAAGTCGGGCTTGCCGCTGCGGCCTGGTTTTCCGGGCTGCTGGCGCTTTGCGGCCTGACGCTCGCACTGGCTGCGTCGGCAATCGCTTTTGTCATCGTCGCCGCCTACCTCGTGCTCAACGCCGCCTACAGCCTCGGGCTCAAGCATGTGGCGATACTCGATGTGTTCATCATCGCCGCAGGGTTCATGTTGCGCATTCTTGCCGGCACCTTGGGCCTGGATATCGAACCCTCGCAGTGGCTGCTGCTGTGCGGCATGATGCTCACGGTGTTTCTCGGCTTTGCCAAGCGCCGTGCCGAGCTGATGGTCTTTGAGTCCGTTGCCAGCGGGGCCGGTGCGCATCGGCGCGTGCTGGCCGATTACAGCCCGCTGTTGCTCGACCGCATGATCGCGGTCAGCGCCGGCGGGGTCATCGTCAGTTACGCGCTCTACACGGTCAGCGCCGAAACGGCCCTGACGCACGGCACCGGCAAGCTGGTGTTGACGCTGCCTTTTGTGCTGTACGGGGTGTTTCGCTACCTGTGGTTGCTGCATTGCGGTGGCGGGGGCGGGGATCCGTCGCGCGAATTGCTGCGTGATGTGCACCTGCTTGGTGCGACACTGGGCTGGCTTGTCGTGACCATCGCCGTGCTCTCCGGGGTGCTGTGACTTTGCGTGGCGCTTTGTCGTGGCAGGGGCTTTCCTGCATAATTGCAGCGATTCCCGCCGCCCCCCCGGGCGGCGCGGACAGGGAGGAATAGACCGACGCCATGGCCGAACAAACAGAACGAGAACGCATACGGCTGCCGCATCTCGAGTTTCTCGGCGATGCGACCCAGTTTGCCAGCCAGATCCATGGCTTGATCATGTACTCCCCGCTGTTCGAGAATTTCAATCTCGCTGAAATCCGGCTGATGAGCCATTTCATGCAGGTGTACCGCGCGGAACCCGGCATGGAGATACTGCGCGAGGGTGAAGACGGCGATTTCATGATGCTGCTGCTCGAGGGGCGCATTGAGGTGTTCAAGCAGGATCGCTGGAACGCGCCGCGCCTGATTGCCGTTGTCGATCCGGGCAAGAGCCTGGGCGAAATGTCGATGATAGACGGTGAGCCGCGCTTTGCCAGTTGCATCGCGGCCGAGGCCTGCCAGATTGCGGTGCTGTCGCGCGAGAACCTCGCGCGCATCATCCTGGAGCAGCCGGTGCTCGGTTCGAAGATTTTGATGGAATTGGTGCTGATGCTGTCGCAGCGCCTGCGCCAGACCAGTTCCAGGCTGGTCAATTACATGGACAGGGAGGGCCAGGACCCGGCCGGCTGACGGCGCTAAAATGTCAGTCGCAAGACAGAGTCCTGTGGCACAATTGCGCGCTTGTTACCGCATAGAACAAGACGTTTGAGGAGACGTGGAAATGATGAGCAAGATCAAAAACGAGAAAGACTTCTGGGCCGGCCTGATGTTCATGGCTTTCGGTCTGGCATTTATTCTGGTAGCGCGCAACTACGCCATGGGCAGTAACGTGCGCATGGGGCCGGCATACTTTCCCACGGCTCTGGGCGGGTTGCAGTTTGTGCTCGGGCTGGTCATTTTCGTGCGCTCCTTCCTGAGCCACGTCGAAAACGGCGCAATCAAGAAGCTGCACCTGCGGCCGCTGTTCGTCATTCTGTTTTCCGTCATCCTGTTCGGCGTGCTGCTCAAGCCGGCCGGGCTGGTCATCGCGATATCCGTGCTGATCATGGTCTCCGCCTTCGGCGGCAATGACTTCCGGTTCAAGGAAATAGTGTTCGTGACCATAGGTCTCGTCGTCGGTTCTGTTGCCGTGTTTTATCACGGTCTGGGCCTGCCTTTCAACCTCTGGCCTGAATTCTTGGGGTACTGACATGGGTGACTTATTTTCGAATCTGGCCCTCGGTTTCGGGGTCGCGCTCTCCATAAACAACCTGTTGTATTGCCTCGGCGGCGTTATTCTCGGCACGCTGATCGGCGTGCTGCCGGGCATCGGCCCGGTGGCCACCATCGCCATGTTGCTGCCGGTGACCTTCAACCTGCCGCCGGTATCGGCGCTGATCATGCTGGCCGGCATTTACTACGGTGCGCAGTACGGTGGCTCGACCACGGCCATCCTGGTCAACCTGCCCGGTGAATCGTCGTCCGCGGTCACGACCATCGATGGCTACCAGATGGCCAAGCAGGGTCGCGCCGGCGCTGCACTGGGTATCGCCGCCATCGGCTCGTTTATTGCCGGCACCTTTGCCACCTTGGTGATTGCGATTGCAGCGCCGCCGCTGGCCGAAGTCGCCCTCAAGTTCGGTCCCGCCGAGTATTTCTCACTGATGGTGCTGGGCCTGGTTGCTGCAACGGTTCTGGCGCACGGCTCGCTGCTCAAGGCGATCGCGATGGTGCTGCTGGGGTTGTTGCTGGGCCTGATTGGTACCGACGTCAACTCCGGCGTGGCGCGGTTTTCTTTCGGCATTCCCGAATTGTCGGATGGCATCGGCTTCGTCATTGTCGCCATGGGCATGTTCGGTTTTGCCGAAATCATCACCAACCTGGAACAGGGTGACGAGCAGCGCGAACTGCTGACCAAGAAGGTCACCGGCCTGCTGCCGACCATGCAGGACTTCAAGGACTGCTCCGGAGCCATCATGCGCGGTACCCTTATCGGCTCCTGCCTTGGCATTCTCCCGGGTGGGGGCGCCTTGCTGGCTTCGTTTTCGGCCTACGCGCTGGAAAAGAAGCTGTCCTGGAACTCCGCGCAGTTCGGCAAGGGCGCCATCCAGGGCGTGGCGGCGCCGGAGTCGGCCAACAACGCCGGCGCGCAGACCTCTTTCATTCCGCTGCTGACGCTGGGTATTCCGTCCAACCCGGTGATGGCGCTGATGATAGGCGCGATGATGATTCAGGGCATCGCCCCCGGTCCGCAGGTCATGACCGAGCGTCCGCAATTGTTCTGGGGCATGATCGCCTCGATGTGGGTCGGCAACCTGATGCTGGTGGTGCTCAACCTGCCGATGATCGGGCTGTGGATCAAGCTGCTGACGGTGCCCTACCGCATGCTCTACCCGGCCATTCTGCTGTTCTGCTGCATCGGCGTCTATTCCATCAACAACAGCGCCTTCGACGTCTATATGACGGTGCTGTTCGGGGTGCTCGGCTACTTCTGCGTCAAGCTCGAGTGCGAGCCGGCGCCGCTGATCCTGGGCTTCATCCTCGGCCCGATGATGGAAGAGAACCTGCGCCGCGCCATGTTGTTGTCGCGCGGTGACCCGACGACCTTCGTCACCAAGCCGATCAGCGCGGTGCTGCTTGGCGTAGCGCTGCTGCTGCTGTTTGTGGTGCTCTCCCCGGCACTGCGCAAAAAGCGCGAGGAAGCCTTCGTCGAGGACTGAGTCCGCCTTGACAAAAACAAAGGACGCTGCGGCGTCCTTTGTTTTTGTGGCGCCTGCAACTAGAACTGGACACACGCAAAGAGGGACCGCCGTGAACAAATTCGCCACTGTGAGCGCCGGCCTGCTGCTGGCGCTGTTTGCGACCGCTGCCGCGGCGCAGGTCGTTTCGACGGGCGCGGGACAGGCCTGGCCGGCCAAGCCGATCCGTTTTGTCGTGCCCTACGCCGCGGGCGGACCGCTCGACATCATGGCGCGCGCCATCGGCCAGAAGCTCTCCGAATCCATGGGCCAGCCGGTGGTGGTTGACAACAAGCCGGGGGCGGGCGGCAACATCGGTGCCGACATCGTTGCCAAGTCCGCACCCGACGGCTACACCATCGTCATGGGTGCGGTCGCAACCCATGCCATCAACCCGACCCTCTACCCGGCCATTGCCTACGATCCGGTGCGCGATTTCACGCCGGTGGCGATGGTCGCGGTGGTGCCCAACGTGCTGGTGGTCCATCCGGCGCTACCGGTCAAATCGGTGCAGGAACTGATCGCACTGGCGAGGGCCAGACCCTCTTATCTCAACTTCGGTTCCGGTTCCACCGGCTCGACAGGGCATCTTGCGGGCGAGTTGTTCAATGTGCTTGCCGCTGTGCAGATGGTGCATATCCCCTACAAGGGCGGCGCCCCGGCGATGGCTGACCTGCTCGCCGGGCAGGTGCAGTTGATGTTCGACAATCTCGCCAATTCGCTGCCGCAGGTCAGGGCCGGGCGCTTGCGCGCGCTGGCGGTGACGACGGCACAGCGCTCGGTGTTCGCGCCCGAGTTGCCGACGCTGGCCGAGGCCGGTGTGCCCGGCTTTGACCTCAGCACCTGGTTCGGTGTGTTCCTGCCCGGCAACGCGCCGCGCGACCTCGTGACACGGCTCAACACCGAGATCAACAAGGCCCTCGGCGCACCCGACATGAAAGACCGGCTGGAGAGAATGGGTGCCGCGCCGCCGCAGGACAACAGCCCCGAGCGCTTTGCCGCATTCATCAAAACCGAGGTCGACAAGTACGCCCGTGTCATCAAGGCTTCGGGCGCGAAGGTGGAGTAGTACGGTTCCTGTGTCTTGATGGGTTGAAGGCATACTGGTGTGCCTTTGCTTGAAACTCGCGACTCGTTTGGTTCTTCTCCGGGTGTTCGGTGGCGCTGCTTTTTGGTTGGAGTGTTTCGCTCCCTTGCGGGAGCGACTTACTTTCTTTGCTTGTGCATCCCCTCCGGGGACTTCCTTCGGTCGAAGCAGTAAGCAAAGAAAGCACACCCCCGATGCCGCCCCTTCGGGGTCCCCTGCGCTACTCGGCAAAGCGGGCCGGTCCCGAACTCGCCCGACGATAAAACTGTGGGGCTCAGACATGCGGGACCGGCCCGAGGGCGCGAGCATCGCAGGGCAGTCGCGCAGCGACCGTCACCTGCGGGTCGCCTTCTTTGGCTTACCTTTCCTGGCGAAGCAAGAAAGGTAACTCGCCCCCCCGCAAGGGGGCGAAACACCCCAACTCAAAAAGCACGCCACCGAACAAAAGAGAAGAACCATGCAACCGGATTCCCCCTTCCGCGGAAAAGACGATCCGCTGGAGATGCCCGCCAGACGGGCGTTTCCGGCGATCGGCTTGGCGCCGTTGAAGGGTGCTGCGGCGATCAAAGCCGCCTCCTTCGCCACCCCTCAGCGTGCGGATATAATCAGTGCGTCCCCACCCACGTGCGCCCGCAGTCCTCCCATGAGTCATATCCTTACCGAACAGCAGGGCCATGTCCTGCACATCCGCTTCAACCGGATGGAGCGCAAGAACGCCATCACGCGCGACATGTACCAGGCGCTGGCCGACGCGCTGCGTGGCGCCGAGGCTGACGCTTCGGTCCGCGTGCTGCTGCTGCAGGGCGACCCCGCCTGCTTCACCGCCGGCAACGACCTCAGGGATTTTGCCGACAACCCGCCGCGCAGTGCCGACAGTCCGGTGTTCCAGTTCCTGCGCGCCATCAGCGCTGCCGGCAAACCCATTGTTGCCGCCGTGGGCGGTCCCGCCGTTGGCATAGGCACCACCATGCTGCTGCACTGCGACCTGGTGTTCGCGGCACCGAACGCGCGTTTTCACCTGCCCTTTGTCAATCTTGCGCTGTGCCCGGAAGCGGCCTCCAGTTACCTGTTGCCGCTGGTTGCGGGTTACAAGCGTGCGGCCGAACTGCTGATGCTGGGCGAGCCCTTCGGTGCCGAGCAGGCGCAGGCGGCCGGCATCATCAACGCCGTCGTGCCCGAAGCGCAATTGTTTGCGCACGCCGAAGCGGCCGCCGCAAAACTCGCGGCCAAGCCGCCGGGCTCGCTGCGCCTGACCAAACAGTTGATGAAGGCGCCGCATGCCAGGGCGGTGGAACTGGCCATGAGCACCGAGAGCGGGCATTTTGGCACGCTGCTCGCCTCGCCCGAGGCGAAAGAGGCGTTCACGGCCTTTTTCGAAAAGCGCGCAGCGGATTTTTCGAAGTTCAGCTAGAAGTAAAAGCTTGCACCATAGAGGACACGGAGAACACGGAGAACACGGAGAACACGAAGGACACGGAGTCCTCAAACTCGAAGAAAATGTTTGCTTTCTCTGTGTTCTCTGTGGTCCAAGCTTTCAAGGTTCGCGAGGTAAGCCATGAGTCTCAACGGAAAAACGCTGTTCATCACCGGTGGCTCGCGCGGCGCGCAGCGCGCGACGGCGCCAATATCGCCATTGCCGCCAAGACCAGCGATCCCAATCCAAAACTGCCCGGCACCATCCACTCAGCCGCCGCCGCAATCGAGGCGGCGGGAGGCCGCGCCTTGCCGCTGCAAGTGGACATACGCGACGAACTTGCGGTGCAGGCTGCGGCGCGGCAGACGGCGGAACACTTCGGCGGCATCGACATCCTCGTCAACAACGCCAGCGCCATCAACCTCACCGGCACGCTGGAAACACCGATGAAGCGCTTCGACCTGATGTTCGGTGTCAACGTGCGCGGCAGCTATTGCACGTCGCAGGCCTGCCTGCCGCACCTGCTCAAATCGCCCAACCCGCACATCCTCACCCTGTCGCCGCCGCTCAACATGAGTTCAAAGTGGTTCAAGAACCACGTCGCCTACACCATGGCCAAATACGGCATGAGCATGTGCGTGCTCGGCATGGCCGAAGAATTCCGCCGGCAGGGCGTCGCCGTCAACGCGCTGTGGCCGCGCACGCTGATCGCCACCGCGGCCCTCGCCATGATTCCCGGCGTCAAGCCCGAAATGGGCCGCAAGCCCGACATCGTCGCCGACGCCGCGCATGTCATCCTCAATCGCAACAGCCGCGAGGCCACAGGCAATTTTTACATCGACGATGAAGTGCTGGCGTCGGCCGGCGTCACCGACTTGAGCGGCTATGCCATGCTGCCGGGCAGCACGCCGCTGCCGGATATTTTTCTCGACTGAGTTTGCGGGAGCGGACGCCTGATCCCGGTTCGCCCCGAGCTGGTCGAAGGCGGCAAGATGCCGCGCAGGGTGATGATTGGAAATGCCCGGCTGTTCCGAGGTTAAAAGTATCCGCGATTTATGGCGAATATCGATCTTGGAAGCCATTTAATCGCTATCAATGACGAATAATTTTTTGATTTTAATTCGCTTTTTGTGGCGAATTATAAAATATAATCCTCATTATTCGCAATAATTGACGCATTATGAAAATCGCTGATCAAATGGTGGACGCCGTGATTCTGCGTGAGCTGGGGGAGCGGCTGGCGCGTGTGCGGCTGGAACGCAACCTGAAACAGGCTGAGCTTGCCACCCAGGCTGGCGTGGCCAAGCGCACGCTTGAACGCATGGAGGCGGGCGGTGCGACCCAACTCGTCAACCTGGTGCGTGTGTGCCGCGCGCTCGGGCTGGTGGAGCGGTTCGATACGCTGATTCCGCAGCCGGCGATCAGTCCGGTGGCGCAACTCAAGCTGCAAGGCCGACAAAGAAAGCGCGCGGCTTCGGCCAGGGCGCCGGCACCTGCGGGCCAGGGTGAAAAGGGTGAAAAGGGTAAAAAGGCTAAATGGCAGTGGGGCGATAAGCCGTGACCACGCTGGCCGAGGTCAGGTTGTGGGGTCGCACCATAGGCGCGGTGTCACTGGAGGAGGGCGCCGAGCTTGCGGCGTTCCAATACACCCCGGAATTCGCGGCGAGCGGTATCGAGGTTTCACCTGTCACCATGCCGCTTGGAAATGCCGTGCATCGGTTTGCCGGGCTGCCGCGCAACACCTTTCACGGGCTGCCCGGCCTGCTGGCCGATTCCTTGCCGGACAAGTTTGGCAACGCGCTGATCAGCGCCTGGCTTTCGACTCAAGGCCGCACGCCCGGCAGTTTTAATGCCGTCGAGCGCTTGTGCTACACCGGTACGCGCGGCATGGGCGCGCTGGAATTTGCGCCGGCTGCAGGGCCCGCCGCACGGGTTGCCGAGAAAATCCAGATCGATGTGCTGGTGCGCATGGCCTCAGATGTGCTCGGTCAGCGCGGCGGCTTCGCGGCGTCGTTTGCCGACCCGCAACGCGCGCAAGCGCTACAGGACATCCTGCGCGTCGGCACCTCGGCAGGCGGGGCGCGCGCCAAGGCGGTGATTGCCTGGAACAGTGCCACCAACGAAGTGCGCTCGGGCCAGGTCGCGGCGGGCGAGGGCTTCGGCTACTGGTTGCTCAAGTTCGACGGCGTCGCCGGCAACAAGGACAAGGAACTGGAAGACCCGACAGGCTATGGCGTTATCGAATACGCCTACTTCCTGATGGCCCAGGCTGCGGGGGTGACGATGAGCGAGTGCCGGCTGCTCGAAGAAAACAAGCGCCGCCATTTCATGACGCGGCGCTTTGACCGGCAGCCCGGCGGCGGCAAGCTGCACGCGCAATCGCTGTGCGCGCTTGCCCATTTTGATTTCAACAACCCCAGAGCCCATGCCTATGAGCAGGCGTTGCTCATCATCCGGCAACTCGGTCTTGGCATGGAGGCCATCGAACAGCAGTTCCGTCGCATGGTGTTCAACGTCATTGCGCGCAATCAGGATGATCACGTCAAGAACATCGCTTTCCTGATGGATCAGGAGGGCACCTGGTCACTCTCGCCGGCGTTCGACATGACTTACAGCTACAACCGGGCCGGTCTCTGGACCGCGCAACACCAGATGAGCATCAACGGCAAACGCGATGACTTCACCATGACGGATTTGCGTGCCTGCGCCAACAGCGCCCTGATGAAACGCGGTCGTGCCGACAGCATTGTCGGGGAGGTGCGCGCGGCCGTGGCGAAATGGCCGGATTACGCGGACCAGGCGCAAGTGACTCCCGGATGGCGCGATCAGATCCGCGGGAATCTGCGTTTGTCTTTGCCGCAATGACGCCCACAAGCCGGCGTGAAGTGAGCATCAACGAATCCATCTCCGAAGAGGCGGCCTTGCCCTGGTGCGGTGATCGTGCCGCAGTTCATTTCCTCGCGCCGGTCAGGCGGCTTTGAAGTACCCTTGAATGCGCGGCTTGACACCGGTGCAGTTGCAGCACCTATAATGCGCGCCTCGGCCCATCTGCGAGGCATCCCATGTTTCACGAACTCGTCTACACCAGTATCGCCCACCCGCACGCGATGCAAAGCGCAGAACTGGAGCGCATTCTGGTCGGTGCGCGCAAGAACAACAGCGCGCAGGGCATTACCGGCCTGCTGATCTACGGCAGGGGCGAGTTCGTGCAATTGCTCGAGGGCCCGCGTGAGGCCGTGCAACAGGTTTTCAATGAAATCATCAGCCGCGACCAACGCCATGGTGGCGTATCCCTTGCCTGGGAACAGGCGGTGGCACAACGCAGCTTTGCCGAATGGTGGATGGGCTTTGCCCACGCCGGCGGGCTGGATGCGCCGGTCAGCCCGGGTCTGGAAGGGTATCTGCAACACGGTATCGGCGGACTCGACCTGTCCGGGCCGGGCTCGACCGGGCGCAAGCTGTTGCTCAATATTTACGAGCAATTGCGCGCGTCGCGCTAAGGTGCCCGGGCGCAGCGCCCGGGCGGTTGCGTCGCTGTCAGTAGCGTGAAATGCTGCCGCCGTCCACGCGCACCCGGTCGCCGCTGCGCAGGTCGGTGATATTGTCGGTGGTCACCGTCTGGTAGGCGCCGTTTTCCAGGCGCACCGTGACGCGCAGCGTTTCATGCGACGCGCGCTGGCGGCCCTGGACCTGGTTGCCGACATAGGCGCCGCCGGCGACGCCGGCGACCGTGGCAACAGTGTTGCCGGTGCCGCCGCCGACCTGGTTGCCGAGCAGTCCGCCGACGATGCCGCCGATCACCATGCCTGCCACATTGTTGTTGTCGCTGCGGTTGATGACCTCAATCCTGTCCACGGTGCCGTAATAAACACCTTGTTGCTGGTAGCCCTGCGCAGGGTAGCTGTTGTTCGGGTACTGCTGTGACGGGTAGCGGCTTTGCTGCGTATTGGACTGGCCCGGATAGCTCGAGTCGAAGGCCGGTTGCTGGGCGCAGCCTCCGAGCACGACTGCCCCGGCGACAAAAGTCATTGCGATTGCGGATTGGGTTTTCATGGTGTGTTCCTTGTTTTGGCGGTGCCACGCGACACGGCGGGCGCCGTGCTGCAGAACCGCCAGAGTAGGAACAAACGCGCGCGCAGTCTGTGCGCCACACCACACCGGCCGTGCCGTCCGGACTAGCCCAGCTCGGGGAAGGGCGGCAACTCGCTGTGGGTGCGCAGCACCCGTACCATGCGCACCGCGGTTTCAACGCCGCGGTAATAGCCCGGCACCTGCGCCGTCTCGGCAAAGCCGATGTCGGCGTAAAACGCCCGCGCGGCGTGGTTGTTGACGCGCAATTCCAGGTGCACGCGGGCGATGCCGGCGATGCGCGCCGAGGCCTCCAGCCATTCGACCATGCGCCGGCCGACGCCACGGCGCTGCTGCAGCTTGCGCACCGCCAGCAACGACAAGTGGGCGCGGTCGGTGGCGAACTGCATGATGGCAAAGCCGATGATCAGCGGACCGTCGCAGGCCACCAGCGTCAGCGTGTCCGGGTCGCGTATGGCGCGCAGCACGCGCGAGGGCGTCCACGACCAGCCGAGCCCCGATTCTATGAGCTCGCGTGACAGCGTGGCGATGACGCGCGCATCGTCCTCGCCGGCGAGGCGCAGCGTGAGGTCAGCCTGCGAGCGCGGCTTCACGGTTTGCAGTGCCGGAATTGCCAAGACCGAAGGCCGCGGCGATGAGCTGATAGGAACGGCGGCGGCTGGCGTAGTCGCCGGTGATGGTCAGTATCGACAATTCGTCCGCGCCATACTGCGCCGCGAGTTCGAGCAGACGCGCCTTGACGGTGGCGGGCGAACCGAGCACCAGGCGCGCGCGCTGCTGTTGTATGTAGGCGCGCTCCTGCGGCGAATAGCTGCGCGAGTCGGCCTCGGCCAGCGTCGGCACCGGCGCATCGACGCCAAGGGCCATGTGCAGGCGGCGCAAGTCAATGCATTTGGCCAGTTGTTCGGCCTCTTCGTCGCTGTCGGCGCAGATGACAAAACAGCACAGCAGCGAGGCGGCGCTGCGCTCGCGCGGCGAGGCCTGGAATTTCGCCTTGAACTCGCGCATCACCGCGTCGCCGCCCTGGGCACTGATGAAATGGGCGAAGGCGAAACGCAGCCCGAGATGGGCGGCGAGCGCGCCGCTGTAGTCGCTTGAGCCGAGCAGCCACACCTGTGGCGCGGTCGGGCCGGCCGGCATCGCCCTGACGCGCGCAAAGGGGTGGTCGGCGGGCAGGCTGTCGTCGAGAAAACCGACCAGGTCTTGCACTTGTTCCGGAAAATCTTCCGCGCCCGAATAGGCGCCGCCGCCCATGGCGCGCGCGGTGGTCATGTCGCCGCCCGGGGCGCGGCCGATGCCAAGGTCGATGCGTCCGGGGTAAAGGGCTTCGAGCATGCGAAACACTTCAGCGGTTTTCAGCGGGCTGTAATAGGGCAGCAGCACGCCGCCGGTGCCCACACGTATACGCGAGGTCGCGGCGGCCACTGCGGCGACGAGGATCTCCGGACACGGATCGGCGAGCGCGGCGATGGCGTGGTGCTCGGCCAACCAGTAGCGGGCGTAGCCCAGCGTCTCGGCTTCGACGGCGAGCGCAATGGTTTCACGCAGCGCCTCGGCCGGGGTGTGGCCGGAAATGATGGGCGACTGGTCGAGTACGCCCAGGCGCAAAATCATGGTGCGCGGTTCACGGCAGCTTGCTCATGTCGCGGGTGCTCTCAGGCGTTGACTAAAAAGGCGACCAGGCCGGCTGCGCCGATGGACAGCCAGAACAGACCGAACATGCTTTTTTTGTCGGTGGCGGTGACGCCGCCTTTTTTCTTCGACGCCATGCTGTACTCGACAACGATGATCAGCATGCCGATGCCAAAAGTCAGATAAGCCCATTTCAAATCCATGCAAGCTCCCTGTGCTGGTTGTGTTGGAGGTACTGGAGGAACTGCTGGTACTGCTGGTACTGGCGTGGGGTTGCTGCCCGGCCGCCGGCGCTGCGCTGCGCACTGCGGGTTGCGCTTCGGGGCCCGCTTCGGGACGATACACGGATTATACGGCGCGCTGACAAGAGCATCATTTTGGCCTTTGTTCGTGATCAGGCGCGGCTTCGGCGAAAGCCCAGCGCCGCAGCGGCAACAGCGCAAGCCCGCACAGCAGGGCAATCGCCCCCATTATGTAGAACGCCGTCTGAATGTCCAGCCAGTCCTTGAACACACCCATCAGCAGCGGCGTCGTCAGGTGCGAAAGACCCCAGCCCATGCCGCCCAGCGCCATTGCCGAGCCGCGCGTGTCGCTCGAACTTGCCACGCTGATCAGCATCTGGAAATAAATGGTCATGATGGCCGAACCGGCGCCGAGGCCGAGCATGAACAGCGCGATCAGCGCCGGTTGCGTGAACGCTGCGGCGAGCGCCACCGACACGCCGACGAGCAGCGCCGAGGTCAGCGGTGCACGCAGACTGCGCACCTGCCTGACGAAATGCCCGGCGACAAAGCCGGCGGCGATGGCCCCAACCGCGCGAAGGGAAATGAGCGTGCCGGTGGCGTCCGAGTCAAAGCCCTGCTCCACCATCAGGATGGGGTAGAACGAGAACGACAGCGAAATCGGCAGCGCCGAAATATAGGCGCACAGCATGGCGTAGCGGATACTGCGTTTTTTGAGCAGCATGCGGTAGGTGGCGACCATCGCCAGCGATTTGCGCTGTGGCCGCGTCGCATGGCGGAACACCTGGTTGAGCACGAGCGCGATGAGACCGGCCGCGGCCATCGCGGCAAAGCCGGCGCGATAGCCCGACACGGCGATGATGAAACCGGCGCTGGCGGTGCCGAAGATCTGCCCGGCATTGGTGGCGGCGTTGAGCCTGCCCATCTGCACACCTGAGGCGCCGGGCAACTGGCTGGCCATTGACCAGGTCGCCGGCCAGAACATGGCGCGTGCCGTGATCATCATCACCTGCGCCACAAATATCGGCGCAAAGCTCTTCGATACCATGAACAACAGTGCCGCCAGCACCGTCATCACGCACGAGGCCATGGCGAGGTTCTTGCCGCCGAGGCGGTCGGAAAAAGCGCCGCCGATGAGGTTGAGGCCGATTTGCAGCACCACCGGCACCGCCACCAGCGTGCCGATCTCTACCCCCGACATGCCGAGCGAATGGGCAAACAGGGGTATCAGGATATAGGTCGCGCCGAGCGCGAAATTCCAGGCAAAGGAGCTGAGGAAAAACGGCGCCAGCGCGGCGAGGCCTGGCGTAGTGGGCTCGGGGCGGTTCATCGGGGGTGGTGCATGCAGGGGACGTACATCCTGAGGGTTCGGGCTCCATTATGGGCTGTGCCGGCATGGCGCGGCAAATCAAGCCTGCCGAGGTTGGTAAATCAAGGCATTGCGTAAGGCTTGCGCCGCCGCCACGACCAATGACCAATGACCAATGACCAAAGGTCAGGTCCCTCAATGAGAAGGAGAAACCCGCATGAACACGTGGTTGTCACTTACTGCGACTGTGACTACGCTGCTGGCCGCGGCCGCCGGCAGCCTGCTCGCCGTCCCCGTCACCGCGGCGACACCGGTTTGCAGCGCCAAAAGCGGCGCGCATACGGTGGCGCTGGTTGAGCTCTACACCTCGGAGGGCTGCGACAGTTGCCCGCCGGCCGACCGCTGGTTGCGCACGCTGCCCTCGACCGGCATCACGCCGGACAAGGCGGTGGCCTTGTCGCTGCACGTCGATTACTGGGACTACATCGGCTGGAAGGACCCCTTCGCCAAGCCGGCGTTCACCGCGCGGCAAAAGGACGCCAGCGCCATCAACAAGTCCACCTTCGTATACACGCCGCAAGTGCTGCTGGGCGGGCGCGACTTTCGCCGCTGGTCCGGCGGCGGCCTGGCCGATGAAGTGAAGCGCATCAACGCGCAGCCGGCCAGGGCCGACATCGCACTGCAGATTCGCGACACCGGTGCCGGCCGCATCGAAGTCGCCGGCAGCGCGCTGGCGAAGCGGCCCGAGGATCGCGCCGACGCGGTGCTGGTTCTTGCGCTGTATGAAAACGGACTGTCCAGTCCGGTGCAGGCGGGCGAGAACAAGGGCGTCACCCTGCAACACGATTATGTCGCGCGTGACTGGAGCGGGGCGGTGGCGCTGGGCGCCGACGGCCGCGCCGAAGCAAAGCTCGCCGCCGCCCTCGCCGGGCGTAATCGCAGCAAGTCAGGCGCCGTCGCCTTCGTGCAAAACCGCAAGACCGGTGAAGTACTGCAGGCACTGGCGTTGCCGCTGTGCGCCGGCATGCCCTGAGCGTGCTGCCGGAACCGGTTTCGACATGATCCCGCCGGAAAATGTCATTCCGAGCATAGCGAGGAATCTGCTTCTGGATTGAGCCGACGCGGCTTCCACTGCATCTGGCATCGGAATAACCACGTAACTGCCGCAAAATAAAAATAGGCCGATGGCTGGAAAGCCCCGCCTGGCGGGCGTTTCCGGCTGATAGTACGGATCGGTTTCTGACCTGAGGGCGGTGGTGACATTGTGACTCGAGTGCCGTTCCCGGGAGAAATGCATGGCCGCAGTTTTGACGGAAATTGAAACCCAGGCGCTGCAATTGTCCGCGCCGGAGCGTGGCGAATTGATCCACCGCCTCATTGTCAGCCTTGAAAGCAAGCCCGATGAATTACCCGAATCCATTGCAAAGGCTTGGGATGAGGAAATCAGCCGACGCGTCGCCGATATGGATGCAGGACGCACACGCTGGTCTCCGGTTGATGAGGTAATGTTCCGGTTAGGCGCGAAAATCACCTCTGCCAAGGCCGGTGCAGGTCAGTCTTAGTGCCGAGGCCCAGGCCGACGCTGATGCTGCTGTGGATTGGGACATCGGTGCAGGCGTGGCCATGGCGGCGGGGGATTTCGTTGACGAACTTGGTCAGGCACTCGAACTTCTGAATCGCTTTCCGGAACTGGGAAAGGCGATCGCGCGCAACGTGCGAACACTACCGCTTCACAGTTTCCCTTATTCCCTGATTTACCGGCTTGAGCTTGATGCGATTCGGGTTGTCGCAGCTTCCAAGTCATAGGCCATGGTTACCTCCGTTCGGTTCGTGCGTTTGAACGCTTTCCATTTCAGACTCCATTTGGCTTGAAGGGAGTCTGATTTTGCGGTGGATCCGTGCGCGGATAGGCCGCAAGGCTCACTCAATCGCTGCCGGATAAAGAACACAAGCGTCGAGCACGACAACCGGCGGCACGGTCAATAGCCAAGCCGGTGGCGTTGCGAGAGCGCGGCCATATCCTTCAACACAGACTCTCTCTGGGCGTCTCTTGCACGCTTGTATTTGAGCACGACAGCCCGGGAGACACGGCGGTGGCGACCCACCTTGGGCAGTTGGGGGATTTGTCCCAGTTCGAGCAACTTGACCAGATGAGGGCGCGATACATTGAGGACATCGGCTGCCTCCTGGGTCGTCATGGCCATATCGTCTTCGACGATCCGAACCTGTTTGCCGGCGAGAAGGAGTTCTGTTGTCTGCTCGATGACACCCGTCAATGAATCGACCAGGTCATTCAGCGCTTCGGGAGAAGTCTTCCCTGTCGCTGCACGACGGACAGCAGAAATCACGGCACGCGCAGATTTTTCGCAGGCTCCGCGCAGCGCAGGGGTCTTTTTTGTACGTAGCCGACTGGCAGTAGTTGCTCGCATTATGGATCTCCAAGCGTTTTCAGAGTTTCGATTATATACATTTATTCGAAACGCTGCCGAGACGCTTGCGTGCAATTGCAATGACAGCATTGCAGCCAGGACCTGGCCAGGCACGTGGGTTACGCCTTGTCTGTCTTGGCCAGTTCAAGCAACCGCCCAGCAGGCAGTCAAGATAAACACCGAGTCCCATACCGGGATCCGGTTGAAGCGATCAAGCCGCTTCTGCCACTTTTTCCCGTTCACTGGAAGACAGATCGATCAATCTGCCGCCCAGCGCCTCGAACTCCGTCGCCCGGTCGTAGTCCTCAACGTCATGCGAGTAGTGCGTGACGGCATTGATCAGCCCATAGGCAGAGAGATCGCCTTCGACAATCAGGTGACGCAGCACGCCGGCACGTTCAGACGCGTTGAGCGTGTAGCGATTGGCGAGCACCTCGACGGCCTTGACAGGATCGCCGGTGAGTTTGATGTCGAGCGTCTTCTGCATCTTCTGCGCCACCTGACGAAACGTCGCCTCGGAAACCGCCGCCTCGACTACATCCCGTACCTTCAGGAAGAAATATTTACGATCCGATCCGTATCGGTCGTTGGCTCAGTCGTTGGCTCAAGCATGTATGCGAACTGAGTGAGATTAATTGATGCTGATTTAGTTTTAATCGAAAGATTAAGACGAATCCGGCCCGACGGGGAAACCCGTCGGGCTTTTTCATTCTATTTCAATAAAATGCTGCCGGGGCGAAGTTGAGTTACTCCGCTTATCGAAGCCCTCTGGTGTTAAATGCCGATGGCCGGAAAGCCCCGCCAGGCGGGCGTTTCCGGCATATCAGTTCACTACGCTCCGTCGGCGAGAAGCGCCAGGCTTGCGCTTCAGGGGCTTGCCGCAGCGCTCCCAAGCCAAGCTTGGTGGCGGGTTTAATCCGGCTGGTAATGCTTGATCTTGAATTGCCTGCAGGCGGCGATCAGCGCTTTGTTGTAGGTGGCGAGCGGCGCGTCCAGGCGGTCGGCCAAGTCAAGGTACAGCGCGTCATAACCGGACAGACGGTAGCGCATGGCTAAGCCCACTACTTCACCTACGCTCGATGTGAATGTGTGCACGTCAATATTCATGCGCCCAAGAGTCGCAACAGCGTGGCGCAATTGCACCAAGGTGAATCCGTTTCTCTGGTCCCGATGCAACCGCGTGAGCGTGGACGCGACTTCATAGTCCCAAACAGGCGGGACGCAGAAAGTCACTTTTTCTGTTTCGGCCAAGTCGGAGACGGCTCCGGCGTAACGCGTGAGCTGCGGTGACTGGTGTACATGCCAGGCGACAGCCACGCTGGCGTCATGAACAATCAGGCGATCAGCCACGCTCACGCGCCGCCAGTAGCGCTTGGCGCGCCGTTTCGACGCCGCGCGCCGGGCGTTTTTCGCCCCAGCGTTTCATGCGAGCGCTGATTTCCTGCAGGGCTTTCTTCACCTCTTTCGGATCGGGGCGGCGCATTACCACCATGTGCTCGCCGGGATTGACTTTAATCACGCGCGGCGCCGGCGCAACGCGCTCGGCTTTGGATTCTGGCATGGCATGCTCCCCGTAAAAGAAAGGAAGGTAAATTTTACCATTCCGGCATTTCGCCAGACGAATTCGTCTGAAACCCTCATCCTTAATGCACCGCGCATCAGCATCATCGGCTGCAAATCGCCATTTGACGCGGGTTTCCAGCCGGTTGCATGAAGGCGACGGACGAAAAAACGCCCTGCGCGATTTGATTCGCGCAGGGCTTTTGGCTTGCCGGCGGCTGATCAGGCTTTGATCAGGCCGGTGTCAAACGGCAGGGTGCGCATGCGCTTGCCGGTCAGCTTGGTGATGGCATTGCCCACCGCCGCGGCGATGGGGCCGAGGCCCGATTCGCCGACGCCGCCCGGATGGTTGTCGGTCTGCAAGACCTTGACCGTGACCTTGGGCGCCTCGTTCATGCGCATGATGGGGTAGTCGTGGAAGTTCGACTCGAGCACCTGGCCCTCGCGGACGGTGATGCGCTCGTTGAGGTGGCTGATGCCGAACATGATCGAGCCCTCTATTTGCGTTGCGACGTTGGCCGGTTGCACCGCCACGCCGCAATCGACCGCGCTCCAGACTTCATGCACGCGAAACTTGCCGGTCTTCTTGTCCACCGAGACCTCGGCCACCTGGGCGCAATGCGTGTTCCAGGCGTCCGAGTAGGCAAAGCCGAGCGCGCGTCCGGCAGCGCGCGGCTTTTTCCAGTCGGCCATTTTCGCCGCTTCTTCGATCACGGCGCGCGCGCGCGGGGTTTTTTCCAGCATGGCGAGGCGGTACTCGACCGGGTCGCGATTGGCGCCAATGGCAATTTCGTCGATCAGTGTCTCAATGGCGAACTTGGTGTAGCCCGGACCCACTGCGCGCCAGAAGCCGACGTCGATGCCGCGCTGTTCGCGCAGGTATTCGACGAGGTGGGTACCGACGTGGTAGTTGATTTCCGCACCCTCGCACACCGGCGCGTCCTTGCCGCCCGCCTGCTGGAACAAGGGCGGCGCGGCACGCGCGTAAATCGACTCGGCGACAATGCGGTGCCTGAAGGCGATGATATTGCCTTTGGCGTCGAGGCCGGCCGACAGGTGTTGCGCCACCAGGGGACGGAACTTGTCGTTCTGGATGTCGTCCTCGCGGCTCCAGATCACCTTCACCGGTCTGCCGTCCATCGCCTTGGCGAGAATACCCGCGTCGATGACATAGTCGTTCTCGACGCGCCGGCCGAAGCCACCGCCGAGCAGCGTGATGTTGGCGGTGACGTTCTCAGGCCGGAAGCCGAGCACGCGCGTC
>CAYLPI010000033.1:0-25281 GCA_964385505.1 uncultured Bordetella sp.
CCGGATGCTCGACCTGGAGGCGCGTGTTCATTTCGATGAAATAGAACTCGCCGTTCTCGTACAAAAACTCGAAGGTGCCGACGCCGCGGTAATTGATGCGTTTGCACGCCTCGATGCAGCGTTCGCCGACGCGGGCGCGCAAGCGCTCGGTGATTTCCGGCGCCGGCGCCTCTTCGAGCACCTTCTGGTGGCGCCGCTGCATCGAACAGTCGCGCTCGCCGAGGTAAATTGCGTTCTTGTGGCCGTCGCAGAGCACCTGGATCTCGATGTGACGCGGATTCTCCAGGTACTTTTCCATGTAGACCATGGGATTGCCGAACGCCGACTGTGCCTCGGCGCGCGTCAGGTTGACCGCCGATACCAGCGCCGCCTCGGTGTGCACCACGCGCATGCCGCGCCCGCCGCCTCCGCCGGCGGCCTTGATGATGACCGGGTACTTGATGGCGCGGGCGATCTTGACGATATCGGCCGCCGTTTCAGGCAACGCCCCCTCGGAACCGGGCACGCAGGGCACGCCGGCTTTGAGCATCGCCGCCTTGGCGCTGACCTTGTCACCCATCAGCCGGATATTTTCCGGCCGCGGACCGATAAAGACGAATCCGCTTTTCTCCACGCGTTCGGCAAAGTCGGCGTTTTCCGACAAAAAACCGTAACCGGGATGGATCGCCTCGGCGTCGGTTACTTCGGCTGCGCTGATGATCGCCGGAACGTTGAGGTAGCTGTCCTTGGATGGTGCCGGACCGATGCACACGGACTCGTCGGCGAGCTTGACGTACTTGGCTTCGCTGTCGGCCTCGGAATGCACCACCACGGTCTTGATGTCCATCTCGCGGCAGGCGCGCTGGATGCGCAGGGCGATTTCGCCCCTGTTGGCGATGAGGATTTTCTCAAACATGGCCACGCGGGTCAGCCGATCACGAACAGGGGTTCGCCGTACTCGACCGGCTGGCCGTTCTCGATCAGGATGGCGGTGATGACGCCTTCTTTATCGGTCTCGATCTCGTTCATCAGTTTCATTGCTTCGATGATGCAGACGGTCTGTCCGGCTTTGACGCTGTCGCCGACTTCGGCGAACGCCTTCGAGCCGGGCGACGCGGAACGGTAGAAGGTGCCGACCATGGGCGATTTGACGACATGGCCTTCCGGTGCTGCGGGTGCGGCCGGCGCCGCCGCGACAGCGGCAGCCGGTGCCGCGGGTGCGGCCGCCTGCGTCATCGGCGCCTGCGCCTGAACATAGACCGTTTCCTGCACCCTTCCACCCTTGACGATCTTGACCTTTTCCTCGCCCTCGGTGACTTCAAGTTCGGCGATGCCGGACTCTTCAACCAGGTCGATCAGTTTTTTCAGTTTTCGCAAATCCATGGGAGTTGCCTCCGGTTGATGCGGCCGGCAAAGCCGGCCAGATGCGCGCTAGGACAGCGCGAGAATGTGATGCAGCGCGGCCAAATACCCGCCGCTGCCAAGGCCGATCACGCTGCCCGCGGCAATGGCGGAGAAATACGAGTGATGGCGGAATGCTTCGCGCGCGTGGATATTGGACAAGTGCACCTCAATGAACGGAATGGCCACACCGGACAGGGCGTCGCGCAGCGCGACACTGGTGTGCGTATAGCCGCCCGGATTGATGATGATCCAGTCAACCTGCTGTTGTCTGGCCGCCTGCACGCGATCGATCAGGTCGCCCTCGTGGTTGCTTTGGAAGATGTCGAGCTGGGCACCGCCTGCTTTGGCTTCAGTTGCCAGACGGCGATCGATATCGGCCAGGGTTTCCCTGCCGTAGATCTCCGGCTGGCGGGTTCCGAGCAGATTGAGATTGGGGCCGTGCAGCACCAGAATTTTCTTGGCGCCACGTGCTGGCGGGGCTACGCCTTTGGTCTTTGCCATGCCCGGAGTTTGACGCAAATCGGCACATTTTGTCCAAAAATTCGCAGGAGTTACGCGAAATATCAGAAGAATCAGCGCGCTAACTCGGCCAGCTTCCTGTCCAGATCCTGCTCCTTGATCAGCCCAAGATGGGAGAGCGCAATGACGGCCTGTTGGTCGAGCACGATGGTGTAGGGCAAACCGCCTGCTTTGTTGCCGAAATCGCGGACCAGCTCAATGCTCTCCAGGCCACCCACAAGAAGCGGGTAGGCGATTTTCATGATTTTGGCGTATTCGCGTACTTTAGACGCAGAATCAACGGCGATACCGACTACTTCAACGTTTTTAGACGCATATTTTTCCCGGAGCCGCTGCAGGCCGGGGATTTCTTCACGACAGGGCTCGCACCAGGTCGCCCAGAAGTTGATGACCAGCACCTTGCCCCGCCATTGCGCCACAGCCTGGCTGTTTCCCGCCGGGTCGGGCAGCACCAGCGCGAACAACTTGTGCACCGGGGCACTCGATATGTCGTTGCTTTGCCGCAGCGCAAAGCCGGCCCAGGCCGCTATCAATGCGACCGCGCCGATGGCGAACGCGGTCGCCGTTTTGCCCGAAGCTGTCATCGCCTGCTCAGGGGTTCAGCACCAGCGCTGATACCGCGTCGAGCCCGGCGCGCTCCATCGGTTTGCCGGCGGCCGACGTGCGCAGGCCGCTGCGTTCGTCATTGGTGGAAAAAACGGACAGATTCACCGGAGTTTCTTCCCAGGTCAATTGCAATACCGATACCGCGCGTACCTGGTCGCCGGCGTAGTGGCGTTGCGCGCTTGACTCATACGGGATGCTGCGGTTGAGCAAGTGCAGTTCCACCGCCTTGCCGTCGTCGGTGAATAACTGCAGATCAATGTCGGCATAGCGTCCCGCCGTTCCCTTGAGCACGGCGCCGGTAAGGTAGGGGCGGAATTGCGCCAGCGCCTGCATCGCCGACAAGGCCACCTGGCGCAGGTGCTGCAGCCGTTGCTGCGACTCTTCGCCCTGATAGAGCGACAAATAAGACCGCAGTTCGGCCTCGATCTCGTCGTTGCCGGGCAGCACCTGCGTGTCCCCGACACCGAGTTGCCGTGCCGCCTTGCGCTTGGCGAGGGCGAAATCCTCGACGCCGTCCTCGGCCATCATGCGCGCCGCCGCAGCCGCGATGCGCTGGCGCATTTGCTGCTGCCTGGACCGGTCTTTCGCCATGTGTGCTCTTGCCATGCCTGCGGTCCCCGAGCCAAGTCGAAACATCGATGGAATCCAAGCCCGCATTCGCCTCCTGCGTGCCAGTGCCGCCGTGAGGCGCGCAGCCCGCATCATACCCAGTGCGCCGATCCGCGGGCAATGCCGCGACTTCGGGACGGTACACTTCGGAACGGTACAATACGCGCCGCTCTCCAAATAAAACGGATAACCCGGCGCGCGCAGCGCCGCCATTCATGCACCTGCATATTCTCGGTATTTGCGGCACCTTCATGGGGGGGCTCGCGGTCATTGCCAAAGCGCTGGGGCATCGCGTCACCGGTTGCGATGCCAATGTGTACCCGCCGATGAGCACACAACTCGAGGCGCAGGGCATCGCGCTGACCGAGGGCTTTGACGCCGCGCAACTGACGCTCAAGCCCGACTTGTGGGTAATCGGCAATGTCGTCGCCCGCGGCAATCCGCTGATGGAGGCCATTCTCGATCGCGGTGATCGCTATGTGTCCGGGCCGCAATGGCTTGCCGAACATGCCTTGCAGGGTAAGTGGGTGCTTGCAGTGGCAGGTACGCACGGCAAGACCACGACGACTGCCATGCTTGCCTGGATACTCGAGGCGGCCGGACTCAAGCCCGGCTATTTGATTGGCGGAGTGCCCGAAAACTTCGGAATTTCAGCGAAAATGACGTCTTCGTCTTATTTTGTGATTGAAGCCGATGAATACGATACGGCATTTTTCGACAAGCGCTCAAAATTTGTGCACTACCGGCCGCGCACCGCAGTTTTGAACAATCTCGAGTTTGATCATGCCGACATCTTCGCTGATCTTGCTGCTATCGAGACACAATTTCACTATTTGATACGCACTGTGCCCCAATCGGGGCTGATCGTCGCCAATGCCGGGGCAGGCGCGCTGGACCGTGTGCTCACACGCGGGTGCTGGTCGCGGCTCGAGCGATTTGGCGCGCCACCCGGATGGCATGCCTCCGGCAATGACCAGTGTTTCGAGGTGTCCTTCGGCGGCAAGCCCCTGGGTGAGGTGCGCTGGGACTTGATGGGCGAGCACAACCGTCATAACGCACTGGCGGCCATCGCGGCGGCACGCCATGCCGGCGTGGCGCCCGCGTCGGCGTTGGCAGCGCTGGGTCGCTTTCGTAACGTCAAGCGGCGCATGGAATTGCGCGGTGAGGCCGCCGGTGTCGCCGTCTATGACGATTTTGCCCACCATCCGACGGCGATCGCGACGACCCTCGCCGGCTTGCGCCGCAAGGTCGGCAAGGCGCGCATTCTGGCCGTGCTAGAACCGCGTTCCAATACGATGAAGCTGGGGGTGATGAAGGCGGCGCTGGCCGGCAGCCTTGACGAGGCTGATCGCGTGTTCTGTTACAGCGCCAACCTGGGCTGGGATCCGGCGGGTGCGCTTGAGGCAATGGGCGCAAGGGCGAGCAACCACGCCGATCTCGCGCAAATGGTGGCGACGATCGTCGCCATCGCGCGGCCGGGCGACCATATTCTGGTGATGAGCAATGGCGGTTTTGGCGGTGTTCACCAGCAGCTGCTTGACCGCCTCGCCGCGAAGCCGTGATCGTCTATCTGCACGGTTTCAACAGTTCGCCGCAATCGTACAAGGCGCAGTGTTTCGAGGCATGGCTGCGTCAACGCGGCCAGCAGGCGCAGTTTGCGTGTCCGGCGCTGCCACACTTCCCGGCCAAGGCCATCGCCGCGGCCGAAACCGCCATGGCGGGCCACAGCGGCGGGGCGCTTTGTTTCGTCGGCAGTTCGCTCGGCGGCTTTTACGCCACCTATCTGGCCGAAAAGCACAATGCGCGGGCGGTCCTGATCAACCCGGCGATTGATCCGCACATCGGATTGCGCGCCTACCTCGGTACGCAGCGCAATCTGTACAGCGGCGCCGAATACGCGTTGACCGAGGCCCATCTTGCGGCCTGGGCGGCGCAGTTTGTGCCCGTCATCCGTCCCGGGCGTTATTTGCTGCTGGTTGAAACCGGCGACGAAGTTCTCGATTACCGCAGGGCGGTGGACAGGTATCGCGGTGCGCGCCAGATCGTGGTCGAGGGTGGCGATCATTCTCTCAAAAGCTTTCCCGACCAGCTCGCCCTGATCGCCGAATTCGCGCAACTGGCCGCGCCGACAGAGCCGCGCCGACTATAATCGCGATTTCGGCGCGCCCATGCTCCTGTGCTTCCCGTTTTCCGGGACCACCGCCGCGCCCTCCCACCGGCCTCTCCCATGAATGTTCTTTACGAAGAAAACGGCGCTTTCAAGGTCGGCGCCGTGCTCGCCGATGCCGATACGTCCTTGCAGGTCGAGGCGCCGCACGGTAAGCGCAGCAAGGTCAAGACGGGCGCGGTGCTGTTGCGCTTTGAGCAACCGGCGTTGGCTGAGTTCATGCCGCGCGCCGAGGCCCTTGCCGCCGATATCGACACCGGCTTCCTGTGGGAGTGCTGCGATGACGCCGAGTTTGGTTTCGCCGACCTCGCCAAAGACTACTGCGGCCATGTGCCGACAGCGCTCGAGGCGGCGGCAATCCTGATCAAGCTGCATGCGGCGCCGGCCTACTTTTATCGCAAGGGCAAGGGGCATTACAAGGCGGCACCGGCCGACATTCTCAAGGCGGCGCTGGCCGCCATCGAAAAAAAACGCATCCAGGCCGAACAAGCGGCGCAATGGACGGCGCAGCTGGCGCGGTTCGAGCTGCCCGAGGCGTTCCGGCCCCTGCTGCCCGAATTGCTGTACAAGCCTGATCGCGGCCGCATCGAAGTCAAGGCGCTGGAGGAGGCCTGCGCGCGCACCGGCCTGTCAGTGGCAAAACTGTTCGAGCGCTGCGGTGCGCTTGCGTCCAGCCATGATTTCCACCTCGGCCGTTTCTTGTTTGAATATTTTCCCAAAGGACCGGAGTTTGCCGGTGCGGCGGATTTCGTCCTGCCCGCCGACCTGCCGCAAGCGCCGGTGCGCGCCTTCAGCCTCGATGACGCCACAACGACCGAAATCGATGATGCGTTTTCACTGACCCGTCTGCCCGACGGCCTGATCCGCGTCGGTATTCATATCGCCGCACCGGCGCTGGGGGTGCGACCTGACTCGGCGCTGGGACGTTCGGCGCGCGACCGCCTGTCCACCGCGTATATGCCCGGCCTGAAAATCACCATGTTGCCGGCTGCTGCGGTGAAGGCGTTCACGCTGGCCGAGGGGCAAAGCCGTCCGGCCGTGTCGCTGTACCTCGATTGCGACCCGGACACATTCGCCATTGTGGCCGAATCAAGCCGTATCGAAAGCGTGCCCATCGCAGCAAACCTGCGCCACCAGCAGGTGGCCTCGCTCGATGACGCCTTTGAGTCGGGCGCACCCGCCGCGGACATCCCCTTTGCCGAGGAATTGCGCTGGTTGTGGCGGTTCGCCAAGACGCTGGAAGCGGCGCGCGGCAAGGCCGGCAACGTGCAGGACCGGCTGGAATACAATTTTTACGTCGAGGACGGCCGTGTTTCGATCGAGGCGCGCAAACGCGGCGCCCCGCTCGACAAACTGGTGGCCGAGTTGATGATCGTGGCCAACCATCGCTGGGGCAAAATGCTCGATGAAAACGGCGTCGCCGCGATTTACCGTGCGCAGGGCGGCGGCAAGGTGCGCATGACGACCTCGGCGTTGCCGCATGAAGGCCTTGGCGTGTCGCATTACGCCTGGTCGAGTTCGCCGCTGCGCCGCTACATCGACCTCGTCAATCAGTGGCAGTTGACGGCGTTGCTGTCCGGCGAGACGCCGCCCTTCACCGCCAATGACGCCGATCTGCTGGCGGTGCTGCGTGATTTTGAACTGACCTACGCCGCCTATAATGAGTTCCAGAACAGCATGGAGCATTACTGGTGTCTGCGCTGGATGGAGCAGCAGGGGCTGGGAGAAACCGGCGCGGAATTGTTGCGCGACAACCTGGTGCGGCTGGAGCGCATTCCGTTGGTCGCACGGGTACCTTCGGTGCCGGAGTTGCCGCCGGGCAGCAAGCTGGTGCTGGAAGTGGGTGAAATCGATTTTATCGACGCCACGGTCAAACTGGTCTACAAGGGATTGGCGCAGCCCGATCAAGCTGAGACAACAGCTTAAAAACAGGCTAGAATCATTTGATTAAAAGGACTTAATTTTCCTTGAACGCGACGGTCTTTCAGGCTTCCCGACTGCGCTGGCCGGTGATCATGGCCAGAATGGACCCCTCTTCGCGCGTTTTTACGCTGGCACTGGCCGTTTCGCTGCTATTCCACGCCGTGTTGTTTTCGCTGCAGTTCAAGTTTCCCGACACCAGGCGGCCCAAAGATGCGCCGCAGATGCTCGAGGTGGTGCTGGTTAACAGCAAGACCAAATCACAGCCGGTCAAATCGGACGTGCGGGCCCAGGCCAACCTGGATGGCGGCGGCAATACCGACGAGAACCGCCGCGCCAGCACGCCGCTGCCGGTGCTGAACGAAGCCGAGCGCGGCAGCGACACCAAACGCGCAACGCGGCGTGTGCAGGAGCTCGAGGCGCAGCAGCAGCGGCTGATGACGCAATTGCAGTCCAAGGCCAGCGTCGCCTCCACCACCGAGGCAAAGCCCGAGCCCAGCGTCGAGCCGCAGCCGCAGATCTCCGGTACCGACCTCGCCAACAGCGCCCTCGCCCTGGCGCGCATGCAGGCGCAGATCAAGCGCAACATCGACGAATACAACCAGCGCCCGCGCAAGGAAATCATCGGCACGCGCGCGCGCGAATACCGCTTCGCCCAGTATGTCGAGGGCTGGCGCATGAAAGTCGAACGCATCGGCAACCTCAACTATCCGGACGACGCGCGCGGCCGTCTTTACGGCAGCCTGATTCTTACCGTGACCATCAAGGCCGATGGTACGTTGCAGTCGGTCGAGGTCAACCGCTCCTCCGGCCACCAGGTGCTGGACCGCGCCGCCGAGCGCATCGTCAGGATGGCCGCGCCGTACTCGGCGTTCTCGTCCGACATCCGCAAGGACACCGACCTCATCGAAATAGTCCGCACCTGGACCTTCGCGCCCGGCGACAAGTTGTTCGGGGAGTAGCCGTTGCGCGCCGATCAGCGTTCCGCGGCGGGCTGCGCGCCCGCCGCCCGGGTGTCGCGATGAGATGGCTGATCGGCGCATGGAAGCTGTTCAGCTACACGCTCGGCGCCATCGTGCTGGTCGTGCTGCTGGTGCAGGCCTGGTTCTTCGGCCATATCGTGTACTGGAAGTATCAGCCGCCGGGCAGCACCAGTTTCATGGCGACGAGGCTGGAGCAACTGCGTGAAAAAGACCCCAGGGCCAGCCTGAAGCAGGTGTGGACCGCGTATCCGCGGATTTCGGCCAACCTCAAGCGCGCCATCATCGCGGCCGAGGACATGAAGTTCGTCGATCACGAGGGTTTCGATTGGGAGGGTATCCAGCGCGCGATCGAAAAGAACCAGAAAAAGGGCAAGGCCGTCGCCGGTGGTTCGACCATCACCCAGCAACTGGCCAAGAACCTGTTCCTGTCGGGCGAGCGCAGCTACCTGCGCAAAGGCCAGGAGGCCGTGATCACGCTGATGCTTGAGGCAGTCCTCGACAAGGAGCGCATTCTCGAGATTTACCTCAACATCGCCGAATGGGGTGTCGGTGTCTTTGGCGCCGAGGCCGCGTCCCGGCATTACTTTGGCGTGGGCGCGGCCGGCCTCAATGCCGAGCAGGCGGCGCGTCTTGCCGCAATGCTGCCGCGACCGCAGTTCTACGATCGCAACCGCGGTTCAGCCTATCTGTCCGCGTATTCGGCGACCATACTCGCGCGCATGCCACAGGCGCAGTTGCCCTAGATGCGGGAGCGGTATCCGGCCCCGGTCATGGTGGCTGCGGCGGGGCAAACCCCCCGGGAAAAGCTCCGCCGGCGAGGCGGCGGCTGCTAGAATCGACTGCCCCCGACGAGGGCATTCTCCCCGCGCCAACGCAGCAAAATTTTCGTGACCACCGACATCGCACAACGCAAGGAACTGGAAGACCTGCAACAGGACTTGCGTGAGGTCCAGGAGTTGTTGCGTCGCCAGCATCTGGTCGAAGTGCTGGTGCGGCGCCAGGACATGCCGAGGCAGGACCTGGTCGAATCCATGGTGCACAAGCAGCATTTTGCCGAGTTGCGCGCCAAGCTCGACGACATTCATGCTGCCGACGTTGCCTACATCCTCGAAGCGCTGCCGCACGAGGAGCGGCTGTTGTTGTGGGACCTCGTCAAGGCCGAACGTGACGGCGAGATCCTGCTCGAGGTGTCCGATGCGGTGCGCGAAACGCTCATCAAGAGCATGGACACCGAGGAGCTGGTTGCCGCGACCGAGCAACTCGACGCCGATGAAATCGCCGACCTCGCCCCCGACCTCCCGGAGGAGGTCATCGAGGACGTATTCCAGTCGCTGCCGGCCGAGGAGCGCGAGCAACTGCGTGAGGCGATGTCCTATCCCGAGGGCTCGGTCGGCGCTCTTATGGATTTTGACCCGGTCAGCGTGCGCGATGATGTCAGCCTTGAAGTGGTGACGCGCTACCTGCGCCGCTTTGACGAGCTGCCCGACAACACCGACCAGATTTTTGTCGTCGATCGTGACGACGTGTTGAAGGGTGTGTTGCCGATCGGCAAGCTCATTGTGTCCGAACTCGACGACATGGTCGGCAAGTTGATGAGCGCGGATGTGGTGACGCTCTACCCGGACGACAAGGCGCAGGAGGCGGCGCAGGCCTTCGCCCGGTACGACCTGGTGTCGGCCGCGGTGGTCGATGAGCAGGGCAGGCTGGTCGGCCGGGTCACGGTCGCATCGGTTGTGGATTTCATGCGCGAGCAAAGCGAGACCACGGCCCTGCGCGAAGGCGGCCTGCGCGAGGAGGAGGATATTTTCGCGTCGGTATGGGACAGCGTGAAGAACCGCTGGACCTGGCTGGCGGTGAATCTGGTGACCGCGTTCGTTGCCTCGCGCGTGATCGGTGCGTTCGAGGGCTCCATCGCCAAGCTGGTGGCGCTGGCGGCGCTGATGCCCATTGTCGCCGGCATCGGCGGCAACTCGGGCAACCAGACCACCACCATGATCGTGCGCGCTTTTGCGCTCGGGCAGATCCAGTTCGACCAGGCGCGCAAGCTGTTTCGCAAGGAGCTGGGCGTGGCGCTGGTGAACGGATTGCTGTGGGGCGGCATACTCGGCCTCGCGGCATGGTGGCTTTACGACAGCCTGCATCTGGGCCTGGTGATGACTGCGGCGATGACGCTCAACCTGATGCTCGCAGCGATCGTCGGTGTGCTGATTCCGCTGACCATGGTGAAGTTCGGGCGCGACCCGGCCATCGGCTCATCGGTGATGCTCACCGCCTGCACCGACAGTGGCGGCTTCTTCATCTTCCTTGGCCTCGCCACCTTGTTCCTGCTGTGACGTTGTAAAATTCACGCTCAGAAGATTTTTGCCGGGGAGGCAAACATGCTCAGGGAATTCAAGGAATTTGCAATGCGCGGCAACGTCATCGACCTTGCGGTCGGTGTTGTCATTGGCGCGGCGTTCGGCAAGATCGTCGATTCGCTGGTCAAGGATGTCATCATGCCGCCGATCGGCCTTGCCCTCGGCAAGGTGGATTTTTCCAACCTGTTCATCGTCATGAAGGAGGGCGCGACGGCCGGGCCGTACGCGACGGTGGCCGATGCCGCCAAGGCCGGCGCCGTGACGCTCAACCTGGGTCTTTTTTTCAACACGCTGATTTCGTTCCTGATCGTCGCGTTTGCGATTTTCATGACAGTCAAGGTAATCAACCGGCTCAAGCGCGAAGAAGCCGCCGCGCCGGCGGCGGCGCCAGAACCGTCCGAGGAAGTGCTGCTGCTGCGCGAAATACGCGACGCGCTGAAAAAATAACGCCGCGCGGTCAGTCTTTGAGCTTGCCCTGCGCGGCGGCGTTAAGTCGCCGCGCCGTGTCCATGTGCGATTTGAGCGCATAGTCGAACAGCGCGACGCGCTCGTTGCGCAGGTCGTCCTCAAACACGCCGAACACGGCATCGCGATCAAAGTCGACGCGCTCGACATGATCACGCAGCGACCCCGATCTCATCGGAATGCCGAAGCGCAGGCGCAGATACTCATTGGGCACTGCGACAAAGTGATCGACCAGCGCCGCGCGGTTGCCTGCGTCAAGGCGTTTGGCGGCGACGGTCATGCCGCGCTGATCTGGGCAAAGGTCGCGTCGGCCGCCGCCACCGTCGCGGCAATGTCGGCCGCAGTGTGCGTTGCCGATACAAATCCGGCCTCGTAGGCTGACGGGGCGAAGTAGACGCCGCGCCCGAGCATGGCATGGAAAAAACGGTTGAAGCGGTCCTTGTCCGATTGCATCACTTCGGCAAAGGACTGCGGCACGGCGGGACTGAAGTAAATGCCGAACATGCCGCCCACGGCCTGCGCCGAAAAGGCGATACCGTGTTTTTTTGCGGCAGCGGCAAGACCCTCGGTCAGCGACCGCGTGGTTGTTTCCAGACGCGCGAAGAATCCCGGCGCCGTAATGGCCTTGAGCGTGGCGAGGCCGGCGGCCACCGCCACCGGATTTCCCGACAAGGTGCCGGCCTGATACACCGGACCGAGTGGTGCGATTTTTTGCATGATGTCGCGCCGGCCGCCAAAGGCGCCGACCGGCATGCCGCCACCGATCACCTTGCCCAGCGTGGTGAGGTCGGGTGTGATGCCAAGGCGCGCCTGCGCGCCGCCCAGTGCGACGCGAAAGCCGGTCATGACTTCGTCAAAAATCAGCACCGCACCGTGCTTTGTGCACAGCGTACGCAGTGCCGCCATGAACTGCGGTGTCGGTGCCACGAGATTCATGTTGCCGGCGAAGGGTTCGACAATGACTGCGGCGATCTCGGCGCCCCTTTGTGCGAAGCAGGCTTCGAGTTCTGCGACATCGTTGTAGGCGAGCACGGTGGTGTGCGCAACCGTTTCCGCGGGGACGCCGGCCGAACTGGGTTGGCCCAGCGTCAGCGCGCCCGAACCGGCCTTGACCAGCATGGCATCGCCATGGCCGTGGTAACAGCCTTCGAACTTGATCAGGCGGGAACGTCCGGTAAAGCCGCGCGCCAGACGCACCGCGCTCATCGTTGCCTCGGTTCCAGAGCTGACGAGGCGCACCATTTCCATGCTCGGCACCAGTTTGCACAGCGTTTCGGCCATGTCGATCTCGATCTCGGTCGGCGCACCGAAGGACAGGCCCAGCACCGCGCGGGCCTGAACTGCGGCGAGGATGTCCGGATGAGCATGGCCGAGAATCATCGGTCCCCAGGAGCCGACGTAGTCGATGTACTTGGCGCCGTCGGCGTCCCAGACATGGGCGCCGACGCCGCGCTCGAAAAAGCGCGGCGTGCCGCCGACGGAGCGGAATGCCCTCACTGGCGAATTGACACCGCCCGGAATGGTGCGCTGGGCGCGTTCAAACAGCAGTTCGTTTTTGGTCATGTTTGTATGGGAATCAAATCAGGGTCTGAAAATAGCGGAAACGCAGCGGAATTTTATTGCAGCGAATCCGCGATGCCGGCCGAAGCCGTTCTACGGGCGCCGGGAATTCTCGGCGAAACCCCCGTCTCCCCGCCAGACGGGCGTTTCCAGACGGTGACTTCCATTGTAAAGGTAGTTGCGCCCGTTCGGGGGCGCTTGATACCAGCGCAGACCGCCGGTGAAGACTAGGCCGGCGTGTCTTCCGCCTGCGGCTTGCTGGCCGTGTAGATCGCATGAAACTGCCGGATGCGTTCAGCCATGTCCGGCGCGTCAAACAGATCGCTGATCACCGCCACCGCATCGGCGCCGGCGGCATAGACCTGCGCCGCATTGTCATGCGTGATGCCGCCGATGGCGACGATGGGCAGGCCAAGCTCGCGGCGCACCGCCGACAGCATTTCAAGTTGTGCGCGCACTGCACCCGGTTTGCTGGTCGAGGGGAAAATACTGCCAAAGGCGACATAGTCGGCACCGGCTTTTTTGGCGTTGC
Source organism: uncultured Bordetella sp. (assembly GCA_964385505.1). Lineage (GTDB taxonomy): Bacteria > Pseudomonadota > Gammaproteobacteria > Burkholderiales > SG8-39 > CAITSH01. The sequence goes on from CAYLPI010000033.1 coordinate 13,102, forward strand.
GGGCAAGTCCGGCGCGGTTGTAGCACGATGCGCCGAGCAAGCGCCGCGGCCCGAGGGCCTCGCGTGCCGCGGCAAGGTCGCCGTCCTCCGCGCCCAGATGCACGCCGCCGGCTTCAATTTCCACGGCCAGCGCGAGGTCGTCGTTGATGATGAGCGGCACACCGGCTTCCTGGCACAAGAGCAGCAGTTCGCAGGCTTGTTCACGCCGCAGGCGAAGCCCGGCCGACTTGTTTCGGTATTGCAGCAGCGAAATGCCGCCGGCGAGCGCCTGCCTGACGCGCTCGACCAGCACTGCGGTGTCGATCTGGTCGGGGGTGATGGCGTAGAGGCCGCGCACTTGGCGCTGGGCGAGGGAGGGGGAAGTGGGGGTGGCCATGGCGATGCTCGGTAGGGTTGCCGCTGATGCCGCCCGGACGGCGGCATAGCCTTGAACGTCAAGAGGTGGAACGCGTGGGTAAATTCAGGCGGAGGCCGGGCCTGACTCGCCTTTGTCTTCCATGTCACGCGCCCAGAAAAAGCGGTCAGGAATGTGCTGTCCCATGCCTGGCCGAAAAGCGGCGGCGAGCGACTGCCAGGTGTATTCCTGCGCCTCATGCACCGCCTCGGGGATGTCGAGGCCGTTGGCGATGGTGGCGGCGATCGCCGATGCGAGGGTGCAGCCCGAGCCGTGATAGCTACCGGGCAGGCGGTCCCAGCTGTCCGAACGTTTCAGGCCGTCGGGCCCGTAAAGTGTATTGACCACCTGTGGCGTGTTCTCGTGGGTGCCGGTGATCAGCACGTACTCGGCACCCATCTCGAGCAGGCGCTTGGCGCACTCGTCCAGACTGAGCTCTTCGTCGTCTTCCTGCGCCAGGCGGCGGGCTTCGAGGCTGTTGGGCGTGAGTATGGTGGTCTGCGGCACCAGCAGTTCGCGCAACGCCGAAATCATGTCTTCGGTCGCCATCTCGTCGCCGCGGCCCGAGGCGAGCACCGGGTCAAGGATCAGCGGCACATCCGGATAGTCGGACACCACCTCGGCGATCGCGGCGATGTTCTCGACGCTGCCGAGCAGGCCGATCTTGAATGCCGAAACCGGCATGTCCTCGAGTACCAGGCGGGCCTGGTCTGCAACCCAGTCCGAATCGATGGCGAGTACGTCGTCGACGCCGGCGGTGTCCTGAACGGTGATGGCGGTGATGACCGACAAGGCGTGACAGCCCATGGAGGACAGCGTCATCAGGTCGGCCTGGATGCCGGCGCCACCCGAGGGATCGCTTGCAGCAAACGACAATACGATGGGCGGGGTGGAAGTCATGCTGGGGCGTTACCGGCAGGAGAAGATGCGGCTTGAGGCGAGGCTCAAGAGGGCGGGTCTTCGTCGATCAAAGGGGGCGAACCAAACCTAGAAGCACGGGAGGCAACAAGGTAAGATGCGGGAACCCATTCTAACACCTACCATTGAACATGACCGTCACGACTGAATACAAGACTTGGATGTGCCTGATTTGCGGCTGGATTTACGACGAACAAGCCGGTCTGCCCGATGAGGGCATCGCACCAGGCACCCGTTGGGAGGACGTTCCGATGAACTGGACCTGCCCCGAATGTGGTGCACGCAAGGAAGATTTCGAGATGGTCGAAGTCTAGGCCGGGCCTGTGCGACGCAGGCAAAATGCCGCGTGGCCAATCTGCCAATCTGCTTGCGAAATGTTTCGCAACAATTTGTTTTTTCATCAATTAGGCGTATAGTCTGCGTCGATTGCAGGACGTTGTCATGCGATCGGGGTGGGGGCTCGCGACGGCGCCAGTGGTGGCGCTGGTGGCCGCACAGGGGACCAGAGCAGTGAACGACACCGCCAGTCTATCCGGCGTCAAAGTGATGGTGATCGATGACTCGAACACCATTCGCCGCAGCGCGGAAATCTTTCTCGTGCAGGCCGGCTGCAAGGTGATTCTTGCCGAAGACGGCTTTGACGCCCTGTCCAAGATCACCGACCACCAGCCGGATGTCGTGTTCGTTGACATCATGATGCCGCGTCTTGACGGCTACCAGACCTGCGCACTGATCAAGAAGAATCCGCGTTTTTCCGGTACCCCGGTGATCATGCTCTCGTCCAAGGACGGTTTGTTTGATCGCGCACGCGGCCGCATGGTCGGCTCCGACGAATACCTGACCAAGCCGTTTACCAAGGACAGCCTGCTGCGGACCGTAGGCGCATACGCGCCGCAGCGGGCGGCCTGAATACCGACGCACTGAACACAGAAACCAGGGACACAGGGAAACCGACCATGCCAATCAAGAAAATTCTCGTTGTGGACGACTCCGCGACAGAGCGCCAATTCATGCTCGAAACGCTGACCAAGGCGGGCTTTCAGGTGGTGCTGGCCGAAAACGGCGAAGAGGGCGTCAGCAAGTCGAAATCCGAATTGCCCGACCTTATCCTGATGGACGTGGTGATGCCCGGGCTCAACGGGTTTCAGGCCACACGCACCATCACCCGCGACGATGCGACCAAACATATTCCGGTCATCATGTGCACCAGCAAGGATCAGGAGACCGACAAGGTGTGGGGCATGCGCCAGGGCGCGCGCGAATACCTCACCAAACCGGTCGATGCCGAGCAGTTGATCGGCAAGATAGCGGCACTGGGCTAGGCAAACCGAACAGACGGACACCGGCCATGGCGATCAAGAAAACAAGCCTTCGTGAGTTCCAGCAGGATCTGGTCGCGCGCCTCAAGGGTGCCGCCGACCAGTCCAGCTCGGCGACGCGCCTTGGTGTGCAGGCGGGCAGTGCCAACCTGTTGTTGCGCCTCGATGAGGCCGGCGAGGTACTGCCGGTGCCGGCGGTCACCTCGGTGCCGCTGACCAAGCCCTGGTTTCGCGGCCTCGCCAACATCCGCGGCAACCTGCACGGGGTGATCGACTTTGCGCTGTTCATGGGAGGTGACGCAACACCGCGGTCGGCCGATGCGCGCATCATGCTGGTGGCCGATCGCTACAAGCTCAATGTGGCCCTGCTCATAAGCCGCATGTCCGGATTGCGCAATGTGCAACAGCTGGTGCAGGAGACCAATGCTTCCTCCGCGCCATGGATCGCCGCGAGTTTTCGCGATAGCGAGGGTTTGCTGTGGCAGGAACTTGCGGCGGGCGAGCTGGTGCGGCATGCGGATTTTTTACAGGCTGGGGTTTGAGCTGGGAACGATGCAAGGGCACCGGGCAGCGCAACAAAACACATGTCGGCTACCGACATATTGAAGGCGAATTCTGGGAGGGTGTATGGCATTCAAACTGCCTGAGTTGAAGTTTGGTAAGGGCAAGGCCAAAGCGCAAGACAAGCCGGCCGCGGCCACGGCCGCCGCAGCTGATGCAAAGACGCCCGCAGCGGCGAAACCCGCGGCAAAGCCCGGCGTTGACAGCAAGGCTGCGATGCAATCCACCCTCGTCATCCCGGGTTCGACGACGGTGATGAAAAACGCCGCTCTTGCCGCGTCGCCGGCCGCCGCGCCGCTGCCGTTGATCGGCAAGCTGCCGGTCAGCCGGCAGTATCAGGCGCTCGGAACGCTGATCCTGTTTTTGCTGGCGGCCACCGCGGCTGTGGTTGCCATCGATGTGCGCATGGCGACGCACGGCACCGTCTATGTCGCCTCCGCCGGGCAGATGCGCATGTTGTCGCAGCGCATCGCCAAAGAAACCCAGGGCGGCCTGCAGGGCAATGCCGAGGCGTTCAGGCGCTTGCGCGACTCACGCGATACGTTTGTCAGCCTCCTCGGGTTGCTGACCAGCGGCGGTGATGCGCCGGGCGGCGTCAAACTCCCGGCGACTTCGGACAAGGTGCAACCGGTGCTCGAGGCGCTGACGCAGGAATGGGAGAAGACCAACAAGAACCTCATTCTGGTGCAGGCGCAGCAGAAAAGCCTGGTGACGCTGGGGTCCTCGGTGCGCAGCATCAACTCGCGCAACCCGGTGCTGCTCGACATCGCAGAACAGGTTTCGGCGCTCAAGCTGCAGTCGGGCGCCTCACAGCGCGAGGTGGCCCTCTCCGGCCAACTGGTGATGCTGACACAGCGACTGGCGAAGAACGCCAACAACATGCTTGCCTCCGAGATCGTCGATCCGGAGGTTGCGTTCCTGATGGGCAAGGACACCAATACCTTTCGCGACATCCTGCAGGGCCTGATGAAGGGCAGCGACGCGCTGCGCGTCGGCGCCACCAAGGACAGCGAAACCGCCGACAAGCTGACGGAACTTGACACCGCTTACAAGGAGTTCCAGCCGGCGGTTGCGGACATCCTTGGCGGATTGCAGAGCCTGGTCAACGCCAAGGCCGCGGGACGAGCAGTGGTGGCCGATTCGGAAAATCTGCTCAATGCGACGCAGGCCCTGGCCGACGCCTACCAGGAGGAACTTGCCGGGCGGGCTGCCAACTTCGGCGTGATGGCCTTCCTCGTGCTGCTCATCGTCGGTGGCATCGTGCTGATGATTCGCGTGTACCGCGATGACATCCGGCAACAGGCGGCCGAGTCGGAGCGCCAGCGCCAGGACGCGGCGCGGCAGAACCAGGCCAACCAGGACGCGATTTTGCGCCTGATGAACGAGATGGGCAGCCTTGCCGACGGTGACCTGACCGTGATGACCACGGTCAGCGAGGACATTACCGGCGCCATTGCCGACTCGGTCAACTACACGATTGAGGAATTGCGGGTGCTGGTTGGACGCATCAACAAGGCGGCGGCAGGGGTGTCAAGCGCCACCGATGCTGCACGCCAGACCTCATCCATGCTGCTGGCGGCGGCCGAAAAGCAATCAAAGGAAATTCTCGACACATCGACCTCGGTGCTGTCGATGGCCAACGCCATCAACCAGGTGTCCACCAGTGCGGCCGAGTCGGCGGCAGTGGCACGCCAGTCGCTCGCCGCCGCGCAAAAGGGCACGTCCGCGGTGCAGAACTCGATCTCGGGCATGAGCGAGATCCGTGAACAGATACAGGACACCGCCAAACGCATCAAGCGCCTGGGTGAATCCTCGCAGGAGATCGGCGAGATCGTGGAGCTGATCACCGATATTACCGAACAGACCAACGTGCTGGCGCTCAATGCGGCGATCCAGGCGGCCTCGGCCGGCGAGGCGGGCCGGGGCTTCACGGTGGTCGCCGAGGAGGTACAGCGGCTGGCAGAGCGCTCGGCAGAGGCGACCAAGCAGATCGGCGCCATCGTCAAGACCATTCAGACCGATACCCAGGAGGCGGTTGCGGCGATGGAGAAAAGCACCCAGGGCGTGGTCGAGGGCGCCAAGCTCTCCGACAACGCCGGCCAGGCGCTGACCGAAATCGGCCAGGTATCGACCAAGCTGGCCGAACTGATCGAGAGCATTGCCGGCACGACGCAGCAACAGGCGCAGACGGCAGGTGCGGTCGCCACCAACATGCAGGACATCCTCGCCATCACCAAGCAGACCACCGAGGGCACGCAGCAAACTGCGGTGTCTATCGGCCAGATTTCCGACCTGGCCCAGGAACTCAAGGGCTCGGTATCCAACTTCAAGATTGCCTGAGCGCTTGACCGGACGACGGAGCCGATTGTAAAGCCATGAACACCCGCGCAGAATTCGATGTTGGTCCGCTCTCCTGGGTCAAGGGGGAGATCGACCAGTCGCTTGCGCGCGCGCTTGATTTATTGCGGCAGTTCGAAGCGGATACTTCGGACACCGGCCTGCTCAAGACCAGCCAGGCCAACCTGCACCAGGCGCACGGCGCGCTGCAGATCGTCGGTCTTGACGGGGTCACCCGTGTGTCCGAGGAACTCGAATCGTTTCTGGTCATGCTTGAGCGCGAGACGGCATCCCGCACCGGGGAGAACTTCGCGCTGGCCGGGCGTGGCTTTGCCGCGCTCTCGGGCTATCTCGACCGGCTTGTTCTCGGTGGGGTGAACCAGCCGCTGCGCCTGTTCGGTGTTTACGGCGAGCTCCTCGCCTCGCACGGCGGCCAGGCCGATCCGGGCGATCTTTATTTTCCTGATTTGTCGCGCCGGCCGCCGCATCGTGGAGCGCCGCCGGTGCCGTTGCGCGATGAGGATGCGGCCGCCTATTTTCGCGATCAGCGCGGCCGCTTCCAGCGCGGCCTGCTGAAGTGGATCAAGAAGGATGCGTCCGGTCCGCACGAGATGCGCGAGGCGATTCTCGCCATCGAGGCAACGCAGCAGCAGTCGGCGGCGCGTTCGTTCTGGTGGGTCGCTGCGGCGTTTTGCGATGCGCTGGCGCATGACGCGCTGGCGCCGGCGCTTGATGCCAAGCGCATGTGCATGCGCATCGAGCAGCAACTCAAGCGCCTGATAGAAGGCTCGCCTCTCATCGCCGAGCGCCTGATTCGCGAAGCCCTGTACCTTGTCGCGCAAGCCACCCCGGTCAGCGATTTGCTGCGCGAGGTTCGCGACACCTACGCGCTCGAGGGCAGCGTTCCGGACCGCGATGCCCCTGGCACCGCGGCACCGCCCGAACAGCCGCTGGTGCGCGCCCTGCACGAACAGGTGTCGCAAGCCAAGGACGCCTGGAACAAATACGCCTCAGGCCACCAGCCCAGCCTGAATACGTTTCGTGAGCTTGCCGAGCAGATCAAGACGGGCACCGTGCAGTTGCCCAAGGCCGACATCCCCGCGCTGGCGGGCGAGCTCGCGGCTGTCGCCGACTGGCTTGCCGGCGGTGCGCAAAAATCCAGCGAAGCCGTTGCCATGGAAGTGGCGACAGCGCTGCTGCTGCTTGACAACGCGCTCGACAATTATGCCGGGGTCGGTGCGGAGTTTGCACAGCAGGCGCAGCTGATGGGTTCGCGCCTGAAGGAATGCGTGCTCGGCAAGCCGCCGGCATCGGCGCCTGCCATTCCGCTGCTCGATGAAATGTCACGGCATGCCCAGGAGCGGCTTGCGCTGCACCAGGTCGTCGCCGAAATCCAGGCTAACCTGCGCGTGATCGAGCAGACGCTGGACGGTTTTTTCCGCGACGCGGCCAGGCGCGCCGAACTGACCGCCCTCGACAAGCCCATCCGCCAGGTGCTCGGCGCGCTGTCCATCCTCGGCGAGTCGCGGGCGGGCGAACTGCTCGGCCACTGCCGCGAGGATGTCGCCCGCTTCGCCAGTGACGATTACGTGCCCCAGCCCGCCGACTTCGAGCGTGTGGCGCAGGCTTTGTCCGGCCTCGGCTTTTACATGGAGGCCCTCGCCCACGGCAAGGCCGACTTTGATGCCGCGATGCAGCCGATCAAGCCGAGCGTACCCGAGACGCCGATGGAGCGCACGCAGCGCCTTGGCGGTTCGGTCGAGGCCGAACTCGAGCAGCAGAAAAAAGACGCCGCCACGCTGTTCGAGGCATGGAAAGACAAGCCCGATGACGCGGCGATCAAGCAGGAGTTGCGGCAGAACCTCGAGTCCATCCAGAAGGACGCCGGGCTCGTTGCCGACGCGAAGCTGGAAACGCAGGCGGGCGAAGCCCTGTCCATGCTCGACCAATCGGGGGCAATACCGCATCAGCCGCTGGCCGAGGCGATCGAGGACATCCAGCCCGGAACCGCCGCACCCGAGCCCTCGGCCGCGACGACCAAGCTGATCGATGCGACCGACGAGACCGTGGATGCGGAACTGCTCGGCGTCTATCTAGAAGAAGCCGACGAGGTGCTCGCCAGCATCGCCGGCCATGTCGCCAGCAGCGAGGCGCAGCCGCAGAACCAGGAGGCGCTCACCGTCATCCGGCGCGGCTTCCATACCCTCAAGGGCAGCGGCCGCATGGTCGGGCTGACGCGCCTTGGCGAGGCGGCATGGGCGGTGGAACAAGTCATCAACCAGTGGCTGCAGGATGCGCGCACAGCCACGCCGGAGCTGACCGGGCTGGTGCGCGCCGCGCACGATTATTTCCGCGACAACGTGGCACGGCTCAAGAACGGCGGCAGCACCAGTGACGAGCATGCGCTGGTGGCGCTGGCGGCGAGGGTGCAGGCCGGAGAAGCGGCCGCGGAGCCGGACCTCGCGGGCCTGTCCGGACCCGACGCCACAGTCCTCGACGCAGACGCCGCAACAGCGGATGCTGCTGCGCCCGTGACAGCAGACTTTCCGGTCCTGCTGCCCGCGCCCTCTGCGGCAAGCGAAACGCCGGCCGAAGTAACAGCCGAAGCGCCGATACAAATTGGCGAGATTCGCGTGTCGCCCGCTTTGTACGGCATCTTTGTCACCGAAGCGGCGGTGCACCTGGATGTGATGCGCGCCGAGCTCGATGTGCTCAAGGATCACGGTATTGTCAGCGATGCACTGCTGCGTGCCTCGCACACGCTTGGCGGCATCGCCGGGACCATACGGCTAGACGACATGCGCGAGCTCGGCCACGCCCTCGAACGCAGCCTGCAGCAGTTGTCCTATGATTCGGTCAGTGATTTTGACCAGGCTCTGGTGTCCGAGGCCGTCGCTACGCTCGATGCCATGGCGATGCGCGTCTCCGAATGCATTCCGCCCGATCCGGCACCCGAATTGATCGAGCGGCTGGAGACCGCGGCGATTGCCGCCGCGCAGAACGCGCAAAACGCAGCTAACGCGCTCAGTGCTGCAGCCACCTTGTTGCGTGCCGCCGAACCCGACCACAGCGCGAATACGGTCGAGGCGCTCGCGCCGACTGAAACGCCGCCTTCGTCCGAGGTCATCGATTTTCCCGCCGCAGCGGTGTCGCCGCCCGCGCCCGTCGCTGAAGTGCCCGCCGATCCAATGCCCCTTGCGACGGTACCCGTGGCCGGAGTCAGCGCCGCCGGCGCACCGTCGCCGGTCGAGGGCGAACAGATCGATACCGAGCGGCGGCAGCCGCGCATGGAAGACGACCTCGATCCGCAGTTGCTGCCGATATTCCTCGAAGAGGCGGGTGAACTGGTTCCGTCCATTGGCAACACCTTGCGCGCCTGGCGCGCCGAACCCGCCGATGCGACACTCGGCCAAAACCTGCAACGCCTGCTGCACACCCTCAAGGGCAGTGCGCGCATGGCCGGCGCAATGGGGCTGGGCGAACTGACGCACCACATGGAAACGCGCATCGAAAACGCGGTCGCGCTCGGTTCTCTGCCGGGGGCGCTGTTCGACGGACTTGAAACCTCGCTCGATCGCATGGGCTATCTCTACGAGCGGCTGCAGAATCCGGCCCTGCTCGATCCCGTTTTGGAAGCGTCCCGCGCGGACGAGACCCCGCCGGAGGCGGCTGTCACGGCAGAAACGTTGGCGGCGCCGGCAGAGGCGGCAGAGGTGGCCGAGGCGGCTGAGGTGTCACAGGGGGCCACGCCACGCGACGCAGAGGGCATACGCGCCGGGGTGCTGCGCGTTCGCGCCGATGTCATCGACCGCCTGGTCAACCAGGCCGGCGAGGTCAGCATCGCGCGCACGCGCATCGAAGGCGAGATGCGCGTGCTCAAGACCGCGCTGCAGGAACTCACCGACAACATGGCGCGTCTGCGTGCGCAGTTGCGCGAGGTCGAGATCCAGGCTGAAACACAAATGCAATCCAAGCAGCAGATCGTCACTGAAACAAAAGAGGGCTTCGACGCGCTTGAGTTCGACCGCTTCTCGCGTTTCCAGGAACTGACGCGCATGATGGCCGAGAGCGTTAACGACGTCGGCACAGTGCACCAGAACCTGACCGCCGCCATCGACGAGACCGACGCCGCTCTCGCCGCGCAATCGCGCATGAGCCGCGACCTGCAGCAGGACCTGATGCGCATCCGCATGGTGCCCTTCTCGTCGATCGGCGACCGGCTTTACCGCATCGTGCGGCAGACGGCGAAAGAGCTGGGCAAGCGCGCCAACCTCGATATCCGCGGCGGCCAGATCGAAATGGACCGCTCGGTGCTCGAGCGCATCACCGCACCCTTCGAACACCTGCTGCGCAACGCCATAACCCACGGTCTTGAAGCGACCGACGCACGCCGCGTCGCGGGCAAGGACGAGACCGGGGAGATTCGCCTCGACCTGCGGCAGGAGGGCAACGACGTTGTACTCGCCCTTGCCGACGACGGCGCCGGACTGAATCTGCCGCGCATTCGCGACAAGGCGATCGCGCAGGGTTTGATGCAGGCGGACGAACAGCGAACCGACGGCGAACTGGCGGAGTTTATATTCCGACCGGGCTTTTCCACCGCCGCTGACATCACCCAGCTCGCCGGCCGCGGCGTCGGCATGGATGTGGTGAAAAGCGAGGTGGTGGCGCTCGGTGGCCGCGTCGAGATCAAGACCGAGGCTGGCAAGGGCACCCGGTTTACGCTCTACCTGCCGCTGACCCTGGCCGTGACGCAGGCGGTGCTGGTACGCGCCGGCGGGCGCATGTTCGCCGTGCCCGGCGCCATGGTCGAGCAGGTCATGCAATTGCGGTCCAAAGACATCGCTGCGGCGCGCGAAAACGGCCACGTCGAGCTGCATAACCGCCGTTACGCACTGCACTATCTGCCGCGCCTGCTGGCGCTGCCCCAGGCGGGCAGCGTGGAACCGCGCCGCACCACGCCATTGCTGTTTTTGCGCAGCGGTATTGATGTCGTTGCGATCGAAGTCGACGAAATGGTCGGCAACCAGGAGATCGTGGTCAAGAACGTAGGCCCGCAGATCGCCGGCATCCCCGGCATCACCGGCGCCACCGTGCTGGGCAACGGCGACATCGTGCTGATCCTCAACCCGGTCACTCTGGCCCAGCGGGCGCAGCAGGCCGCCGCCGTCGTTGCGGCTGCCGCGGCTGCCTCGATTGCTTCAGGGGAGGCGCCCGCGCCGGTGGCACCGGTTGCGGCGCCGCCGGTCGAGGAAGTCGCCGCGCCCATCATCATGGTTGTCGATGACTCGCTCACCGTGCGAAAAGTGACCGGCCGCCTGCTGGCGCGCGAGGGCTATCAATTTGTCACCGCCAAGGACGGCGTCGATGCGCTCGAACAACTGCAGACCATGTTGCCGGCGGTGATGCTGGTGGACATCGAGATGCCGCGCATGGACGGCTTCGACCTGTCGCGCAATGTGCGCGCCGATGCACGCCTCAAGCCGATACCCATCATCATGATCACTTCGCGCATGGCCGACAAACACCGTTCCTACGCCAGGGAGATCGGCGTCAACGTCTATCTCGGCAAGCCCTTCCAGGAAGACGAGTTGCTCGGACATATTGCCGCCTTCATCAAGGCGCGGGCCTGAGCTGCCCTAAGTTGGCCTAAGTTGCACTAAGCCCAACGCCAGGCCACAGCGCAAAAGGTGACAAAATTGTCACTTTAATCGACTGCAAAATCACGCCAGGCGCCACTTTTGTAATTTTAAAGTTGAAGATTGTCGCGCGCTTCCGGAGAGGGTCTTCGGCCGCAGCGCGCGACTACCGGATGTCGTACTCGGGTCCAACGCCTTCGAAATGCTGTGCAACTTCGTGCGGACCAGCGACGCCAACACCTTCCAGGTACAGGCCGGCGCTTGCTGTTGCCGGCAATGCGTTTTCTGAAAGCGTTGCGTGCGGCGCCGGAGGCGGGTCGGACTTGAGGGTGTCCATGCGGTAACATACCGGCATAAACACAACAACAAAAGCTGCGGCAGGCCGCCCGGTTCCCGCCCTGACCCCCAGGACCCCTGCATGAGCCAGTTCGACCTTCTCATCATCGGCGGCGGCATCAACGGTGCCGGTATCGCGCGCGACGCCGCGGGGCGCGGCTTGTCGGTGTTGCTGGTCGAGCAGAACGACCTCGCCTCCGCGACGTCCTCATCGAGCAGCAAGCTCATCCACGGCGGCCTGCGCTACCTTGAGTACTACGAGTTCCGACTGGTCGCCGAGGCATTGGCCGAGCGCGAGGTGCTGTTATCCATCGCGCCGCACATCATCTGGCCGCTCGAGTTTGTGTTGCCGCATGAACCGCATCTGCGCCCGGCCTGGCTGATCCGCCTCGGGCTTTTTCTCTATGACCATATCGGCGGTCGTAGCGCGCTGCCCAGGTCACAGGGCATCGCACTCGAGGCCGACGGCCATGGCGCCGGACTCAAGCCCGGGTTTCGCCGCGGCTTCAGTTACTCCGACGGCTGGGTGGACGATGCGCGGCTGGTGGTTGCGAACGCGCGCTCGGCGGTGCAAAAGGGTGCCAGCGTGTTGCCGCGCACCCGGTGCATGGCAGCGCGGCGCGAGGCCGGGGCATGGCGCGTGACGCTAAGCGATGGCACGGGCGCGCGCGGTGAC
>CAYLPI010000033.1:25291-29312 GCA_964385505.1 uncultured Bordetella sp.
GGGCGAGCGCGAGGTCACCGCGCGCGCGCTGGTCAACGCCGCCGGCCCCTGGGTCAAGCAGGTCATCGACAGGCAGATCGGCATCGGCACGCGCGGCAAGGTGCGGTTGGTCAAGGGCAGCCATATCGTGGTGCCGCGCATCCATGACAAGCGCCACGCCTACATCCTGCAAAACCCGGACCGGCGCATCATTTTCCTGATTCCCTATGAGCGCGAGTTCACGCTCATAGGCACCACCGACGTGGCGGTGGCCGACACCGAGCATCATCCGGAAATTTCCGCGGACGAAATCGCCTACCTGTGCGAAGCGGCAAGCCGCTACACGCGCCGTCCGGTAACGGCGCAGAACGTGTTGTGGGCCTACAGCGGCGTACGCCCGCTTTACGACGACGGTTCGCCCGATCCCTCGGCGGTCACCCGTGATTATCATTTCGAGCTCGATACCGGAGCTGGCCAGCAGGATGCGCCGCTACTGTCGATATTCGGCGGCAAGATCACCACCTACCGCAAGCTGGCCGAGCATGCGCTCGAGAAACTCGAATCATGGTTTCCCGGCACGCGTGCCTGGACCCACACCGAGGTGTTGCCCGGCGGTGATTTCGGCGGGCGTGATTTTCAGGCGGTGCTCGCCGATTTTCGCGCACGCCGGCCGGATCTGGACCGGCAATGGCTGGCGCGCCTGTTGCGCCGTCACGGTACGCTCGCCGATGCCGTGCTGGGCGAGGCGAAGACGGTGACCGACCTGGGCGAATCTTTTGGCGGAGGCTTGTACGAGCGCGAGCTGCGCTACCTTGTTGACGAGGAGTGGGCGCAGGAGGCCGCTGACGTGCTGTGGCGCCGTACCAAATGCGGGCTGCACATGTCCCCGTCCGAGCGGGCGCGTGTGGCTGAATTCATGAAAGCCCTGCCCTGATGCGCGTCAACCCGGACAAACTTGCACCGCTCGCCGGCCTGCCGGCCGGGGGTATCCGTGGTGTGTTTTGTGATATCGACGACACACTGACCACCGAAGGACGGCTGACCCCTGAGGCCTATGCCGCGCTGGCCGCCCTGCAGGGCGCGGGCATGCTGGTCGTTCCCATCACCGGCCGGCCGGCCGGTTGGTGTGACCACATTGCGCGCCTGTGGCCGGTCGATGCGGTGGTCGGCGAGAACGGCGCCTTTTATTTTCAGTACGATCGCAGCGCGCGCAGACTGATCAAGCGCTTTCGCCATGACGAAGCGACCCGCCTTGCCAACCGCGCCCGGCTCGCGTCCATACGCGCGCTGATCCTCAAGGAGGTTGCCGGCAGCGGCATCGCCTCCGACCAGCTTTATCGCGAGGCGGATATCGCCATTGACTTTTGCGAAGACGTGCCGCGCCTGTCCGATGCCGCCATCGACCGGATTGTCGCCATCATGCGCGAGTCGGGCATGAGCGCAAGGATCAGCTCCATTCATGTCAACGGCTGGTTTGGCGAATACGACAAGCTGGGCATGACGCGCACGCTGATGCAGGAGCGCTTTTCCATAGATCTTGACGCGGTCAGGGCGGACTACGTTTTTGTCGGCGACTCGCCCAACGATACGCCGATGTTCGGCTATTTCCCCAATGCGGTCGGCGTGGCCAACGTCATCGATTTTGCATCGCGCCTCGAAGCAAAGCCGGCGTTCGTCACAGCGGCGCGCAGTGGCGAAGGTTTTGTCGAACTCGTCGCCCATTTGCTGAAAGAACACTGATGGAATGGTGGCTCGGTTACCTTGCCATAGGCGCGGCGGTGGGATTTTTTGCCGGCCTGCTGGGCATAGGCGGCGGCGCCATCATGGTGCCGCTGCTGGTGATGTTGTTCGAGGCGCAGGGCCTGCCGCGCGAACATGTGCTGCATCTTGCCGTCGGTTCTGGCATGGCCACCATACTGCTGACCTCGGCATCGAGCGCACGTTCGCACGCCGCGCGCGGTGCGCTGCGCTGGGACATCGTCAAGACCATGACGCCGGGCATCCTGCTCGGCGGACTGCTCGGCTCCGCCGTGGCCGGCGCCATCCCGACGCGCGTCTTTGCGATGCTGTTCTGTGCCACCGTCTATCTCGCCTCTGCCAACATGATGCTGGACCGCAAGCCCAAACCCTCGGGTAAGCCGCCGGGCCGGCTGGGTATGAGCATCGCCGGCTTTGCCATCAGCGCGGCCTCGGCCTTTGCCGCGATCGGCGGCGCCTTCATGACGGTGCCCTTCCTTGTCTGGAGCAATGTGCCTTTGCTGCAGGCCATAGGCACGGCGGCAGCGGTGGGCTTTCCGATCGCGGTTGCCGGCACCATTGGTTTTGTCGCGGCGGGACTGATGCAGTCGGGCCTGCCGGCGGCAAGCCTGGGCTACGTATACCTGCCGGCCTTCGCCGGCATCGCCATCACCAGTGTGCTGGTGGCGCCCGCCGGCGTCGCGCTGGCGCACCGCCTGCCGACGCGGGCGCTGCGCAAAATCTTCGCCGGCCTGCTGTTCGTGATGGCGACCAAAATGCTTTGGGGGCTGTGGTAGCGCCGGCGGGTCTAGCCTTTGCGGCGCAGCTCACCCGGTGTACGGTCGAAGCGCGCCTTGAAAGCATGGTTGAAGTGCGACAAGTCGCCAAAGCCCCGGGCGTAGGCGATATCGGCGATGCGCCGGTTGCAGTTCGCCGGGTCGCGTAACGCGCGGGCGCAGGCCTGCAGGCGTAATTCGAGCACCAGGGCGCCGAAGCTCTTTCCGCCTGGCTCAAGCAATTTGTGCACGCTGCGTAGCGAAATACCCAGATGCGCCGCCGCGCCCGCGGGCGCGAGCGCGGGATCGTGCAGGTTGCGCCGCATGTAAGCGAGCAGGGCTTCGAGGCGGATCACCGCAGTCGTCGGCCCCGCGATCCCATGGTTGCCGCTGCCGCTGACGATGGTCAGCAGATTGCACAGGTTCTCGCCCAGGGTTTCGGCCGTCGTATCGTCGATGCTGCTGGCGGGATCCGACAGGCGCAGCATGTAGTCGCGCAAGAGATCGGCGAAGGGCGCGGTGGCGGCTACCGTTCGCAGCAGCCCGGTGCGCGGCCGTGGCGAGCGGGTATCGAGCATGCGTCGCGGTACTACGGCGAGCACGCGCGACACTGCGCCATCCAGACCTACGGTGAACGGCCGCCAGCCCTCGACGATGGCCAAGCCGCCCGCATCCAGCCTGACTTCGCTGTCGCCCTGGCGTATATTGGCGCCGCCCGAGAGCTGCAGGCTGACAAGATAGGATTCTTCGCCCGAATTGGAAGCTTCGTGCTCGTTGCGCAGGATATCGTGGCCCGAGGAGCGGAAGGCGACGTAGCCCATGGTGGGCGTGCGTCGCGCCGAAATCTGGCCGCGAAATTCGCCGTCGCGCGTGTGCGCGACCGATACGTTGAGCACCGCCCGGCAAACGGCTTCGCGCCAGTAGTCAAAGCTCTGGCGCGGCGGCACGTCCTGGGTCGACCAGCTCAAAAGCGGCATGGGGCGGGGGTTTCCGGGCGGTTTGGCACGATTGCAAGGATCAGCCTACCCGTCTTTGCGCGCTGCGCCAAGTCTGCTGCGCGCCAGGCCAAGACGGTGCCGCGCGCCGGCAGGCATGCTGGCGCGGTGGAAACACACTTCACACCGGAACAACTGAAGAATCCGCAGCTCGCGGAGGCGGACGGCATCATCAAAAGCTGCGAGCACTTCGGCTTTTGCACCGCCACCTGCCCCACTTACGTGCTGCTGGGCGATGAGAACGACGCGCCGCGCGGGCGCATCGACCTGATGCGCGTCATGCTCGAAAACGGCGGCGCGCCCGCGGCCAAGACCGTGGGCCACATCGACCGCTGCCTGTCCTGCCTCGCCTGTATGACGACCTGCGCGGTGCGGGTCGATTACATGCACCTGGTGGACCGCGCGCGCGTTCATATCGAACGGCATTTCCGCCGCCCCTGGCCCGAGCGTCTGCTGCGCGCCCTGCTCGCGCGCCTGCTGCCCCGGCCCGCCCTGTTTCGTTTCGCGCTAAAGCTGGCCCGTTTGGCGCGGCCG
>CAYLPI010000034.1:0-25780 GCA_964385505.1 uncultured Bordetella sp.
TCGTCCCTACGTTCACATGCGGCTTCGTACGCTCAAATTTGCCTTTGGACATGGTCTTCTATCCTGGTTTTTTCAATCAAATTTAAAAGTGGGCTACTTGTTACTTACTTTGTCTGGTGGTGCCGATGGCGCGGATTGAACGCGCGACCTCTCCCTTACCAAGGGAGTGCTCTACCACTGAGCTACAACGGCGATACTTTAAAAACCCTGCTTTCGCCGCCCGGGCCGCCTTCCATCCCGTACCGCGTCATCCCGTACCGCGTCCGGCTGGAGCGGGTGAAGGGAATCGAACCCTCGTCATAAGCTTGGAAGGCTTCTGCTCTACCATTGAGCTACACCCGCGTTCCTAATTCTCTGTCCCGCCTGCCCCGCCAAAACCCCCAGTGTTTTCAAGACCCAAGGCGCTGGTGGAGGAGGTTGGATTCGAACCAACGTAGGCGTAAGCCAACAGATTTACAGTCTGCCCCCTTTAACCACTCGGGCACCCCTCCAGCGAAACCGCTGATTATGAAGAGTTTTGGAGGCCATGTCAAACTAAGAGATAAACCCGTCCGAGACCGCAGACAACCCGCCGGGGGCGTCCGACGCCCGGCATCGTGCATTTAAAATTTCTTTACCCGACAGGGGCTTGCGCAGTCATACGCAGCATTACCTGACCTGCTCGATAGGCATTTTCAGGCCCCGATGTGAGGACTCGCCAACATATCGCGTGCGCAGCACATTTCAATACCCTAAAATTCACCGACGCAAACGCGAGATCCGAATCCACACGGCCAAACCAGGCATCCCATGAAGAAAGCAAATCCCCTCGTCCTCGTTCCCGGCCTGCTTTGCGACGCCCTGCTGTGGCAGCCGCAGATTGCCGGCCTGGGTAAATCGGCCGAATGCTGGGTCGCCGATCACACCCGCTCGGACAATATGGCGCAGTTGGCAAAAGATATTCTCGATGCCTGCCCGTTCAAGACATTTTCCCTTGCCGGTCTGTCCATGGGCGGTTACGTTGCGCTCGAAATCATGCGCCAGGCCCCGTCCCGTGTAACGCGGATCGCGCTGCTCGACACCTCAGCCCGGACCGACACGCCGGAGGCGAGCGAAAAGCGCAACGCCTTCATCGCTCTGGCCGATCGCGGCCGCTTCATGGGTGTGACGGACACGCTGCTGCCGCAACTCGTCCACGCCGACCACCTTGGCGACGACGCCCTGACGACGATTATAAAGACCATGGCACGCAACACCGGCAAGCCGGCGTTCATTCGCCAGGAAAAGGCCATTATCAGCCGCGCCGACAGCATGCCCCTGCTGGCACAGATCCGCTGCCCGGCGCTGGTGCTTTGCGGCCGGCAGGATGCGTTGACGCCCTTGGCGCGGCACGAGGAAATGGCTGCGGCCATTGCCGGCGCGAAACTCGAAATCCTCGAACACTGCGGCCACCTCTCCACACTTGAGCAGCCCGGTGCCGTCAACATCGCGCTTCAGACCTGGCTGCGGGCAGACTGACCTGCCGGCGCCTGAGCGGTGTCGCCGAAACGGAAGGGGCTACAGCGTCTCAGCGGTCTTTACTTGCCGCAGCAAAAAGTGGCCGGTAATCCGCGTCGCCAATAGGCAAGAAATTCCCGAATTCCAGGCATATACTTTTCACCGATACCCGCTTGAATCAGGCCAGCGCAGGCTGGCGTAGACGCAGGCACGACCAGTCATTTTAAGATTGACCCTGGAGCACCGGAGGAGCAGAACCGCCATGAACGCCCCGACCTCGCTGCGCGAAGTCACGCTCGACGACAAATACACGCTTAGCGCCGGCCGCGCCTTCATGACCGGCACCCAGGCCATCGTCAGACTGCCGATGATGCAGCGCGAGCGCGACCTTGCCGCCGGACTCAACACCGCCGGCTTCATCAGCGGGTACCGCGGCTCGCCTCTGGGCAGCGTTGACCAGGCCTTGTGGAAAGCCCAGGCCCACCTGGCCGAACACCACATCAAGTTCCAGCCGGGCGTCAACGAGGACCTCGCCGCCACCTCGGTCTGGGGCACGCAGCAGCTCAACCTGTCGGCAGGCGCCCTTTACGACGGCGTGTTCAGCATCTGGTACGGCAAGGGTCCCGGCGTCGACCGTTCCGGCGACGTGTTCAAGCACGCCAATTCGGCCGGCACCTCGGCCCACGGCGGCGTTCTGGTGATGATGGGCGATGACCACGCCGCCAAATCGTCCACCGTCGCGCACCAGAGCGAACACGCACTCAAGGCCGCCTGCATCCCGGTGCTCAACCCGGCGAGCGTGCAGGAATACCTCGATTACGGTCTGCACGGCTGGGCGATGTCACGCTATTCGGGCTGCTGGATAGGTTTCAAGTGCGTCACTGACGTGGTCGAGTCGGGCGCCGCGGTCGACATCGACCCGCAACGCGTGCGCATTGCGCTGCCGACCGATTTTGCCATGCCCCAGGGCGGCCTCAACATCCGCTGGCCCGACGGCTTTATCGAGCAGGAAACACGCCTGCTAGATTCCAAGGTCTATGCCGCCGTCGCCTACGCCCGCGCCAACCAGCTCGACCGCATCGTCTGGGATTCGCCGCGCGCGCGCCTGGGCATCGCCACCACCGGCAAATCCTACGGCGACACGCTGCAAGCCCTGGCCGATCTTGGCATTGACGAGGCGGTGGCACGCGACGTCGGCATCCGCCTGTACAAGGTGGCGATGACCTGGCCGCTGGAACCCCAGGGCGCGCGCCGCTTTGCGCACGGCCTCGAAGAAATCTTCGTCATCGAGGAAAAACGCCAGTTGATCGAATACCAGATCAAGGAAGAACTCTACGAATGGCGCGCCGATGTGCGGCCGCCGCGCGTGGTCGGCAAGTTCGACGACAACGGCGAATGGTCCATCGCCGCAGGCCAGCCCGCAGGCACCTGGCTGCTGCCGGCACACTATGAACTCTCGCCCGCGATGATCGCCAAAGCGATCGCGCAGCGCCTGGCCAAACTAGGCATGGACACAGCCCTCGGTGAGCGCTACCGCCAGCGCCTTGTCTATCTCGACCAAAAGGAAAAGGCCCTTGCCCGTCCGCGCGTCGTGACCGAACGCAAGCCTTACTTCTGCTCCGGCTGCCCCCACAACACCTCGACGCGCGTGCCCGAGGGCAGCCGCGCCCTCGCCGGCATCGGCTGCCACTTCATGGCGCTATGGATGGACCGCAGCACCGCCACCTTCAGTCACATGGGCGGCGAGGGCGCCGCCTGGATCGGCCAGGCGCCGTTCACCAGCGAAAAACATGTATTCGCCAATATCGGCGACGGCACGTATTTTCATTCGGGCCTGCTGGCGATTCGCGCGGCGGTCGCCTCCGGGGTCAACATCACCTACAAGATCCTCTACAACGATGCGGTCGCCATGACCGGCGGGCAGCACGTTGATGGCCCGCTCGACCCGGCGATGATTTCGCGCCAGATCGCCGCCGAGGGGGTGACCCCCATCATCGTCGTCACCGACGAGCCGGAAAAATATCCGGCGAGCATCAACTGGGCGCCGGGCGTAACGGTGCGTCATCGTGACGAACTCGACGCCGTACAAAAGGAATTGCGCGAATTACCCGGGACCTCGGCGCTCATTTACGACCAGACCTGCGCCTCGGAAAAACGCCGCCGCAGGAAGCGCGGCGCCTTTCCCGACCCGGCCAAGCGCGTCGTCATCAACGAGGCGGTGTGCGAAGGCTGCGGCGACTGCAGCGACAAATCCAACTGCCTGTCGGTGGAGCCGCTCGAAACCGAATTCGGCCGCAAGCGCCAGATCAACCAGTCCTCATGCAACAAGGATTACTCCTGCGTCAACGGCTTTTGCCCCAGCTTTGTCACCGTCGAGGGCGGCGCACTGAAAAAAGGCAAGGCCGGCACCGTGGGCGAAATCGACTTCCCGCTGCAAGACCCGGTCCTTCCCGTGCTGACCAAACCCTTTGGCGCCCTCATCACCGGAATCGGCGGCACCGGCGTCATCACCATAGGCCAGATCCTCGCCATGGCGGCGCACCTTGAGGGCAAGGGGACGACGGTACTCGACATGTCCGGCCTGGCGCAAAAGGGCGGCCCGGTGATGTCGCATGTGCGAATCGCCAATTCACCCGACGAGTTGCACGCGGTGCGCGTCGGTACCGGCGGCGCGGACCTCGTAATCGGCTGCGACCTGGTGGTGACGGCCAGCATCGATTCGCTGTCGCGCATGAACGACAGCAGCACCAGGGTCGTCGTTAACGCCACTGCGGCGCCCACGGCGGCATTCGTAAAAAATCCGGACTGGCAAATGCCCGGCTCCGACCTGCAAAGTGATATCGCCGCCGCAGCCGGCGCGCAGAACGTGGCCCTCGTCGATGCCGGACACATCGCGACCGCCTTGCTCGGCGACGCCATCGCCACCAACATGTTCATGCTCGGCTACGCCTACCAGAAGGGCTGGGTGCCCATCGCCGAGTCCTCGCTGCTGAAGGCCATCGCACTCAATGACGTGTCCGTCGCCTTCAACCAGAAGGCCTTTGCCTGGGGGCGCCGCACGGCGGCCGACCCGGTGCGCGTGGAAAAGCTCGCCAATCCGGGGGAGGTCATCGCTTTCAGCAAAAGCATCGCCCGCTCGCTCGATGAAATCATCACCCGCCGCGCCGAATTCCTCACCGCATACCAGGATGCCGCCTACGCCGCGCGCTACACCACCCTGGTGGACCGCGTGCGCCTCGCCGAATCCGATAAAACCGGTGGCAGCGAACTCACCGAAACCGTGGCGCGCTATTTTTTCAAACTGATGGCCTACAAGGACGAATACGAAGTGGCGCGCCTGCACACGCGGCCGGAGTTCCTGCAAAAAATAGGCGCCATGTTCGAGGGCGATTACAAGATCAAATTCCATCTTGCCCCGCCGCTGCTGAACCGGGCGGACCCCATCACCGGCGAGGCAAAAAAATCCGTGTTTGGACCGTGGATGCTGCCGGTGTTCCGTGTGCTGGCGAAATGCAAGGGACTGCGCGGCACGGCGCTCGATGTATTCGGCTACAGCGAAGAGCGTCGCATCGAACGCCAGTTGATCATCGACTACGAGAGCACCGTGACCGGACTGCTTGGCGGACTCGGCCGCGACACGCTCAACACCGCCGTTGCGATCGCGGCGATACCCGAGCACATCCGCGGCTACGGCCATGTCAAGGCAAAGCATCTGAAACTGGCGCGGGAACGCGAGGCAAAACTGCTGGCAGAACTGGCGCGCGCCCCCGCCGCCAAAGCCGCGTGAAGGCCGTGTGAAGGTATTGCGCCAGGCCGACTATCCGTCGCAGCCCTGGAAAAACGGCAAAGGCCGTTCGCGCCGCATCGCATCGTTTCCCGAAGGTGCCGGCTTCGGCGACGATTTGTTGTGGCAACTGAGCCTGCCGGTGATTGGCGCAGACTCGCCCTTCTCGGCATTCCCGGGCTTCGACCGCCGGTTGATGATTATTTCAGGCAGCGGCGTGACGCTGCGCTTCAATCATCCGGCCGAGGGCGTCGCGTTCAGCAAAACCTTGGACGCGCCGCTGCAGCCCTTTGCCTTTCGCGGCGAATGGCCGGCCGAGTGCAGTTTGCTCGACGGACCGGTTGAGGACTTCAGCCTGCTGACCCGCCGCGGCAGGGTGGCGGCGAAACTTGAACTTCGCGCGCTGCACGCCACATCAGTGGTGGAAAAAGCCGCCGGCGACACGGTATTGATTTACGCCGCACGCGGCCGTCTGCGCGTTCTGGGCGAGGGCGAGGCGGCGGTACTCGAAGAGCAGGACTCGCTGCTCGATGCCAGCGGTAAAGCGGCGGGCTTTTCGCTGTCCGCCGCCGGCGGCGGCAGCACGGTCGCCGCATTGCTGATCATCAGTGCACTCAAACCGGCGCAGTGAGAACGTCGTACTTGAACAACCAGTCGTAGCGCGCGGCAATCGCCTCGGGCTGCCACTCCTTGTCGATGAATGCGCCGGCGCCTTCGGGGTCGGCCAGCGCCCGATTGTGAAAGCGGTAGGTGTTGTCGGCGGCGCCGCGCACCATGTTGTAGGTCCGCTCCTTGCGCGCCTGCTCGTACTTTTGCAGCGCCACGCCGGCATCGTCGTAGGCGTCAAGACAGCGTGCCAGCACCACGCCGTCCTCGATTGCCATCACCGCCCCCTGCGCCAGAAAGGGCAGAGTCGGATGGCAGGCATCGCCGAGCAGACTCGCACGGCCCACTGTCCATGTGTCGAGGAAGTCGCGCACCAGCATCGCCCATTTGAGTACCGAGGGCGCGCGTTCAATCATCGCCAGCACATCGGCGTTCCAGCCGGCAAAGGCGGCGGCGCAGTCGGCCACGGTCGCAGCGGCGGTCCACGGCGGACCGTCCCATGTCGCCCCTTCAAGCGTACCGACAAAATTCATCACCTCGCCGCGCTGCAGCGGGTAATGCACGACATGCCCGCCCGGGCCTATCCAGTTGGTGGCGACCATGCGCGCCATGTGCGAGGGCAGGCTTTTCATCGGCAGCAGCGCGCGCCAGGCCGCCATGCCCGAAAATTTAACCGTGTCCTCGCCAAACAAGGCACGCCTGACCGCCGAATGCACGCCGTCGGCGCCGATCAGCACCCCACCCCGGGCACTGCTGCCGTCCTCGAACGTCAGCCTCACCGCGGCATCCTGCTGCGCCATGCGCGCGACACGCTTGCCAAGGTGAATGGCGCCGGGCTTATGCCGCAGCACGCCCTCAACCATCACCTGCAGCAGGTCGGGGCGGTACACCGTCATGTAGGGAAAACCGTATTTACGGATCGACTCACCGCCAAGGTCAAACAACTTCCAGGTCTTGCCCGACTGCCAGTGGCGCACCTCCTTGCCCTCGGTCGGGCAGGACAACGCCTTGAGTCCCTGGAACACGCCGAGCGAATCGAGCGCGCGGTTGCCATTGGGGCTGATCTGGATACCGGCGCCGATTTCGCGCATTTCGCCAGCCTGCTCGTAGATATCAACATCGAATCCGCGTTGCAACAGTGCCAGCGCCGCAGCCATGCCGCCAATGCCGCCGCCGGCGATCAATACATGGGTTTTTCCGGGTTTCATCTTGTTCTGGGTTTGGGGGGGATCCGGCGCTTTTCCGGGAGGCAACTTTTGTCGCGCCCCGGCATCATACGGTACCCGGGTACGTAATCTGACACTCGCCGGCGGGTTCGCGTGCAGTCAGCCGTTCAGGGGCCCGTGCGTTATTGAGGGGTAAGCCTTCCCAACCACGGGCCAATGCATCCACAATAGCCAATACGCCGATGACCAAGCTCTGCCGCGCCGATCTCGAAGCCGACCTGTTCCGCACCCTGCACAGCAGCGCGGGGCTGGCGCATCGCGTACTGTCGGACGAGGAACTGGACGCCTCGGTCGATGCGCTGCTGGCCGACATCGGTCCCGATGCCGACCCCTGGGTGTTTGGCTACGGCTCGCTGGTATGGAACCCGATCATGAATTTCGCCGAGCGCCGACTTGCCACATTGCGCGGTTACCACCGGCGCTTTTGCCTGTGGTCACACATCGGCCGCGGCACCAAGGACTTTCCCGGACTGGTGCTGGGCCTGGATCGAGGCGGTTGCTGCCGCGGCGTGTCCTACCGCCTGCCGCACTACCTCGCCCGCGAGGAACTGCGTCTGCTATGGCGGCGCGAAATGGCCGTCGGCTCATACGTCCCGCGCTGGATCAGGGTGGTCGATGAAAACGGCGGACGCGAACACCGCGCCATCGCCTTTGTCGTCAACCGCGAACACCCGAGCTACGCCGGCAAACTGGCGCACGACCTGATGGTCAAGGCGCTGTCCCACGCACGCGGCGAGGTCGGCTCATCTGCCGACTACCTGCTGCACACCGTAGAGAGCCTGATCACCCACGGCATCCGCGATGCGCATCTGATCGAACTGCAGCGCTGCGTACTGGCCGAAATGCAGTCTGCCAGGGCCTGAACCGCGTTCCCAGCCCCCGCGCCGCCAAGGCGGCATCGCCTGCAAAGGCCCGTCCATGGCGGGTTTCCAGCGCAATCCCTCCCGTGGGCAGGAAGCCACCTCTTATCCCAGATGCGCCAGCGGCAGCGCCGTCGTGTCCTTGATACGCTCGAGCGCAAAACTCGATTTCACATCGACGACGCCGACTTGTTTCAGCACATGGTCCATGACAAAGCGCGAAAAATGTTCGAGATCTTCAACATAAACGCGCAGCAGGTAGTCCATGTCCCCTGTCATGGCAAAGCAGGCCACCACCTCGGGCCAGCCCTGCACCGCGTCGCGGAACGCATCGATGGGCATCTTGCCGCGTTTCTCGAGCTTGACGGTGACGTAGCCAAGCAGGCCCAGGCCGACCTGTTGCGAACTGACCAGGGCGACGTACTGCCTGATCACCCCCGCCTGCTCCAGCCGCCGCACCCGGCGCAGGCAGGGCGAGGGCGACAGCGACACCTGCTCAGCGAGCTCCAGATTGCTCAGACGGCCATTCGCCTGCAGCAGATCAAGAATTTTGCGATCAGTACGGTCCAATGCAATTTTTGGCATAAAACGCCCTATTAGTAAAATAAAACGGCACATTATTGCGTATAAATTCGTTATTTCCATTCACTTTGCAACTAAATTGCCGTCACCCCGGCCTAGAATGTCTGCTCCACCCAGCGGAGCAGCCATCGTGAACGACGCCACCGAAACCGCGCACCTGGACACAAGCGCCTGGGACAACCCCATGGGCACCGCCGGTTTCGAGTTCATCGAGTACGCCGCGCCCGACCCTGCGGCCATGGGGACGCTGTTCGAGCGCATGGGCTTCAAGGCCATTGCGCGACACCGCCACAAAGACGTCACGCTGTACCGCCAGGGCGACATCAATTTCATCGTCAACGCCGAGCCCGATTCCTTCGCGCAGCGCTTTGCGCGCAAGCACGGCCCGTCAATCTGCGCCATCGCCTTTCGCGTCGCCGACGCCGCCAGCGCCTACCGTCGTGCAATTGACCTGGGCGCATGGAGCTTTGATTCGAAGAGCGGTCCGATGGAACTCAATATCCCGGCCATCAAGGGCATCGGTGATTCACTGATTTATTTTGTCGATCGCTGGCGCGGCAAGAACGGCGCTGAAAGCCGCGGCGGCCATGGTGGGATAGGCGACATCGATATCTACGACGTCGATTTCGAACCCCTCGATGTCGCGACCGCCGCCGATGACATTCACCACCGTGGGGCCGCCCTCACCTACGTCGATCACCTGACCCACAACGTGCACCGCGGCCGCATGGCAGAGTGGGCCGGCTTTTACGAGCGCCTGTTCAATTTTCGCGAGGTGCGCTACTTCGATATCGAGGGCAAGCTGACCGGCCTCAAATCCAAAGCCATGACCAGCCCCTGCGGCAAGATCCGCATCCCCATCAACGAGTCCTCCGACGACAAAAGCCAGATCCAGGAATACCTCGAGGCCTACCACGGCGAGGGCATACAGCACATTGCCCTGGGCACCGGCGACATTTACGCCACCGTCGATACCCTCAAACGGGCCGGCGTCGAGCTCCTTGACACGCCAGACACCTACTACGAAGCGCTCGAGACGCGCCTGCCCGGCCATGGCGAACCGCTGGCCGAACTGCAACAGCGCCGTATTCTGCTCGACGGCGGACCGGCGCTCGGTACGGCCGCCACTGGCGGCCTGCTGCTGCAGATCTTCACCAAGACGGTAATCGGCCCGATTTTTTTCGAGATCATCCAGCGTAAGGGCGATGAGGGCTTCGGCGAGGGCAATTTCCGCGCGCTGTTCGAATCGATAGAGTTGGATCAGATTCGGCGTGGTGTGCTGAAGGCGGAGACATGAACCTGTTCAAGCCGGGTGCGGCGTGCTAAATACATCACCATGAACAATGCCGGTCCCGCCGCGCTGCGCGGCGACTACGGCCATGCCGGAGCCGACTTCATTGTTGCGCAGGACTCTTCCGCATACGGTGAAGCCGAGCACGCTTTGTGGCGGCGCCTCTACGCGCGTCAGTCCGGCCTGGTGGCGCGCTATGCGTGCCCGCAATTCATAGCGAACCTTGCCGCGCTCGACGCATCTGCCGCCATTCCAAGCTTTGACGCCGTGTCACAGGCGCTGCGACAGGCCACCGGCTGGGACCTGGTTGGCGTACCGGGCCTGATTCCGGATGACGCCTTTTTCAGCCATCTCGCCGGCCGGCGCTTTCCGGTCACGGTATGGCTGCGGACCCCGGAAGAATTCGACTACATTGTCGAGCCCGACATATTCCATGATTTTTTCGGCCATGTGCCGTTGCTGTTCGACCCGGTCTATGCCGATCATTTACACGAATACGGCAAGGGCGGACTGAAGGCCCTGGGCCTCGGTGCGCTCGACATGCTCGCCAGGCTCTACTGGTACACCATCGAATTCGGCCTGATGCGCACACCGGCCGGCCTCAAGGCCTATGGCGCCGGCCTGCTCTCTTCGGGTGGCGAGCTCGCCTACTGCATAGAAAGCAATGCGCCGCAGCGTAAGGCATTTGACCTCGAACGTGTGCTGCGCACGGACTACCGCATCGACCGCTACCAGGACAGCTACTTCGTCATTGAAAGCTTCAGCCAATTGTTGCGCGACACCAGCCCCGACTTCGCGCCCCTCTATACCAGACTGAAGGCGCTTGCGCCGATCGCGCCCGGTTCGCCGCAGGAAGGGTAAACGCCGGTGCTATAGTCCTCGCCTCAAAATAAAAACGGAGGACGACATGACAAGAACGCTGCTCCTGGCAAGCGCGGTGCTCGCCGCCCTTGTTGCAACGCCGGCGTTCGCGCAGCAATATCCGACCAAGCCCATCGTGCTGGTCGTGCCCTTCGCCCCCGGCGGCACCTCTGAACTGATCTCGCGTCTGGTGGCGCAAAAACTCACCGAACGCCTCGGCCAGCAAGTGGTGGTGGAAAACCGCCCCGGCGCCGCCGGCAATATCGCCATGGAACAGGTGGCGCGCGCGACACCGGACGGCTACACGCTGATCCTCGGACACATCGGCACGCTTGCCGTCAATCCGGCGATGTTTCCCAAGTTGCCCTATGACGCGGTGAAGGATTTCGCGCCGGTGTCGCTGATCGCAGCCGTGCCCAACATCGTCACGGTGAACACGTCAGTGCCGGCAAAAAACCTCAAGGAACTGCTTGAGCTTGCGCGCGCCAAACCGGGCACCATCAATTACGGCTCGGCCGGCAACGGTAGCGCCGGCCACCTTGCGATGGAGTACCTCAAGCGTATCGCCAGGGTCGACATGGTGCACGTGCCGTACAAAGGCACCGGCCCCATGCTCACCGACCTGCTGGCCGGCCAGACCCAGGCCACCTTCACCGGTTCCTCGCCGCTCATACCGCTCATCAAGTCGGGCAAGCTGCGCGCGCTGGCGGTGGGCAGTGCCACGCGCATCCCATCGCTACCCGATGTGCCGACAGTGGCCGAGTCGGGCTTTGCCGGTTTCCAGACCGCGCAGTGGTACGGCATCATCGCGCCGGCCAAAACACCGCCAGCCGTGATCCAGAAACTGTCCACCGAAATCGCCCAGGTGATGAAACTGCCCGACGTCATCGCGCGCCTGTCAGGCGACGGCACGGTGATGATAGGATCGACTCCGAAGGAATTCGCCAGCTACATTGAGGGTGAAATGAAGCGCTGGGGCGAGGTTGTGCGCGCCGCCAACATCAAGGCCGAGTAAGCCGTTTCAGACCCCGGACCCCAGACCCCGGACCCAAACCTCAGGCAAGCGGTACGTCGCGCCAGATGTCCGGGTGGGCATCAAGCCAGTGCATATAGTGGTCAAAGCCGCTGTCAAGGTCAAACTGCGGCGCGAAGCCCAGGTCCGTACGCAAGCGGCTGGCATCAAAAGGCGTGCGGCCGACGGGGCCGCGGGCGGCCACCGTGCATTCGGCGTCCACCTCCGAAGTGCGATAGCGAAACGCCGGATGGCGTGCCTTGAGCTTTTCCGCCCATGCCGCCAAGCCCCAGGGCCGCTCGGCGCCGAGGTGATAGAGCCGGTGCGCGAGGCGCGGCGCATCGAGCAGCGCAACGAGCGCACGCGCCACGTCCGGCGCGTACATCCAGTCCTGTACGCCCCCGGCCGGGATCACCGCCTCCCCTCCGGCACGGGCGATGCGCGTCAGCTGCCACAGCGCGCTCATACGGTCGCGCAGGCCGGTCTGGTATTCCCACGGCCCGTAAATCACCGCGAGGCGCCCCGCGACCACATCCACGCCCCACAACGCGCCGAGGTGCAGCACCGCGCGCTCGGCGGCGTACTTGCTGATGCCGTACATGGTCGAGGGCGAAGGCAGGTGCGTGTCCTCGCCCAGCGGCTCGGCGGCAAAACTTGCCGCACCGTACACCGCCCCGGTGCTCGCCTGCACATAACGCGTCACGCCGGCGGCGCGCGCCGCCTCGAGCATGTTGAGCGTGCCGCGAAAGTTCACCTCGACCACGCGCTGCGGTTCGCGCGCGTCGCGCTCCGGCCCGGCGGTGATGGCGGCGGCATGAATCACCCGCCTCGCGCCGCTCGCACGCAACGCGGCGTCAAGCAAAGCGGCATCGGTGACGTCTCCGGCCACAACGTTGAGCTCGCCCGGCAGTCGTGACAATTCGGCGACCGCACCAGGCAAAGGCGCCGAGGCGCTGAACAGGCTCACCTTCTCGCCGCGCGCGAGCAAGGCGGCTGCAAGGTTGAGCCCGACAAAACCGGAACCGCCGGTGATGAATATCGACATTTTGACTGGTCCCTCGCACGTGGACTGATTGCCCGATTGTAGGCCGACGGTAGGCCGACGGTTAACGGGCTGTACGCGAATCGATTGCGCCGGATACCGCTGCTTTGCCGACTTGCTGACGCTAAGGGCCAGCCCGTTCGGTTAAAATCCTGCCCTCGACCCCTCACGGACACACCATGAAACTGGGCACTCTCAAGGACGGCTCGCGCGACGGCCAGCTCGTCGTCGTCTCACGCGACCTCAAACACGCAAGCCCCGCCGACAACATTGCGCCGACGCTGCAGGCGGCGCTCGACGACTGGGATTACTGCGCCTCGCAGCTTGGCTCTCTCTACGAGGAACTCAACCGCAATCCGTCCGGGGCGCGCGTATTCGAACCCGACTTCGCACAATTTGCGGCGCCACTGCCGCGCGCGCACCAGTGGCTGGACGGCAGCGCCTACCTCGCCCACGTCGAACTTGTGCGCAAGGCGCGCGGCGCCACCATGCCGCCCGAGTTCAAGAAAGACCCGCTCATGTACCAGGGAAACTCGGACTATTTCATCGGCCCGCGCGACCCGATCGAGGCCTTGTCGGAAGACTGGGGCATAGACCTCGAGGCCGAGGTCGCCGTGGTGCTCGACGACGTGCCGATGGGCGTCGCCTCGGACAAGGCCTCCGAACACATCCGTCTGCTGATGTTGCTCAACGACGTGTCGCTGCGTAACCTGATTGCGGCCGAACTGGGCAAGGGTTTCGGCTTTATCAACGGCAAGGGCGCCACCGCCTTTGCGCCGGTGGCAATCACGCCGGACGAACTGGGTGAGGCCTGGGATGGCAAGCGCGTTCGCCGCGCCCTCAGTATCCATGTCAACGAGCAGCCCTTCGGCACGCCCGACTGCGGCACTGACATGCAGTTCGGTTTCCACAAGCTCATCGCCCATGCCGCGAAAACCCGGCCGCTGGGCGCCGGCACGGTAATCGGCTCGGGCACCATTTCAAACTACGGCTACAAGACCGGACACGCCTGCATCGCCGAATTGCGCGCGCTCGAAACCGTCGAGAAGGGCCAACCCGAGACGTCGTACCTGAAGTTTGGCGACCGCGTCAAAATCGACATGCTCGATGCCGAGGGCCGCAGCGTGTTCGGCGCGATTGAGCAGCAGGTCGCGCTCTACAGCAAACCGGCGAGATAGGCCGCACCATGTACCGGCCCGCGGACGCCGGCAGCGACGCCCGCACGCCGGGCGAAGGGTCGCCCTGACATGACCCGGCTGCCACTGCGCCATCCCGGGGTGATCGCCATGATCATCCTGGGCTTCATGCTGCTGCCGCTCTCGACCGACATGTATCTCGCGTCACTGCCGGCACTGCGGCGCTACTTCGACATCGGCGTGCCGCAGGCGCAGTTGACGCTGTCGGTGTTCATTGTCGCCTTCGCACTGTCACAACTGGCCTACGGCCCGCTGTCCGACCGCTTCGGCCGGCGCCCGCTGCTGCTCGGTGGCATCGTCATTTATGTCACCGCCACCCTTGGCTGCATGAGTGCGCCATCCATAGAGTGGCTCATCATCGCGCGCTTCTTCCAGGCCATGGGTGCCTGCGCCAGCACGGTCATCGGCCGCGCCATCATCCGCGACATCTACGGCGGCGCCGGCGCCGCGCGCACCCTTGGCTACGTCCTCGCCGGCACCTCGATGGCACCGATCTTCGGGCCCATGCTCGGCGGTCTGCTCGAAGCGGCGTTCGGCTGGCGCGCCAATTTCGCCGCGCTGTTCGCCGTTGGTGTCGTACTGCTCGTGAGCAGCGCACTGCTGCTCGAGGAGAGCAACACCCACCGCGATCCTTCGGCGACGCAGGCGCGCCAGTTGCTCGCCAATTACCTGCGCCTGCTGCGCAGCCGCCGCTTCACCGGTTTCATGCTGTGCTTCGCCTGTGGTTACTGCGCCATATTCACCTGGCTGTCGATGTCCTCGTTCGTGTTGATCGGCGCGCTGGGCATTTCACCGCAGCGCTTCGGCGTGCTGTTCGGCCTCTCCGTGCCCGGCTACCTGCTCGGCACGCTGATTGCGGCACGCCTTGCCAGCCGCCTCGGTGTGGACCGTCTGGTCGGCATCGGCAGCCTGGTGAGCGCCATCGCCGGCTGCCTGATGGCGGGCCTCGCCCTCGCCGGCGTGCAGCACCTCGCGGCGCTGCTGCTGCCGCTCGCGCTGTTGTTGTGCGGCACCGGCATCATCAACCCGGCTGCCACCGCAGGCGCCATCGCGCCGTTTCCAAAAATTGCCGGCACCGCCTCGGCGCTGCTCGGCTTCGCACAAATGGCGACCGGCGCCGCCTACGGCTTCATCGCCGCGCAGTTTCATGACGGCACAAGCCTCGCCATGGCCTGCGCCATCGGCCTCGCCTCGCTCGGCTCGCTCGCCGCCTACCTGCTGCTGGTACGCCGGTCGATCTGAGCTAAGATCAAATCCATCATGCTCGGAAACCTCCTGGCGCAGTTGCTATACCCGTCAGGCGGCGCGCAACATAAGGCGAAACTGCTGCGACCCGCGCAGCGGCACATGGCGGCCGCGGAGACGGCGCAGGCCGCAGCCTGTTATCGCAGGCTGCTCTCGTACGCACCTGACAACATCGACGCGCTGAGCGCTCTTGGCACCATCGTCTCTTTGCGCGGCAGACGCGATGAAGCCCGAGAGCTGTACCTGCGCGCACTCGACCTGCTGGAACAAGGGTTCGCCACGCAACCGGCCGCCGGGCAAGAGGCTGTGCTTGAGGCGCGCAGGTTTGAATTACAGGGTGCGCCGGCTGCTCAGCGCGCTGGAAATGCGGGGGTGAGGGCTATGTCGTGCTGCTGGCGCGCATGCACCGCGAGCTGCGGCCGCGTAATTACGTCGAAATCGGCGTGTTCAAGGCGCAGACCCTGCTGCTGGCGGCACCGCAAACCCTCGCCATAAGTATTGACCCGCAGCCGCAGATCAGCGCTGTGCTCCATGCCAACGCACGCATTCACGCCCGCACCAGCGATGATTTTTTCGCGCCGGCCACGACCTGCGCGCCGGACTGGGCGGACTGGCGGTGGACATGGCCTTGATCGAGGGCATGCATAATTTCGAGTACGCGCTGCGCGACTTCATCAACCTCGAGCGCCATTGCGCGCCGCAGTCGATGATTCTTGTTCACGACTGTTATCCGATCAATCGCAGCTCGGCCGGACGCACGCGGCAAACCTCCTTCTGCAGCGGCGACATCTGGCGACTGGTACTGCTGCTGCGCAAACACCGCCCCGACCTGGCGGTGCGCACCATTGCCAGCGCACCGACCGCGCCGGCACTGATCACCGGGCTGGACCCGCAATCGCGCGTGCTCTCGGACCGGCTCGCGGCGCTTACCGCCGAGTTTCTCGCGCTCGACTATGCCGCGCTGGAACACGACAACAGCGGCATGCTCAATCTCTTTCCCGGCGGCCGGGAAAAAATCCGCGCCTGCCTGCCGCAGCCCTTCAGCGCGGCAACGCCCTCAGCAAGCCCTGCTGCGCACCGGCCGCAGTCAAGAGCGCGCATTGCATCGGATCGAGCCGGGTGTGGGTGGCCGCGGTGTCCGGCAGCATCAGGTTGTCAGGCAACTGCGAATGCTCGCCCGAATCCATCAGCACATGGGCCAGTTCATGCGCCAGGGCGACACCCGGTTCGCGCACGCCGTGGGTCAGCCAGACCGTGCCCTCCAGTTCCGGCCGCGTGCGGCTGTTGCCGCGGCCTATGGCTTCGGCCTCGAACGCCGGCTGGTTGAGCGTGTCATCGGCAAAGTACGCGGCCGGCCGCGGCAGTTGCAGCACACGGGCAAGACGGCGCGACACCGGCGTGAAATAAAACCGATAGTGGCGCGGTGCATCAACGAGACGCAACTCGACGCGGGTCGTGCGCACCCCGCATTGCGCCAGGATTTCGGCCGCCTGGCGGGCGGCGCCCAGGATGATTTTGCCGTCCCAGCGCCCCTGCGCAAAGGCCGCCAGCGTCAGGTCGAATTCGTAGCGTGCGCCGGGCACCAACGGCAGTTCGGCCGCATCAAGGACGTGCTGCACGCTCTGCCCGATACCCTCGGGCGCCTCCTGCGCCAGAACCGGCCGAGGCAGCCCCAGCAGGGCAAGGGCGCAAGTCAGACTGATGATCCGCTTGGTCATGATTGGCATCGGCTCAGGGTTTGCGGGTGCGGCATCGGCGGACTGTTTGATGAGCGCAGACTTTCCGTTACTCTTCGCTCTTCTACCGGCCTACTGAACCGGCGCGTCGTGTGCCGGTCCAAACCCCATTCTAATCCCCCGCAACGGAGCCCTCATGCACATCCCCAAAATCCCGCTTCTGCTTGGCGGCCTCGCCGTATCCGCGCTGCTGTCCGGCCTCGTCTCCGCGCACCATGGCTGGAGCGAATACGACAACAGCCGCGAACTGCGCCTGACCGGCGTGATCAAAGCCGCCGGCTACGAGCACCCCCACGGCCATATCCAGCTCGAGACCCCGGGCAAGACCTGGCAGGCGGTGCTGGCGCCGCCCTCGCGCATGGAGGCACGCGGCCTGACGCAAACCATGCTCAAGACCGGCAACACCGCCACCGTCGTCGGCTATGCCAACCGCAGCAAACCCGATGAAATGCGCGCCGAGCGCATCATCATCGACGGCAAAACCGTAGAACTGCGCTAACCCGTGCTCAGCCCGGGCACCCCGCTCGCCGCCTTAGAGGCCCTGCCGCTCGCCGTGGCAATGCGCCACTCGCTGTGGATGTATCCGATAGTCGAAATCATCCACATCCTCGGCTTTGTGCTGCTCGCCGGCTCGGTGGCAATGCTGGATCTGCGCGTGCTGGGGCTGTCCAAGTCCATCCCGGTGAGAGCGCTGGCGCGCCACATCCTGCCCTGGACGCTGGGCGCGCTGCTGCTGATCGTGCCAAGCGGCTTGCTGATGTTCATCGCCCACGCCGGTGATTTTATTTCCAACACCGCCTTCATCACCAAGATGATCCTGCTCAGCCTCGCCGCGTGCAACGCGCTGTGGTTTCACATGGGCCCTTACCAGGGCGTGGACGGTTGGCAGACAGGCAACAGCGCGCCGCTTGCGGCCAGGGCATCGGCGGCCCTGTCGCTATTGTTGTGGGTGGGGGTGATTTGTTGTGGCAGGTTACTGGCGTATGTTTAGCTATTCCTAGCGCGTTTATCGCGCGGTCGGATTTGTCTGCTGAACCGTTTGCTGCTGCTTGTTCAGTGTCGCTGCTTTTTACTTTGGTGTTTCGCCCCCTTGCTGGGGGGCGACTCACTTTCTTTGCTTGTGCATCCCCTCCGGGGACTTCCTTCGGTCGAAGACCGCAAGCCAAGAAAGCACACCCCCGATGCCGCCCCTTCGGGGTCCCCTGCCATCGCTATTGGAATACTATGACGACACCAGCCGGGGGCCGTCCCCTCCGGGTCGCCTTTTCTTGGTTACTTCTTTTGGCGAAGCGAAGCAAAAGAAGTGACTCGCCCCCCCCACACAAAAGGGGGCGAAACACCCCGACTCAAAAGCAGCGTCACCGAACGCGAAGAGAAGAACCAAGACACCGGATTCCCACCTTTGCGGGAATAAGGGTAACCGGAAACGCCCTAGGGACGGCCATCTCCAGCCTATTGCCGCACCGCTGCCGGCGAGAAAAAACCGGCTAGTCGTGCTTGCGAATAAAGTCGCGGATATGCGGGTAGATCACTTCGCGCCAGCGCCGGCCGCTGAAAATACCGTAATGCCCGACCTTGGGTACCAGAAAATGATCGCGCATCTTCGCCGGCAGACCGGTGCACAAGTCGTGCGCCGCCGCAGTCTGGCCGTTGCCGGAAATGTCGTCGAACTCGCCCTCTATGGTCAGCAGCGCGGTTTTCCTGATCGCCGCCGGCTTGACCAGTTCCTCGCGCACGAACATGCGCCCCTTGGGCAGGGCAAATTCCTGGAATACCGTCTTGATGGTGTCGATGTAGTACTCGGCCGGCATGTCGAGCACGGCGTTGTACTCATCGTAGAACTTGCGATGCGCCTCGGCCGGCTCGCCGTCCCCCTCTACCAGGTGGTTGTAGAAATCCCAGTGCGCCTCGGCATGGCGGGACGGATTCATCGCGACAAAGCCGGTGTGCTGCAAAAAGCCCGGATAGACCTCGCGCATGTAACCCGGATATTTCAGCGGCACGCGCTGGATTAGGGTGCGCTTGAACCAGGAGAGCGGCTTTTCAGTGGCAAGGTTGTTGACGGCGGTGGGGCTTTTGCGCGCATCAATGGGGCCGCCCATCATGGTCATGCTGCGCGGCTTGACCGGGTCGTCGTGCTGCGCGATCAGCGATATTGCCGCCAGCACCGGCACCGTCGGCTGAC
This sequence comes from uncultured Bordetella sp., assembly GCA_964385505.1. Lineage (GTDB taxonomy): Bacteria > Pseudomonadota > Gammaproteobacteria > Burkholderiales > SG8-39 > CAITSH01. The sequence continues at coordinate 19,103 of CAYLPI010000034.1, forward strand.
ATACGGATATGACGTGCACACCCTCACCGACGAAGTTCACGAACTGGCGGATGTAATCGACGTAATCAGCGAGATGGAACGGCCCTTCTGTGACCGGCACCATGCGCGCATCGACCCAGTCGGTGACATAGACATCATGGTCGGGCAGCATCGTGCGCACGGTGTCACGCAGCAGCGTGGCGTGGTGTCCTGACAGCGGCGCCACCAGCAGGACTTTCGGGTCCTTGCGCTTTTTGATCAGCGCACGCTCAAAGTGGATCAGCTTGCAAAACGGCTTGTCCAGCGCGAGGACATCAAACACCGCGACCGACTCGCCATCAACCACGGTTTCGTCAATCTGCCACAGCGGTTTGGTGTAGCGCTGCGTCAGTCGCAACATCAGTTCGCTGCCCGCGGCGAGGCGCTGCGACACCGGAAAATACGACAAAGGGCTGAACGGGCTGGTGTAGAGGCCCAGGCTCGCTTCGGCGAAACTGACCCAGGGCGCCAGCATCGCGTGTTGCATTTCATGGATTGCGTAGAGCATCCTCGCCTTTCAATGCGGAATTCACAGCCGCCTTTATAACAGATTCACGCTTTTGCTGCACTGCGGCATAGGACTGGATTCACCCATCTTTTCGAACTTTTGAAGCCATCTCCCGCCGCCTAGAATTTTTCCCAAGCCTCTGACGCGTATAAACATTATTTGCGACCAGCGAGACAATCACCAGACCGGCACCGAAAAACTCGATAGCCAGGAAATGATGGCCCTGGGCGATGCGGATGGCAAATGTCACCACCGGCACCAGATTGCCCAGCAACAAGGCGTTGAGCGCCCCCAATTCGCGCACACCGGCGTTCCAGGCGATGCCGGCCACCACGGCAGTCACCAGCACCAGAAAAGCCATATGCGCGCCGATGGCATCGACTGCGGCCATCGATGGCAGATGGGTCTGACCGGCCAGGCCCGCCGCAGCGACGACGACCACCAGCACCAGCGCCGCCGGCAGTGCCGACATGGTGGTGTAACGCAGCGGCGACCAATGGGCGAAGCGCGCCACACCTGCGGTGTAAACCATCCAGCACAAGGCCGCGCCAAAGAGCAGCAGATCGCCAAACCAGGTGCCGCTATCGAGCGTCGCGGCAAGATTGCCCTTGGTCACGACCAGCAGCAGGCCGCAAACGCAAAGCGCAATGCAGGCCAGTGTAAACGCCGGCGGACGGCGGCCCCGCGCCAACCATTGCCACAGCGCCGCCAGCGCCGGTTGCAACGACAGAATGATGACCGCGTGCTCGGGCAGGCTGTAACTGACGCCGATGAAAAACAACAATCCGAAGCCGACAAAGCCCAGCGTGCCGTAGAACGTCGAGGCGACAAATCCACCGTCGTAGGCAAACGCCGCGCGGCCCTCGCGCCAGAGGAGCAAAGCGGCGAAAATCGGCAGGGCCAGCAGGTTGCGCGCGAGCGTCAGCGCATAGCCGTCAACGTACTCGAGGGCGATCTTGCTGACCGGCGCCTGACCGCCCCAGGAAAGAACAGACACCAGGATCAGCGCAACGCCGGGAAGAAGGTTTTTTTGCATCAGCAGCGCATAACGGAAGAGGCGCGGGGTGAATCCGCGGCGGGTGTGCAGGTCGGCGAGTGCGCAGTTGTAGTCGCATACGAGCCGCCGACCGGCTGACAGGGCCCGCGTATTGTAGTGTTTTTTTGCGCCGCCCCGGGCCGCGCTCAGGCCGCCTTTTCGTCCCGCAACGCGCGCCTCAGTATTTTGCCGACATTGGTCTTGGGCAACTCGGTCCGGAACACCACGAACTTGGGCCGCTTGTAGCCGGTCAGGTTGTCCCTGCAATGCTGCAACAGGTCGGCCTCGGTCAGCGCCGGGTCTTTTTTGACGACAAACAGCTTCACCGCCTCACCCGAGTGCTCGTCGGGCACGCCGACCACCGCGCACTCGAGCACGCCGGCATGCATCGCCACCACGCCCTCGATTTCGTTCGGATAGACGTTGAAGCCGGAGACCAGGATCATGTCCTTTTTGCGATCAACGATGCGCACATAGCCCTCGGTGTCCATGACGCCGATGTCACCGGTGCGAAACGCGCCGTCGGCGGTCATCACCCGCGCCGTTTCCGCCGGACTGTTCCAGTAGCCGGTCATCACCTGCGGTCCGGCGATGCAGATTTCGCCGGTCTCGCCCGGCGCCAGTTCGCGCCCCTCGTCGTCGCGGATGGTAATCATTGTCGAGGGCAGCGGCAGCCCTATCGCGCCGTTGTATTCCTTCAGGTCGATGGGATTGATGGTCGCCCCGGGTGAGGTCTCCGACAAGCCGTAGGCCTCCACCAGGGTGCTGCCCGTCACCTGCTTCCAGCGGTCTGCAACCGCCTTTTGCACCGCCATGCCGCCACCGAGGGCGAGCTTCAGGCTGGAGAAGTCGAGCTTGGCAAAGTCCGGATGGTTGAGCAGCGCATTGAACAGCGTGTTGACGCCGGTGAACATGGTGAATTTGTGCTTCGCCAGCTCCTTGACAAAGGCCGGTATGTCGCGCGGGTTGGTGATCAGCACGTTGCAGCCGCCGACGCGCATCATCTTGAGGCAGTTCGCCGTCAGGGAAAAGATGTGATACAGGGGCAGCGCGGTGATGATGATCTGCGTTTCCGACTCTTTCAGGAACGGCCGCACCCAGGCCGTGCTCTGCTCCAGGTTGGCCAGCAGATTGCGATGGACGAGCGTCGCCCCCTTGGACACACCGGTGGTGCCGCCGGTGTACTGCAAAAAGGCGATGTCCTCCTGTCCGACCTCGACTTTTTTCAGATCGAGCCGCCGCCCCGCGTCAATGACGTCATTGAAACGGTGCGCAGCCGGCAGCGAATACGCCGGCACCATCTTTTTGATCTTGCGCAGCACAAAGTTCACCAGCAGGCCCTTGATGCCGAGCATGTCACCGAGTGCCGCGACCACGACGTGCCTGACTCCGGTCTTTGCCTGCACCTGCTGCAGCACATGGGCGAAATTTTCGAGGATCACGATCGCCTCGGCGCCGGAATCCTTCAATTGGTGCTCGAGCTCGCGCGCCGTGTACAGCGGGTTGACGTTGACCACGACGTAACCGGCGCGCAGCGCGCCGAACACGCATACCGGGTACTGCAGGCAGTTGGGCATCATGATCGCGACGCGCGCACCACGCGCGAGGCCCTGCTGCTGCAGCCAGGCGCCGAAAGCCGTGGCGAGGTGTTCCAGTTCGCCGAAGCTCAGCGTCTTGCCCATGTTGATATACGCCGGGCGGTCGCGGAACTTGGCGCAGCTTTTTTCAAACAGTTCGCCGATCGACTTGAACTGCCGAAAATCGATTTCAGCCGGCACACCCGGCGGATAGGACTTGAGCCAGATCTTTTCCAAGGGCACCTCCTCCGATCAGTACCGGCGGCATCGTGTCGTGCCGCTCGGGTCTGTGTTCAGTAAAGCGATCAATGCACCAATCAGGGCGTCAATCAGAGCGTCAATCAGAGCGTCAATCAGGACTTCAATCAGGGCTTCAATCAGGGCTTACGGCACGATTATCACGCTTTTCCGGCGCGCTCACTTGCAGCCCTGCCCCCGCCGCCCGGTTCAGGCCGGGGCCCTCGCCTGCTCGTGGCCGCGGATGCGCCGCGCCAGCGCCATCGCTACAAACGTAAAGGCCACCGCAATCCAGCCCAACGTGCCGTAATGCGTCAATTCGCCGCCGGCGGTGCGGCCGATGATCAGGCTGCCGAGGAACACCGCCAGTCCCGAACTCATCTGCTGGATGGCGCTGTAAAAGCTCATGAAACTGCCGCGCATGCGCGGGTCGGCGGCCGAGGTGATGATGGCCATGGCCGGCACAAAACGGCTGGATACGATGGACATGAAAATGGTCGAGGCGAGCAGTGCCGCCCACAGCGGCAGCGGCGGCAGGTGCGTGGTCAGCAGCAGCGGCAGGATGGACAGCAGGCTGAAGGTCATGAATACGCGCCGCTTGCCATGCAGGTCTGACATCCGGCCCGCGGTGCGCTGCACCAACAGCGTGACAATGCCGCCGACGAAATACAGTAACGCCAGTTCGTCCTCCTTCACCCCGACGTTGGAGACCATATAGGGACTGACGAAGGGGATGACGATGAAGCCGGCGAACATCATCACCGAGGCGAAGGCATAGGCAAGCAGGTGGTTGCGGTTGCCAAAAACCATGCGCAATTGCTGCAGCGGACGGCGGCCGCGCGCGCCCTCGATATGCCCGCGCACCGGCGGCAGCACCCAGACCGCCAGTGCCAGCATCACCGCCATCAGGCCGGCAATGACATAAAACGGCATATGCCAGCCAAAATGGGTGGCAAGGTAAAGGCTGAGCGGCAGGCCGAACACCGAGGCCAGCGAAAACGCCGACATCACCACGCCCAGCGCCTTGCCGCGCCGCCCCTCGGGAATGACATCGCTGACAATCGCCAGCACCGTCGAGGACAATACACCGCCAAAGGCGCCGGCCACCGCGCGCGCCGCCAAAAGGCCGGCATAGCTTTCGGCGTTGGCGCAAAACAACGCGGTCACGGCAAAGCAGCCGAGCAGCAGCGTCAGCGTGCGCTTGCGGTCAAAGCGGTCAACGACAAAGGCCGCCATCAGGCCGGCGAGGCTGCCGCACACCGTATAAATGGACACGAGAAAGCCGAACTGCGTCGGCGTAATCTGAAACAGGCGCATGAACTGCGGCCCGAGCGGCATCATCAGCATGAAATCGAGCACCATGCCGAACTGCACCGCCGCCAGCACCGTCAGCGTCAGTCCGTCGCGCCGCCTGGGTTGTTGCTGCGATACCGGTGCATTCATTGACCGAGTTTAACCGTGAACGATGAAAACCGGATGATCGCAGAGGCGCGCGAGCGTCGCCGCGCCAAAAAACAAGGGGGCCGCAGCCCCCTTGTCGTGCCGCCTTGTCCCGCCCGGTCAGAACAGACCGACCACCTTGCCGTCAACGAGGTCGATCTTGCTGGCCGACGGAACTTTCGGCAGCCCCGGCATGGTCATGATGTCGCCGCAGACCATCACCACGAACTCCGCGCCTGCGGCAAGCCGCACCTCGCGAATGTTGATCGAATGGTTTTCCGGCGCGCCGCGCAACTGCGCGTCGGTCGAAAAGGAATACTGCGTCTTCGCCACGCACACCGGATAGTGGCCGTAACCGTCCTCCTGCAGCTTCTTGATCTGGCCGCGCACCTTGGCGTCGGCCGTCACTTCGCTCGCGCGATAGACCTTTTTCGCGATCTTGCCGATCTTGTCCCACAGCGTGTCCTCTTCGTCGTAAACGAAAGTCACGCTGGATTTCTGCTCGCACAGCCCGACCACGATGTTGGCCAGTTCGGCCGCGCCCTTGCCGCCGTCGCCCCAGTGCGTCGCCAGCACCACCTTGACGCCCAGCTTTGACATGCGCGCCTTGAGCATTTCGATCTCGGCTGCGGTGTCACTGTTGAATTTGTTGATCGACACCACGCAGGGGATACCGTAGACCTTGGTCACGTTCTCGACGTGGCGCTCGAGGTTGACAATGCCCTTGTCCAGCGCAGCGAGGTTTTCCTCGGTGATGGTCTTCAGGTCGGCGCCGCCGTGGTACTTCATCGCGCGCACCGTGGCGACAATGACCGCCGCCGAAGGGCGCAGGCCCGACTTGCGGCACTTGATGTCGATGAATTTCTCGGCGCCGAGGTCGGCGCCAAAGCCCGCTTCGGTGACCACATAGTCGGCGAGCTTCAACGCGGCCTGCGTCGCGATCACGGTGTTGCAGCCGTGCGCGATGTTGGCGAACGGGCCGCCGTGCACGAAGGCCGGGTTGTTCTCCAGCGTCTGCACCAGGTTGGGTGCGAGCGCGTCCTTCAACAGCACGGTCATCGCGCCATGGGCCTGAAGGTCGCGCGCGTAAACCGGCTTTTGCTCGCGGGTGTAGCCGACGACAATGTTGCCGAGGCGTTTTTTCATGTCCTCAAGCGAGGTGGCGAGGCAGAAAATCGCCATCACTTCGGAGGCAACGACGATGTCAAAGCCATCCGAGCGCGGGTAACCGTTACCCGGGCCGCCGAGCGAGGCGACGATTTCGCGCAGCGCGCGGTCGTTCATGTCCACGACACGCTTCCACTGGATGCGGCGCACGTCTATGCCCAGTTCGTTGCCGTGGTGGATGTGGTTGTCGAGCAGCGCGGCGAGCAGGTCGTTGGCGAGCGCAATGGCCGAAAAGTCGCCGGTAAAGTGCAGGTTGATGTCCTCCATCGGCACCACCTGCGCATAACCGCCGCCGGCCGCGCCGCCCTTCACGCCGAACACCGGGCCGAGCGAGGGCTCGCGCAGGCAGATCATCGCCTTCTTGCCAATGTGGTTGAGGGCGTCGCCAAGACCCACGGTGGTGGTGGTCTTGCCCTCGCCGGCGGGCGTCGGGCTGATCGCCGTGACGAGGATCAGCTTGCCGTCCTTCTTGTCCTTTAGCGTATCGATGTAGGGCAGCGAGACCTTGGCCTTGAAATGGCCGTAGGGCTCGAGGTGCTCCTCGCCGATACCCAGTTTTTCCTTGGCGAGTTTGGCGATGCGCACCATTGTGCCGGCCTGGGCAATTTCGATATCACTTGGCATGTTGCTGTCTCCTTTGGTTGATGATTTGATCTTCCGTTGCGCTGCCCTGCAAAGGCAAATTCATGTCTTTT
>CAYLPI010000034.1:25790-29085 GCA_964385505.1 uncultured Bordetella sp.
CTGCCCGCCGCCATAACTCGCCTGCTGCGGCGTCGCACCGCCCTTGCTCACTTTCACCGCGCAATACTTGAACTCGGGAATCTTGCCAACGGGGTCGAGCGCCGGATTGGTCAGTTTGTTGGCCGAAGCCTCGTAGTAGCAGAACGGGATGAATATCGCCCCGGTCGGCGTGCCCTCGTCGGCGCGCGCATACAGCGCGATGCTGCCGCGACGCGAGGCCACGGTGACCACCGCACCGGGTTTGATGCCAAGGCGCGCCATGTCGAGCGAATTCATCGAGGCCACCGGTTCGGGCTCGATCGCATCGAGCACACCGGCGCGGCGCGTCATCGAGCCGGTGTGCCAGTGCTCGAGCTGGCGCCCGGTGATCAGCACCATCGGGTAGTCGGCGTCGGGCTGCTCGGCCGCGGTGATGAAGTCGGCCGGCACCAGCCTGGCGCGGCCGGTGGCGGTCGGGAAATTTTCGGTGAAGATCACCGAGGTGCCCGGGTCGCCCTCGTTCTCGCACGGATAGGTGACCGACGAGTCGCGCTCGAGCCGCTCCCAGGTGATGCCGGCGATGGAGTCCATGCCTTTGCGCATTTCGTTGAAGACATCGCGCGGGTGTGAGTACGTCCAGCCAAGTCCGAGGCGTTTGGCCAGTTCGACGATGATCCACAAGTCCGGCCTGGCCTCGCCCGGCGCGTCTACCGCCTTGCGGCCAAGTTGCACCAGGCGGTCGGTGTTGGTGACGGTGCCGTCCTTCTCCGGCCAGGCCGTGGCCGGCAGCACCACGTCGGCGAGATACGCCGTCTCGGTCAGGAAAATATCCTGCACCACCAGGTGATCGAGTGATGCGAGCCCGGCGCGGGCATGATCGGCATCCGGATCGGACAGCGCCGGATTCTCGCCCATGATGTACATCCCGCGGATCTTTCCCTCGCAGGCGGCGTTGACGATTTCAACCACCGTCAGGCCGGGCTTGGGGTCGAGGGCCATGCCCCAGAGTTTTTCAAAGCGCTCGCGCGCCTCGGTGGTGGCGACGCGCTGATAGTCGGGGTAGAACATCGGAATCAATCCGGCGTCGGATGCCCCCTGCACGTTGTTCTGGCCGCGCAAGGGGTGCAGGCCGGAACCGGGCTTGCCGATCTGCCCGGTCACCATGGCCAGCGCAATCAGGCAGCGCGCGTTGTCGGTGCCGTGGATGTGCTGCGAAATGCCCATGCCCCACAGGATGATCGATGCTCGGGACGTCGCATAGAGCCGCGTCACTTCGCGAATTTTCTCGGCTGGTATGCCGCATACCGGCGCCATCAGCTCGGGCGAAAATTTCCTGACGTTCTTCGCCAGTTCTTCGTAGCCCGAAGTGCGGTCGCGGATAAACGCCATGTCGGCAAGCCCCTCTTCCACCACCACGTGCAGCATGGCGTTGAGCAGTGCCACGTCGGTGTCGGCCTTGAACTGCAGCATATGCTCGGCGTGGCGCGCCAGTTCGGTGCGGCGCGGGTCGGCGACAATCAGCTTGCTGCCCTTTTTGACCGCGTTCTTGAGCCAGGTCGCGGCCACCGGGTGGTTGACCGTGGGATTGGCGCCGATGAGGAAAATGACCTCGGCGTTTTCGACGTCGCGCACCGGGTTGGACACGGCGCCCGAACTCACCCCTTCCATCAGCGCAGCCACGCTCGAGGCATGGCACAGCCGCGTACAGTGGTCAACGTTGTTGGTGCCAAAGCCGGTGCGGATCAGCTTCTGAAAGAGATAAGCCTCTTCGTTCGAGCCCTTGGCCGAGCCGAAGCCGGCGAGCGCGTAACGGCCGTCGGGCGCGGAGTCGATAATTTTTTTCAGTCCGCCGGCGGCCAGTGCAAGGGCCTCTTCCCAGCTCGCTTCGCGGAACACCTCGCGCCAGTTGTCGGGGTCCATGACAAAGTCGGCGGACTTTTTGACGCCGGGCCTGCGGATCAGCGGCATGGTCAGGCGCTGGCGGTGGTGGGCGTAGTCGAAGCCGTAACGACCCTTGACGCACAGCCGGCCGTCGTTGGCCGGGCCGTCGCGGCCCTGCACCTGGATGATGGTGTTGTCCTTGACGTGGTAAGTCAGCTGGCAGCCGACGCCGCAATACGGGCAGACCGAATCGACGGTCTTGTCGGCCACAATCATGCCGGCGTCGCGCGCCGGCATCAGTGCGCCGGTGGGGCAGGCCTGCACGCACTCGCCGCAGGCGACGCAGGTCGAGGCGCCCATCGGGTCGTCAAAGTCGAAAACAATCTTCGAATGCTCGCCGCGAAAGGCGTAGCCGATGACGTCGTTAACCTGCTCTTCGCGGCAGGCGCGCACGCAGCGGTTGCACTGTATGCACGAGTCAAGGTTGACGGCGATGGCCGGGTGCGAGATGTCCTGTTTGAGCTGGTGGCGCGCCTGGAATCGCGGCAGGCCCATGTCGAGTTTTTTCGCCCACATGTCGAGTTCGGACTCACGCGTGTGGCGTTCGGCCGGCATGTCCGAGAGCAGCAGTTCGAGCACCATTTTCTGCGAGGTCAGCGCGCGCGCGTTGTCGGTGACCACCTCCATGCCGTCCTTCGGATAGCGGCAGCACGAGGGCGCCAGAGCGCGCTCGCCCTTGATCTCCACGACACAGGCGCGGCAGTTGCCGTCCGCGCGCATGCCCTCTTGGTAGCAAAGGTGCGGGATCTCGACGCCGTAATTTTTCGCCGTCTCAATGATGGTCTCGTCGGCGCGGCCGACCACGCTTTTGCCGTTGAGCTTGAACTCAACCGGCATGGTCGCCTGCTGCTGTTTGCCTAATCTGTCCATCGCTATGCTCCCGCGCTCATTCTATTTCGTGGGCAAAGTGTTTGATCACGCTCAGCACCGGATTGGGTGCCGCCTGGCCGAGGCCGCAGATCGAGGCGTCCATCATCGCCTGCGACAATTCAGCCAGCAGCGCCTTGTCCCAGCGCGGCGCATCGAGCAGCGTCAGCGCCTTGGCCGTGCCGACGCGGCAGGGCGTGCACTGGCCGCAGGACTCGTCGCGGAAAAAACGCATCATGTTTTTCGCCGCATCGAGTGCGCGATCCTTGTCCGACAGGATCATCACCGCCGCCGAGCCGATGAAGCAGCCGTGAGGTTGCAGCGTGTCAAAGTCGAGCGGATGGTCGGCCATGCTCGCCGGCAGGATACCGCCCGAGGCGCCGCCCGGCAGGTAGGCGTAAAAACTGTGCCCGGCCAGCATGCCGCCGCAGTACTCGTTGATAAGTTCATTCGCAGTGATGCCGGCTGGCGCGAGGTGCATACCGGGTATCCTGACACGCCCCGACAC
>CAYLPI010000035.1:0-28907 GCA_964385505.1 uncultured Bordetella sp.
GACGCTGCAAGGCATGGAAGGCAAGATGTTCGCGCCGCTCGCCTACACCATCGCCATCGCGCTTGCGGTATCGCTGGTGCTCTCGCTCACGCTCTCGCCGGCCCTCGCCAGTTTCGTGCTCAAGGGCGGCTCCGACCACGACACGCGCTTCATCGCGTTCATCAAACGGCCCTACCTGCGCCTGCTCGGCTGGGCACTCGCCAACGAGAAAAAAACCATCGGCAGCGCCGTTGCGCTGTTTGTCGCCACGCTCGCCGTGGTGCCCTTCCTTGGCACCGCGTTCATCCCGGAAATGAAAGAGGGCTCGATCTCGCCCACCATAGACCGGGTTCCCAATATTTCAATCGACGAGTCGATTCGAATGGAAATGGAGGCGATGCGCCTCGCGCTCGAGGTGCCGGGCGTCAAGTCCGGTGTGTCGCGGCTCGGTCGTGGCGAAAGTCCGGCCGACCCGGCGGGCCCCAATGAAGCCGATCCGATTTTGTCGCTCAAGCCGCGCGCGGAGTGGCCCAAGGGTTGGACCCAGGACACCATCGCCGCGGCCATCCAGGACAAGTTGCGGACGTTGCCGGGTATCCAGCTTGCCATGGCCCAACCGATCTCGGATCGGGTCGATGAGATGGTCACCGGTGTGCGCGCCGACGTCGCGGTGAAAATATTTGGCGATGATCTCGAGCAACTGCGCAAGGCGGCCAATGACATCGCCCGCGTCGCCGGTGCCGTGACCGGTTCGCGCGACATCCGCGTCGAGCGGGTCACCGGGCAACAGTACCTGTCGATAGAAATCGACCGCCAGGCCATCGCCCGCCAGGGGCTCAATGTCAGCGATGTTCACGATGTCATCGAGATGGCCATCGGCGGGCGCGTTGCCACGCAGATCTATGAGGGCGAGCGGCGCTTCAACGCCGCGGTGCGCCTGCCGGAGAGCTTTCGCGATTCGATCGAGGAGATACGCCGCCTGACCCTTTCCGCGCCCAACGGCGCCCAGCTCCCGCTTGAGTCGCTGGCCAGCATACGCATTGTTGACGGACCGGCGCAGATCAGCCGCGACATGGGAAAGCGCCGAGTCGTCGTCGGCATCAACGTCGCCGGCCGCGACCTTGGCGGATTCGTCGCTGAATTGCAAACCAGCGTTGGCGACAAGGTGGTGCTGCCGCAGGGCTACTACCTTGAGTGGGGCGGCCAGTTCCAGAACATGCAGCGTGCGCTCGGGCACCTGATGGTGATCGTGCCGGTGACGGTGGCGGCGATTTTCTTTTTGCTGTTCCTGTTGTTCCGGTCGCTGCGTTTCGCGTCGCTGATCATCACCGTGCTGCCCTTCGCCTCCATCGGCGGCATTCTCGCCCTCGCGCTGACCGGCGAGTACCTGTCGGTGCCGGCTTCGGTCGGTTTCATCGCGCTGTGGGGCATGGCGGTGCTCAACGGCGTCGTGCTGGTGTCCTACATCCGCAAGCTGCAGGACGAGGGACTCGACCGCGCGAGCGCGGTGCTGCAGGGGGCGAAGCTGCGTTTTCGTCCGGTGATGATGACCGCCACCGTGGCAATGCTCGGTTTGATCCCTTTCCTGTTTGCCGATGGTCCGGGTTCGGAAGTGCAGCGACCGCTGGCCATCGTCGTCATCGGCGGGCTCATCACCTCGACGCTGCTGACGCTGGTGGTGGTACCCACGCTGTACCGATTTTTCGAGGACAAGCGCATCGAGGCCTGAGGGGCCCTGCGACAGTGCCTGCTCAAAGCAAAAAGCCTAAAAGGAGAGATTCGCATGAAAGAGATCAAGGCCGTGGTGCAGCCGTTTCGCCTGGCAAAAATCCGCGAGGCCGTTCGCAAAATACCGGACTTCCCGGGCATGACCATATGCAAGGTGGAGGGCTCGGGCTACCATCCGGGCAAACCATCAGCGCCCGGGATCAAGGGCGAACTGGCCGATTATTCCGCCAAGGTGCGCCTGGAGATCATTTCACCCGACGACAAGGTCGATGCGCTGCTGGCGATGCTGCACGAAATATGTCACACCGGCCAGCCCGGTGACGGCGTGGTTTGGGTTTCACCGGTGGAGGATTTCATCCGGCTGCGCATGCCGCGCGATGCCGGCACCTAGCCCGTTCGGAGCGGCCGTACGCTGACACGGCGCTGCAGCAGCGCCACTCCGTTGCAAAGAAAGGCCTGCAGCCAGCGGCCGCCCGCAGTGAAGGTGGTGCGGTGCTCCAGCGCATGTACCATCAGCAGCACCGGCCCGCCCGGCCTGGCGTAGAGCAGCCACAGGTAGGGCGGCGCCAGCAGCCAGGCCAGCCACCCCGGTGCGATGAACAACATGGTGACCCATGCCGACAGCAGTGCGCTTGCGCGCAGCGCCAGTCGCACGAAGGCAAGGTCGCGACTGTCGCGCAGCCAGCACATGCAGCCGCGCTCGAGCGCATTGCGCGGGGCATCGGCGGCGGGGCAGGGATCGGTGATGGCGACCGTCAGTGCGTCGTGCACGGCCTCAGTGCCCGTCGCCGGGCCGGTCCCGCGTTGCGACGTGGCGCGAGCCGAACAAATGGTCCCATACCGGCGTGGTGACGCCGAAGTTGCAGCCTGTATCAGCATGGTGGCCGCGGTGAAAATGCGCGAGAGTGCCGCGCGACAGCGTGTGGCCGGGACGGTGCATGCGCCGGTGCGCGGCGCGGAACCACGAATACTGCAGCCATCCGGCCGGCAGCGCTAGCGCGGTCATCAAGGGGGCGGTCCGTGCACTGGCGCCGACAAGGAGCAGCGCGCCGCCGACCAGCAGCAGGTAATGCAGGGTGCTCAGCGTCCTGCGCTTCAGCCTGTCGTCGCTTCGCGGTTCCATGCTTCCAGTGCTTTGCTGGTATAGGCGTAACCGCACTCGACCAGAGAATCGAGTGCGTCCCAGTCGCCGACATCGACACCGTCTATCGGGGGCGTGAGGTAGAGCGAGGCATAACTGCGCATGGTCGCGGCGTGATTGCTGCTGCCAAGCAGCATTGCGCGCACCAGCAGGCGGCCGAGGCGAGGCGAGGGCGCAGCGGCGGACTCGGCGGCGTCGCGACCGCGTCCGGCAAGGCCGTTCATCAGCACGCTCCAGCCCGACAGATCGGTGTCATCGGGCACGCCGGCGTGAAGCGTGGTGATGTTGCTGACATTGACGGCGATCACCGGCCCGGCGTTGAGGTTGCTCATGATGTCGGCCGGCACGTTGTTCATCAGGCCGCCATCGACGAACAACTCGCCCCCGTCCACCAGCGGCGGCATGATGCCCGGTACGGCATTGCTCGCCGCCACCCAGCGGCGCAGCGCGCCGGTCTCGGCGGCCTTTACCGTACCGTGGGTGAGGTTGCAGCAGACACAGAAATAGCGGCGCCACAAATCCTCGATGGCCGTATTACCGAACAGCGCCTGCATCGCATGGTCGAGGCGCTTGCCCGAGAGCAGGGAGACCAGCGGCAGCGTCAGGCCGGAGAAGGGCTTGAACCTGAGCATGTCGTGCAGCGTGGCGTGGATCTGGCGCGGGTCCTGCCCCAGCGCAGCGAGCGCGCCTATCACCGCGCCCATGCTGGTGCCGCCGATGACATCAACCGGCACGCCGCCTTTGGCGAGGGCGCGCAACACGCCCACTTCGGCGAAGGCCTTGGCGCCGCCGCCGCCTAGGGCGAGCCCGATCGAGCGACCGAGCAGGTGACGGCACAGGCGTTCCATCGCCGCAGCGTCGCCGGCGCGCAGGTGATGGTGGCGGCGGATATGGCGCAGCGCCAGCCAGCGTGCGGTGTCGCTTGGCGCGACGGCGTCGGCAGGGTGCAGCAGCACCAGTTCGCGGCCGCGGACCTGGCCATCACCGTCGCCCCGGTCATCCAGGCAACGCTCGATGCCCTCGGGCTCGGCCGACACCGCGCCCGCTTGTGCGATGATCAGCACGCGATCGGCCTGGCGCAGGCAGCGGTGCGTCCAGGACGAGGCCTCCTCGTCGCAGATGTACACCAGCAGGTCGTGGCGCTGCTCTTCGTCGTCGAGCCACCTGGCGATACCGGCGTCGGCATCCGGGCGTTCCAGTGCGCCGGGGAACATCAGCTCGATGCGGGTGCGGTCGATGAGGGCGACGCCGACCATGGCGCCCAGCGCCGCCTCGAGCCGGCGCGCGAAATCGGCAAAAGCGTCCGAGCCGCGCAGGCCGCGGCCGGGCACCAGCGCCAGCGTGGCGAGTTTTTCCTGGCGCCGCGGCGCGCGGTTGGTCAGCCGGCTGGTCAGTATCTGGATGAACTGGCGCGTCACGCTGGGGTGGCGCTGCATGAATTCGAGAAAGGTCTGATTGGAGATGCGCACCAGGCGCGAATCGCGCAGCGCGGTGACCGTCGCCGTGCGGGTGCCGCCGCTGAGGATGCTCATCTCGCCGATCATTTCGCCGCGGCCGATTTCGCCCAGGCGCACCAGCGCGCCGGCTTCGTCCTGCTGTGTCGCCAGCAGCCGACCGCTGATGACGATATAGAGCGCGTCGGACGGGTCGCCGCGGCGCACCAGCGTGCTGCCGCCGGCCACGCTGACCTGATCGAACTCGCCGCCTAGGCTGCGCAGGAAAGCGGTATCCAGATCGGGGTACAGCCGCGCGAGATCGGCGAAAAATCCGGAAAGGACGACCTCAGCCATAAGGGCGGGTGGTGCGCGGCGCGCGTGCGGCGTTATGCAAAAGCAAGGCTGTCCGTTCTTGTCATGGGCGCGCCGGCAGATCCGGTGCGCACGCGTTTTGCGTCAATGCATCTGTCTATGCCGGCGATTCTGAAGTCTAGTACAGGCCGGCGGTCCGTGTCGCCTCGGGCGCGGCCGCGGTTCGCGCATGAAATCCGGTGGGACGCGGACTGCGCGCAGGCCGCCCGTCGGGCGGATCAGACCGGGTGCTTTACCGGCAGCAGCTTGAAGGTGCCGATCGCCTTTGACAGGAGTTTGCCGGTTTGATCGTGCGCCTCGGCTTCACAAAACGCCGTTGATTTGCCGGCGTTGAGCACGCGGCCCTCGGCGGTGATGTCGCCATAGCTGGCATTGAGAAAGCCCACGCTCATGTCCACCGTCAGCACGCCGCCGGGCACGCCGTAGTGGCCGCGCACCGCCACGCTCATGACCAGGTCGAGCATGGTCATGATGACGCCGCCATGGGTGGCGCCCCAGCTGTTGAGCAGGTTGTCGCGTTTGGCGAGCGAGATGATCGCGCGTTCCTTCGAGCGTTCGACGAGGCGTATGCCGAGGTTTTCGACAAAGGGAATGGGGACGCCGAATTCCGGTTCTGATGCGTTCATTCTGGTGCGTTCATGGTGTTGCTGGCGCCGCCTGCAATGGTTGGAAGGTGTGTTCGAATTTACCCGTTCAGGCCGGGCTTGTCGAACCGCGGTTGTCGCTGTTGTTTTTGCTGCCATCACACCGTCATGGCGCCGCCGTCCACCGCCACCACCTGCCCGGTGATGTGGCGCGATGCATCAGAGGCGAGCAGGCAGGCGAGGCCCTTCAGGTCCTCGTCGTCGCCGAGCCGCCTGAGCGGTGTGCGCTCGATGATGCGCTTGCCGATGACGTCAAGTGCGGCGCGCGTCATTTTCGACGGAAAGAATCCGGGCGCGATGGCGTTGACGGTGATGCCGTGCTCGCCCCATTCGCCGGCGAGAGCGCGGGTGAAGTTCACCAGCCCGCCCTTGGTGGTGTTGTAGGCAAGGGTTTCCAGCATGTCCACCGGGTTGCCGCGTATGCCGGCGATGGAAGCCATGGTGATGATGCGGCCGTATTTGCGCGGAATCATCGAGCGCTTGCCCACGGCCTGGGTTACGACAAAGGTGCCGGTGAGATTGAGCTTGACGAGTTTTTCCCAGGCCTCGAGCGGATGGTCCTCGGCGGGCGCGCCCCAGGTGGCGCCGGCGTTGTTGATGAGGATGTCGATGTGGCCGTAATGCGCCAGCACTTTTTCGACCATCGGCACGATGGTGTCGTGCTTGGACAGGTCACACACCAGCGGCAGCGCCTCTATACCCAGCTTGGCGAGGTGGGTTTTGGCTTCCTCAAGCTCGTCGGCCTTGCGTGCAGTGATGGCGAGCCGCGCACCCATTTCACCCAGCGCTTCTGCGAGTTGCAGTCCGAGGCCGCGCGAGCCGCCGGTGATGAGGGCGATCCTGCCCGACAGGTCCAGCAGTTTTTTTACGCTCATGCTTATCACTCCAATTAGGGCAAATAGGCTGGAAATGCCCGTCTGACGCGGGTTTCCAGCCGATGGCTAGATGAAAATAATCCTATTACTCAATCACTAAATCACTCAGTTGCCGACTTACCCGATCACCCTCAAGCCACTTCAAACAGCCCGGCCGCGCCCATGCCGCCACCTATGCACATGGTGGCGACGACGTATTTGACGCCGCGGCGCTTGCCCTCGATCAGGGCATGGCCGACGAGCCGTGCGCCCGACATGCCGTAGGGGTGCCCGACGGCGATGGCGCCGCCGTTGACGTTGAGCCTGTCGTTGTCGATGCCCAGCTTGTCGCGGCAGTAAATCACCTGCACGGCAAAGGCTTCGTTCAGTTCCCACAGGCCGATATCCCCGACCTTGAGGCCGGCGCGTTTGAGCAGTTTGGGCACCGCGAACACCGGACCTATGCCCATTTCGTCGGGTTCGCAACCGGCGACGGCAAAGCCGCGGAATATGCCCAGCGGGGCGAGGCCTTTTTTCGCGGCGAGTTTTGCATCCATCACAATCGCCGCCGAGGCGCCGTCGGAGAACTGGCTGGCGTTGCCGGCGGCGATGCTGCCCCCTTGCACCGCCGGCTTGATGCTGGCGATGCCGTCAAGGGTGGTGTCGGCGCGTATGCCCTCGTCCCTCGCCACGGTCACTTCCTTGCTGAACATGCGGCCCGAGTCCTTGTCGCCGACGCCCATGACGGTGGCGAGCGGCACGATCTCGGCGTCAAAGCGGCCTGCGGCCTGCCCCGCAGCGGCGCGGCTCTGGCTTTGCACGCCGAACGCGTCCTGCAGGTCGCGGGCTATCTTGTAGCGCTTGGCCACGGTCTCGGCGGTCTGCAGCATCGGCCAGTAGATTTCGGGCTTGGCCTTTTTCAGCGCGACGTCCTCGAACATGTGCATGTTCATTTCGTTTTGCACGCAGGAAATGGACTCGACGCCGCCGGCGGCATAGACCTCGCCTTCGCCGGCGATGATGCGTTGCGCCGCCAGCGCGATGGTCTGCAGGCCCGAGGAGCAAAAACGGTTGACGGTGATGCCCGATACCGTCACCGGACACCCGGCGGCGAGCGCGATCTGGCGCGCGATGTTCCAGCCGGTGGCGCCTTCGGGGTTGGCGCAGCCCATCAGCACGTCCTCGACTTCGCCGGCGTCTATGCCGGCGCGGTCTATGGCCGCCCTGATGACATGAGCGCCCAGGGTTGCGCCGTGGGTCATGTTGAAACCGCCGCGCCAGGACTTGGCGAGGGCGGTACGCGCGGTGGATACGATCACTGCATCGGTCATCATGTTTCTCCTCGAATTGCCTTGCTGCAACATTACAAGCTGCAAAATCCGGCACCACAGAGGGCACGCAGAACACAGAGAAAAGCCAAGGTCTTGCTTTGTGTCCGGGGTCTCCGTGCTCTCTGTGTTCTCCGTGGTGCTTGCTTGTCTTCTAAATCTTTACTCCAGGCCGGCGGCCGACGTAATCGATCAGCGCCGACAAACCTTCGTGGCCGGCGCCTTCGTTGACATGGTCGTCGCGCTCGGCCAGCAGCAGGGTTTCGAGCGCGGCGAAGTTGTCGCGCAGCAGCGCCGTGGTGTAGAGATTCTCCGCCACCTTGGGCCCGCCGGTGGCGTATTCAAGCTGCTTCAGTCCGTAGCCCTCGATGATCAGCAGGCCGCCGGGCTTGAGCGCGCGCAGTGCACCGGCGAAAATCCGCGCGCGCTCGGCCGGCGCCGCGTACTGGATGAAAATGATCGCGACCACGTCGTACTGCGCGGCGTCCCAGTCCCAGGTGTTGATGTCCTCTACGCGGTAGTCCACGCTCACGCCGGCGTCGGCCGCCAGCTTGCGCGCTTTGGCCACCCCCACCGGCGAAATATCAAAGGCGGTGACCTTGAAGGCCTGGCGCGCCAGCCACACGCTGTTGCGACCCTCGCCATCGGACACCGCCAGCGCCGTCGCGCCCGGCGCGTTGGCGAGGCAGGCGGCCAGCCGCGGCTGTTGCGCCGCGAGAAAGGCATTCGGTTCGCGGCCGAAGTGATAGCCATCACCGGCAAAGCGCTTGTCCCAGGTCTGGCGTGCGTCTTGGAAGCTCATTTTTCTGTCCTTGAAATAACCTGCTCCGAAAAAGCTTGCACCACAGAGAACACAGAAAGCACTGGGACCCCGAACCTCAAAAAACCTTTGCTTTCTCTGTGTACTCCGTGTACTCCGTGTTCTCTGTGGTGTCAGCTTTTTCCTTCACCGGCTAGTTGAATGTCTTGCCCTCGGCGGCAAGCTTTGCGAGCAGCGGTGCCGGCGTCCAGCACTCGCCGTGGTAGCCGGCGGCGAACCTGTTCATCGCCGCCAGCACCAGCGGCAGGCCGACGGTGTCGGCGTAGAACATCGGGCCGCCGCGCCACAGCGGAAAGCCGTAGCCGGTGAGATACACCATGTCGATGTCGGAGGCGCGCATGGCGATGCCCTCATCGAGAATTTTTGCCCCTTCGTTGATGAGGGCATACATGCAGCGTTCGATGATTTCGTCGTTACTAATTTTTCGCGGCGTGATGTCCAGCGTCTTGCGGTGCGCAACGATGAGTTCATCGACCAGCGGGTCCGGGGCGGGCTTGCGGCTGCCTTTTTCATACTTGTACCAGCCGGAGCCGGTTTTTTGCCCGAAGCGGCCGAGCTCGCAAATGGCGTCGGCGATTTTCGAATAAGCCATGTCCGGACGCTCGACGTAGCGGCGCTTTCGAATATGCCAGCCGATGTCGTTGCCGGCGAGGTCGTACATGGCGAAGGGGCCCATGGCGAGGCCCCACTTTTGCAGCGCGCCGTCAATCTGCGCCGGGCTCGCGCCCTCATCGACGAGGAACAGCGACTGGCGTATGTATTCCTCGAGCATGCGGTTGCCGATAAAACCGTCGCAGACGCCGGAGACCACGCCGGTCTTCTTGATGGTCCTGGCAAGCTTGAGCGTGGTGGCGAGCACGTCCCTGGAGGTTTTTTCTGCGCGCACGATCTCCAGCAGTTTCATCACGTTGGCCGGGCTGAAAAAATGCGTGCCAACGACATCCTGCGGCCGCTTGGTGAAGGCGGCGATGGCATTGAGGTCGAGGGTCGAGGTGTTGCTGGCGAGAATGGCGCCGGGCTTCATCACCTTGTCGAGCTGTTTGAACACCTGCTCCTTGACCGCCATGTCCTCGAACACCGCCTCAATCACGATGTCGGCATCCCTGATGTCTTCAAAAGCGAGCGAGGTTTTGATCAGACCCATGCGCTGCTCGAGCTTGTCCCGGGTGAGGCGGCCTTTTTTGACCGAACCCTCGTAGTTTTTGCGCACCGTGGCGAGGCCGCGATCTAGCGCTTCCTGTTTCATTTCGACCAGCGTCACCGGGATGCCGGCATTGGCGAAATTCATTGCGATGCCCCCGCCCATGGTGCCGGCGCCGATGATGGCGGCCGTCTTGATGCTGCGCACCGGCGTGTCGGCCGGCACATCGGGGATTTTCGCTGCCGCGCGCTCGGCGAAAAACGCGTGGCGCAAGGCCCGCGATTCGGTTGTTTCCACGAGAAAGCGAAAACATTCGCGCTCGAACTTCAGTCCGTCATCGAATTTCATCGTTACCGCGGCGGCCACGGCCTCGACGCATTTCAACGGCGCCGGATAGTTTTTCGCGACCGCGCCGACGGTATTACGCGCGAACTGGAAAAACGCCTGGTGGTTGGGGTAGTCGATGGCGATGTCGCGTACGCGTTTGAGCGGCCGCTTTTCCTTGACGACCTGTTGTGCGAAGGCGATGGCGCCTGCCAACAGGTCCTCAATCCGGTCGCCGGCTATCATTTGATCGAACAGCGCGGTGGCGGCAAGGTCCTGCGATCTGGCCGGCGTGCCCGAGACGATCATGTTGAGCGCGGTCTCGACACCGACGAGGCGCGGCAGGCGCTGCGTGCCGCCCGCGCCCGGCAATATGCCCAGCTTGACCTCGGGCAGTGCGATTTGCGCATTGGCTGCGGCAACGCGAAAGTGGCAGCCCATGGCGAGTTCGAGGCCGCCGCCCATGGCCACCGAGTGGATGGCGGCGATCACCGGCTTGGTCGCCGCTTCAAGTCCGGCGATGACGCTGCGCGTCGTCGGCTCGGCCAGCGCCATGGGCGTGTTGAACTCGCGGATGTCGGCGCCGCCGCAAAAGGCCTTGCCTGCGCCGGTGACGACGATGGCGGCCACGGCCTCGTCAGCGAGGGCTTTTTTCAGCCCGGCGACGATGGCGCTGCGGGTGTCGAAGCCAAGGCCGTTGACCGGCGGGTTGTTCAGTGTGATCACGGCGACCGCGCCGCTGACGGTGTACTCGGCACTCATCGGCATTCCTCCGCGCAGCCGCGCTGGTGCGGGCTGCATTGACAGGTTGTTTTGTGGCGGCAATTATCCCACTTACGCGCTTTCACCGGCATTCACCTCCGCTGTGTTGACACCCCGGGGTGCAGCGGTTAGTTTGGTCCGACAAGAAATACAACCGGAGGAGTAGTTCATGTTGCAGGGTTTGATGATGGACATGCCGCTGCTGATCTCGTCGCTTATCGAGCACGCGGACCGGCACCATGGCGACACCGAAATCGTATCGCGCACGGTCGAGGGCCCGCACGCCGGCGGCAGCGGCGCGATCCACCGCACCACATACCGCGAGGCGCACCGGCGCGCAAAACAGCTCGCCAACGCCCTGGCGGCGCTCCGCGTGCAGCAGTCCGAGCGCATCGGTACCCTCGCCTGGAACGGCTACCGCCATTTCGAGATTTATTTTGCGGTGTCCGGCTCCGGCGCGGTCTGCCACACCATCAACCCGCGGCTGTTTCCGGAGCAACTCGCCTACATCATCAACCACGCCGAGGACCAGTACGTTTTTTTCGACCTGAGTTTTGTGCCGCTGGCCGAAAAACTGGCGCCCTTGTGCAAAGGCGTAAAGGGCTGGGTGGCGATGACCGACCGCGCCCACATGCCGCAGGCGGCGATTCCCGGCCTGCTGTGCTACGAAGAACTGCTCGCCGCGCAAAGCGGGGACTTCGACTGGCCGCTGCTCGACGAGCGCCTCGCCTCGTCACTGTGCTACACCTCGGGCACCACCGGCAACCCCAAGGGCGTGCTCTATTCGCATCGCTCCACCGTGTTGCACGCCTACGGCTCGGCGCTGCCCGACACGATGAATTTTTCGGCGCGCGATGTGGTGCTGCCGGTGGTGCCGATGTTCCACGTCAACGCCTGGGGCGCGCCCTACGCCTGCCCCTCTGTCGGCGCGAAACTGGTGATGCCCGGCGCCGCCCTCGACGGCAGGAGCCTGTACGAATTGTTCGAGGCCGAACGAGTGAGTTTCAGTTCGGGCGTGCCCACGGTCTGGCTCAACCTGCTCGCGCACATGAAGCAAGGCGGCCTGAAGTTCAGCAGCCTGAAGCGCGTGGTCATCGGCGGTTCGGCCTGCCCGCCGGCGATGATCCGCACCTTCGAGGACGATTACGGCGTGCAGGTGCTGCACGCCTGGGGCATGACCGAAATGAGTCCGCTTGGCACGGTCGGAACGTTCAAGGCGAGGCACGCCGCGATGGATGCCGCCACGCGCCACGCGGTGCAGGTACGCGCCGGTCGCGCCATTTACGGCGTTGACATGAAAATCGTCGATGCCGAAGGCACGGAGCTGCCCTGGGATGGGCAGGCCTTTGGTGACCTGATGGTGCGCGGTCCGTGGGTGTGCAAGAGTTATTTCAAGGGTGACGGCGGCGATCCGCTGCGTGCCGATGCGCAGGGCCGCGGCTGGTTTCCCACCGGCGATGTCGCCACCATAGACGCCGACGGTTACATGCAGATCACCGACCGTTCCAAGGACGTCATCAAGTCCGGTGGTGAGTGGATCAGCTCGATCGACCTCGAGAACATTGCGGTTGCGCATCCGGGGGTGGCCGAGGCGGCGGTCATCGGTATCGCACACCCCAAATGGGACGAGCGGCCGCTGGTCGTGGTGGTCAAAAAACCCGGCGCCACACTGACGCGCGAAGAACTGCTGAAGTTCTATCACGGCAAGATCGCCAAGTGGTGGCTGCCCGATGATGTGGTGTTCGTCGAGCAATTGCCGCACACCGCCACCGGCAAATTGCTGAAGACGCGGCTGCGGCAGGACTTCAAGGACTACAAGCTCCCCACGGCCTGACCCGGCATAGGCTGGAAAGCCCCGTCTGGCGCACGTTTCCAGCTGATTGCCGCGTTTTTTTGCTGCGTCTTACGCCGCGTCTTACCAGAACTTCAGGCAGGGACCCGAGGCGAGAACCGGCCCGGTTGGCAGGCCGGTTTTGGAGCCACCCGATGGCTCCAGGCTGATGGCGAGCGCGGGCACATCGCGCAGCGACTGGTCGGCCGCCGAGGCGAGCAGCAGCGTGCCCTTGTCGCCTGCGGGAATGATGCCGAGCGACCTCGGTGCCGCGCCTTTTTCCGCCGGCAGCGCCCACAACTCGTGGGCGTGCCCGCTGCCCGGCGCGAGGTCCACGCGGCGCACCCACAACTCGTTTGAGTTGCGCGCGGCGTAGGCCACGGCGACGACCTTGCCGCTTTTGTCGGTCAGCGTCGCGACATAGGATTCCTGGCGTTGCTTGGAGGGCACCTCGAGCACCATCGGCACCTGCAACACCTCGGGCTGGCGCAGCAGTCCGGCCGTGACGAGCGCCACGGTGCAGGCGGTGGCGGCAAGGCCGAGGTTGCGCCAGAAGCCGAGGCTGTCCCAGATCGAGGTGCGCACCTGCGCCGGTGCGATGGATGGTGCGATGCGCGCGGCAATCGCCCGCCACAGTCGCTGTGGCGGTTGCCGTTCGGCCACCGCCACCGTCATCGGCGTCAGCATCGTCTCCCATTCGAGGACGCTGCGGCGCACCGCAGCGTCCTCGAGCATCAGCCGCGCAAACCGCGTGCGGGCGCGGCTGCGCAGCGTGCCCAGCACGTACTCGGCGGCGAGTTTTTCAATCAGTTGCGGATGCTTGCGGTAATTCATGCCGTACCCATGCCGGCAAGACAGCCCTTGAGGCGTTCGAGGCCGCGGCGCACCCAGGTCTTGACCGTGCCCAGGGGCTGCTGCATCTGCGCCGCCAGTTCCGAGTGCGACAAGCCGTCGTAAAAGGCCAGCATCACCGCCTGGCGCTGTTTGGCCTCGAGGCGCGACAGGCAGCCCCCGAGCGCCTGCGCGTCGCTGTTGCGCGTCAAGGCCTCGAGCGGGCCGGGGTCCCCGCTCGCCACGGCATCGAGCGGATGGCTGCCGTCCTCGTTGTCGGCAAAGGTGAGTTCGGTGCGTGGACGGCGCAGCCAGTCAAGGCAGCGGTTACGCACGATGCTGGTCATCCAGGTCATCGGTGCGGACAAGCCGGCCGAATACCCTGCCGCGTGGTTCCAGATGCTGACGTAACATTCCTGCAAAACCTCTTCTGCCCAGTCTTCACGCTTCAATATACGCAGCGCAACGCCAAACAGTTTCGATGATGTGAGTTCGTACAGGCTTTTGAAGGCCGGCTGGTCGCGACGCGCGCAGGCGGCGAGCAGGGCCTTCAACTGGTCGTTCTGGCTGGAATCGATGGCCATCCGGCTACCCCGGACTTGCGGCTTTGTCACGGCCGTGCTGCCACAGCACATCGGTCTGGCCGCCATGCCGGTTGACGACGCGGCCGAGCACAAACATCAGGTCGGACAGGCGGTTGAGGTAGATGCGCGAGGCTTCGCTGACGGTTTCGGCCGCGCCGAGGGCGACGATGGCGCGCTCGGCGCGCCGGCAGATGGTGCGCGCCATGTGCGCAAGGCCGGCGGCGCGGGTGCCCCCGGGCAGGATGAATTCCTTCAGCGGCGGCAGGTCGCGGTTGAACTGCTCCACCAGGTCCTCGAGGCCGGAGACCTGGGCGTTGCTGATGCTGACGCGGCCCGGTATGCAGACCTCGCCGCCGAGGTCGAACAAGTCGTGTTGCACGCCGACCAGCGCCTCGCTCACCGCAGCCGGCAGGTCCTCCGCGAGCAGCAGCCCGATGCACGAGTTGAGTTCATCGACATCGCCGAGCGCGGCGATACGCAGGCTGTTCTTGGCGACGCGGCTGCCGTCGCCCAGTCCGGTTTCACCGCTATCGCCGGTGCGGGTGGTGATTTTTGAAAGGCGGTGTCCCATGGCGGCGAATATAGCATGCAGCGATGGCGCGCCGCAGCGGCGGGGCGCTCGCGAAAATAGCATGCAGTACCTGTGCCGCTATGCTCCGCGCTAGAATGCGGGCCCGGAACGGCACGCAAGGAGCCCACCATGGCGGTGATCATCCGCCCCTCGCAACAAGGCGATATCGAGGCGTTCGAAGCGATCTACGCACACCATGTGCTGAACGCCAGCGCCACCTTCGAAATCACGCCGCCCGACGCCGCCGAAATCGCGCGTCGTCGTGACGACGTGCTACGGCGCGGCCTGCCTTTTCTTGTCGCCGAGTGCGACGGTGTGGTGCTTGGCTTCGCCTATGCCGCGCCCTACCGCGCGCGACCGGCCTATCGTTTTACGCTGGAGGACTCCATTTACATCCGCCATGACGCCACCGGTCGGGGCGCCGGACGCCTGTTGCTCGAGGCGCTGATTGAAGCGTGCACGCACGCCGGCTTCCGTCAGATCATCGCCGTCATCGGTGACGGCAGCAATACCGCGTCGATTGGCCTGCACCGCGCATGCGGATTCGAGCACGCCGGAGTGCTGTCCGCAGTCGGTTTCAAGTTCGGGCGTTGGGTGGACAGCGTGTTGATGCAGCGCGCCCTGGGCGCAGGGGCGGCAACGGCGCCCGCAGAAAATGAGGTTGCCCTCCCCGGGGGAGATCCAGGAAGGGCAGGCTGACAACAAAACACCCGGGTTGAGGAGGAGGAGGGCCCGGGCGGCCTGTTTCAGCCAAAAACGGCTTTAGCCGGAGTCAGAGCGTCAGCTAAAGAAGTTGCTGTTGAGCGACAGTGCAGGATCGGCGCTGAGTACGCACGACAGCAAGTATGCGGCGGCAATCGCGACAGCACTGGCTGCGGCGTAGGCACCAACCAGCTTCACGGCTCTGAAATCCATGTCCAGCTCCTTGAAGTTGTTTCAATGGGTGAAGTCTAGGCAGCACAGTCTTATTTGTCTAATCGATTGCGTCGATTTAAACTATCTGTCCCATGGATATACGAAACGTCGATCTGAACCTGTTGGTGGCGCTCGATGCGCTGCTCGCCGAGCGCAGCGTGTCGCGTGCCGCGACGCGGCTGCACTTGTCGCAGCCGGCCACCAGTGCGGTGCTGGCGCGGCTGCGCGAGCTGTTCGGCGACGCGCTGCTGCTACGCACCGCGCGCGGCATGCTGCCCACCGCGCGCGCGCTCGAACTGAGCGGCCCGGTCAAGCAGGTGCTGGCGGAAATCAACCGCCTGGTACAGCCGCAGACTGCGTTCGACGCGGCGCATGCCGATCTCACCTTCACGCTGTCGGCGTCCGATTATGTCGAGTACGCGCTGCTGCCCGCCCTCGTCGATTACATCGAGAGCAAGGCGCCGGGTGTGCGCCTCGAGGTCAAGCCGATCGACTTTACCGTCATGGACAAGCAACTGGAGTCGGGCGAGGTCGATGTCAGCGTCACCAGCTACCACAACGCCTCGCAGGGCCTGCACGCGCGCGCACTGTACACCGAGCGGCTGGTGTGCGTGGTGCGGCGCAACCACCCGGACATCGCCGACAGCATCACGCTCGACCAGTTCTGCAACCTCGACCACGTGTTGGCGTCGCCAAGCGGCGGCGGCACCTTCGTGCGCCTCATCGACGCCGCGCTCAAGTCGGCCGGGCGCACCCGGCGCGTGCGCCTCAAACTGCCGCACTTCCTGATGGTGCCCGAAGTCGTCGCGCGCTCGGACATGGTTGCGGTGCTACCCGAGCGCCTGGCGCGCGCTTACGCGCGCAAGCTGTCCATCATCGAGGCGCCGCTGAAGCTGCCCGGCTTCGACATCGCCGCCATCTGGCACGAGCGCACCCATAACGACCCGGCGCAGCAATGGCTGCGCCAGGTTCTTGTCAATCTCATAGAAAAACAGGCGTTGCGATGAACACACCCTCGGCTTACCCGGAACGGCTTCTTTCCACGCGCGATGCGGTTGCGCTGGTGGTGGGCATCGTCGTTGGCGCCGGCATATTCAAGTTCCCGGCGCTGGTGGCCGGCATGGCCGGCAGTGAACCGGCCGTTTACGCGCTGTGGCTGGCCGGGGGGCTGATATCGATTGTCGGCGCGCTGTGCTATGCCGAACTTGCGACCGCCTTTCCCAACGCCGGCGGCGACTACCACTTTCTGACGCGCGCCTTCGGTCGGCCGCTGTCGTTCCTCTTTGCTTGGGCGCGCGCCACCGTCATCACCACCGGTTCGATTGCGCTGCTCGCCTTTGTGCTGGGCGATTACGCCACCAACCTGCTGCCGTTGGGCGAGCACTCGAGCGCGATCTGGGCCGCGCTGGTGGTGGTGGCCCTTACGGCGCTCAACTGGTTCGGCATCCGCGAGGGCAAGACCATGCAGAACTGGCTCACCACGGCCGAGGTTGCCGGGCTGGTGGCCATTATCGTCGCCGGCCTCATCGTCGCCGAACCCGCGGTGGCGCCGGTCAAGGCGGCCGCCGCATCGGGCGGCATGCCGGCCGCGTCCGCGCTGGGTCTCGCCATGGTGTTCGTGTTGCTGACCTACGGCGGCTGGAACGAGGCGGCCTACATGTCGGCCGAGGTCAAGGATCGCAAGCGCGGCATCCTGAAGGCGCTGGTGCTGGGCCTGCTGCTGGTGACGGCGCTGTACCTGCTGGTGAATTTCGCCTACCTGCGCGGCCTTGGCCTCGACGGGGTGTCCGGCTCCAAGGTGGTGGCGGCCGACCTGCTGGCGCGCGCCTGGGGCCCGGGCAGCGCGACGCTGATGAGCCTGATGGTCATTGTCGCCTCGCTGACCTCGATCAATGCCACCATGCTGGTGGGCGCGCGCAGCAATTACGCCCTCGGCCGCGACTGGAAACTGTTTGCGTGGCTCGGCGGCTGGCATGCCTCGGGTGTGCCGCGCACCGCGCTGGTGGTGCAGGGGGCGATCTCGCTCGCGCTGATCGGTTTTGGCGCGGCGACGCGCAAGGGCTTCGAGACCATGGTTGATTTCACCGCGCCGGTGTTCTGGTTCTTTTTCCTGCTCACCGGCATTGCGCTGATGGTGCTGCGGCGCACCGAGGCTGCGGCTGAACGGCCGTTTCGCGTGCCCTTCTACCCGCTGCTGCCGCTGATTTTCTGCGCCAGCGCCGCCTGGCTGTTGTATTCGAGCCTCGCCTATACCGGTGTCGGCGCCCTTGCCGGTGTCGGCGTACTCGCCGCCGGCGGCGTCTTGCTCGCCTGGGGCATGAAGCACGAAAAGCGGGCCGGTTCTTGATCGCATCGCGACGGCGATTTCTCGCCGCAGCGGCGCCGATGGCGCTCGCCGCGTGCGCGAATTACGGCGTCAGCGGGCCGGTGATGACCTTCCCGCCGGAAATCCCGTTTTACTTCACCAGCGACGCCGCCGTCGATGCAATGCTGCGCGGCGCCGGCGTCGGGCCCGCGGACATCGTCTATGACCTCGGTTGCGGCGACGGGCGCATTGTTACCACTGCGGCCAGCCGTTTCGGTGCGCGCGGCGTTGGTGTGGACATCGACCCGGTGCGCATCGGCGAAGCACGCTACTACGCCGACAAGGCCGGCGTGGCGGCACGCACGCGTTTTGACGTCGCCGATATTTTTGCCACCGATGTGTCGGGCGCGACGGTGGTAGCGCTTTACCTCTCGGTCGATTTCAATATCCGCCTGCGGCCCAAACTGTGGAAGGAACTCAGGCCGGGCTCACGCGTGGTCAGCAACAAGTTCGACATGGGGCGCCAATTTCCGCCCGAGCGCGCGCTGCGCGTCGGCAATGATCAGGTGTTCTTCTGGACGGTCGCCTAGACGGCTTGCTTGGACGGTCGCGCTGGCCGTTTGGTTGGACCGTCGCCCTGGCCGCTTGGCTGGACCTTTGCACCGGCGACCTCGCTCAGAACTTCTCCGCCCACGGCCGCAGGTCGGTCTCGAAACTCCAGGCGCTGCGTGGCTGCTGGTGGATGTGCAGATAGGTTTCGGCGATGTCGTCCGGCCGCAGCATGCCCTCCGGCGGCAGCAGGTTGATGCGCTCGGGAAAGCGCTCGCGCACGCGCGGGCTGTCTATCATGCCGTCGATGATGACCGAGGCGACGTGAATGCCCTTGGGGCCGAGTTCGCGCGCCATGCTCTGCGCCACCATGCGCACGCCGGCCTTGGCCGCGGAGAAGGCGGCGAAGTTGCTGGCACCGCGCAGACTCGCCGTCGCGCCGGTAAAGAGAATGGTGCCGTGGCCGCGCGGCACCATGTGGCGCGCCGCCTCGCGCCCGACCAGGAAGCCGGCGAAGCACGACAGTCGCCAGACCTTTTCGAACATCTCGGCCTCGGTGTCGAGAATGGATTCGCGGTGGTTGGCGCCGGTATTGAACACCACCACGGAAATCGGGCCAACCTCGGTTTCGACGTCATCGAACAGTTTGGACACCGCCTGTTCGTTGCGGATGTCGGCGACATACGCGACACCGCGCCCGCCGCCGGCCTCGATGCCGCTGGCAATGCGCGCCAGCCGGTCTGCGCTTCGCGCCACCAGCACCGTGTCGTAGCCCTCGTGCG
The DNA here is from genome assembly GCA_964385505.1 of uncultured Bordetella sp. Classification (GTDB taxonomy): domain Bacteria; phylum Pseudomonadota; class Gammaproteobacteria; order Burkholderiales; family SG8-39; genus CAITSH01. The sequence goes on from CAYLPI010000035.1 coordinate 18,898, forward strand.
CAAAGCGCCGCGCCACGGCGCCACCGAGGCCGTCGCCAACGCCGGCGATCAACGCCACTTTCTTGTTCATGTCATGTTCCTTGATGGCAGGTGAAGAATTTTATGATGAGGCGCGCGCCCCGGGCGCTACAGCAGTTCGGTATCCTCGTGCGCGTAGGCCGGCGAGCAGGAACACAGAATGGTCATGACCCCGGCGCCGGTATTCCCGACACTATGCGCGGTTCCGGGCGCAATAGCGACCGTGTCGCCGGCGGCGACCGCAAACTCCGCGTCACCGAGGCGCATGCGCCCGCTGCCGGCGGTGAAATGGTAAATCTCCTCGGTGACCCTGTGTCGGTGCAGCGCGGTGACCTGCCCGGGGTGCACCCTTGCCTCGGCCAGGCTTTGCCGCCGGTTGCCGTGCACCGCAGGGTGCATCAGTTCGCGGATTTCCGAGCCGTCCTTGGTGACGTAGGCAGCGGCGCCTGCGAGCGCCGATTTCACAGCGCACCGCTTGCCTTGAGCAGGTCCGCCACGGCCTGGGCCATGCGCGCATAGCCTTTTGCATTGGGGTGAACAAGGTCGGACTTGAGTTCGTTGTCGGTGAGTATTTTTTTCAGCGCGCCGTCCTCGAAGGGCAGCTTGAGTTCCTTTGCGATTTCGGCGTAAAACGCCGGCGGGGATGGCATCAGGCCGGGCTTGGGTGTGGCAATCAGCACCACGTCGATGCCGCGTGTCCTCGCCTCCTGCACCATGGCGCGCAGGTTCTTCGCCGCCTCGCGCTCGTCCAGCTTGCGCAAAAAATCGTTGCCGCCGTGGCATAGCAGCAGCAGGCGCGGCTTGATTTCATCGAGCATGCCCGGCAGGCGTGCCAAGCCTGCGGCGCTGACCTCGCCCGGCACGCCGGAGGCGACCACCTTGCGCCCGGCAAGGCGCTCGAGTACCGCCGGATAGCTCTCCTGCGTAGTGGCACCGGTGCCATGGGTGAGGCTGTCACCAAAGGCGAGGATGACGGCGTCGGCCGGGAGTTTGCCGAGTTTGGGTGAACCGCCACCGCAGGCGGTGAGCAGCGCCAGTGCCAGGCAAAGGCCGAGGCGGCGTAAAGGGTTTGCAGTGGATGGCATCGGTGTCATGTCGGTGTCATGTCGGTGTGTCGGCGACCCGCGCCAGCAGGCCGTCGAGGGCAAAGCGGTCGGTGGTGTACATGTTGTCGTGTCCTATTGCGATGTCAAGGCCGATGCGCTCCATCACATCGGTAATCTGTTTTTTTGCGCCACTCAAGGCGAGGGTGACGCCGTCCGCGCGCAGGCGTTCGGCGAGGATGAACAGCATTTCTGCGCCGCTCGCATCGAGCTCGTTGATGCCCCCGGCGGCGACCAGCAAAAAGCGCATGCCCGGGCGCTCCCGCTCCAGTTTGAGCACGGCATCCTCGAAGGTCGCGGCGTTGACAAAATTGAGCGCCGCGTCAAAGCGCAGGATGCCGATCAGGGGGTGCAGCGGCGGCAGGTCGAAGCGCGCCGCATCGCGCAGCGTGCCGTCCGGATGGAGCCCGACCGCCATGGCGCGCGGCCTCATGCCGCGGTACAGGAACAGCGCCAGCGAAAGCAGGATGCCGGCGAGTATGCCGTTCTGGATGTTCGGCGCGAACAGCAGCGTCGCGGCAAAGGTGCCGACGGCCGCCGCGCCGTCGTCGCGGCTGGCGCGCCAGGCACGGCGGATGGCGGCCGGGTTGGCGAGGTTGAGCACGGCCACCATGATGACGCCGGCGAGCACGGCGAGCGGCAGGTGGTACAGCAGGCCGGTGAGGAACAACAGCGTCAGCAGCACCAGTAACGCGCAGAACAGCGAGGCGAGGCCGCTTTTTCCGCCCGATTGGTGCAGGATGGCCGAGCGCGAAAAAGAGCCGCTCACCGGCAGCGTCTGGCACAGGCTGGCGGCGATCTTTGCCAGGCCCTGGCCGATGAGTTCCTGGTTGCCGTCCCAGTGGGTGCGCGTCTTGGCGGCAATCACGCGCGCACTGGACATCGCCTCCATGAAACTGATGAGGGCGATGACAAAGGCTGCCGGCAGCAGGAGTTGCATCACCTCGAAGTTGATCTCTGGCAGAGCAAGGCCGGGCAGTCCGCGCGGGATGTCACCGACGACGCGGCCGCCGGCCGCGGCGTAACCGCTGAACTGGCTGACCGCAGTCAGCAGCGCGACGGTGATCAGCACGCCGGGCAACTTCGGTGCAAAGCGCCGGATGCCGGTCAGCATGGCAATCGTCGCGATGCCGAAGGCGAGCGAGGGCGCATGGGTTTCACCGATGCGCGCGGCAAGGCGCAGCGTATCGTAGATGAAGTGCGACCCGGTTTGCGCCTTGATGCCGAGCAGCGTGGGCAATTGCGACAGCGCGATGAGCAGCGTGGCGGCGTTGATGAATCCCATCAGCACCGGATGCGACAGCAGGCGGAACAGCATTCCGGCACGCGCCAGGCCGAAGGCGACCTGGATCAGGCCCGAGAGCAGGGCCAGCGCGATGGTGTAGGCGAGAAACACCTCGCTGCCCTGGGCGGCGAAGGGGGCGACGCTGGCCGCCGACAATAGCGCCGTCAGCGCCACCGGCCCGGTGGAAATCCAGGCCGACGAGCCGAACAAGGCGCCGATCACCGCCGGCAGCAGCGCCGCGTACAAGCCCCAGTAGGCCGGTACACCGGCCAGTTGCGCGTAGGCGAGGGCTTGTGGAATGGCGACCAGGGCGACGCTGGTGCCGGCAACAAGGTCGGCGCGCAGGCTGGCGTGCGTCGGCACAGGCCAGGCGAGAAACGGGAACAACTGCTGCCAGCGGAAAGACAAAAAGGTGGCCAGGAAGAAAAATTGGGTTGCGAGGCGCTATAGTATCAAGGTAAGCAAGGTACCGAGGTATCGAGGTATCAAGCTGACCAGGCTGGCAAGGGCGGGAGAATGAGAGGTGCGCAGGTGCAGGCGCCGCTGATGCGAAGCGCGGCGGCGTTGACACCGCTGAATGCCGGACCGTAACATCGCTCACGCCCGCACACCGCACGCCGCACACCGCACACCGCAAACCTGCTTCACGCCACGCCAGGTACATTCGTTACACCACACGCGATCAGACACGAGACCAAGGGCCCGCACCAGTCCCCATGAATCTGCCCAATGTACGCATCGATTTCCTGCGCCAGGCCGAAGTGGCCGGACGCCTGCGTGCGGCGCTGCCCGCGACCAGCGTGCTGTCGCGCGAAGAGGACACGCGGCCCTACGAATGCGACGGCCTGTCGGCCTATCGCCAGTTGCCGATGATAGTGGCCTTGCCGGCAAATGAACAGGAAGTCGCTGCGGTGCTGCGCATCTGCCACGAACTCAAGGTGCCGGTGGTCGCGCGTGGCGCCGGCACCGGCTTGTCCGGCGGCGCGCTGCCCATGGGCGACGGCGTGCTGCTGTCCCTCGCCAAAATGAAAAAAATCATCGCCGTCGATCCGCTGGCGCGCATTGCGCGTGTGCAGCCGGGGGTACGCAATGCAGCGATCTCCGAGGCGGCGGACCCCTACGGCCTGTATTACGCGCCCGACCCGTCGTCGCAGATCGCCTGCACCATAGGCGGCAACGTCGCCGAAAATTCCGGCGGCGTGCACTGCCTCAAGTACGGCCTCACCGTCAACAATGTGCTGCGCGTGCGCGGCCTCACCATTGAAGGCGAGGTGGTGGAGTTCGGCGCCGAGTCGCTCGATACGCCCGGTTACGACCTGCTCGCCGCCGTCATCGGCAGCGAGGGCATGCTCGCCGTCACCACCGAGGTCAGTGTCAGGCTGGTGCCCAAGCCCGAAACCGCGCGCTGCATCATGGCCTCGTTCGATGATGTCGAGAAAGCCGGCAATGCGGTGGCCGATGTCATCGCCGCAGGCATCATTCCGGCCGGCATGGAAATGATGGACCAGCCGGCAACGCGCGCGGTCGAAGAGTTCGTGCACGCCGGCTACGACCTCGCAGCGGCGGCCATTTTGTTGTGCGAGTCCGACGGCACGGCCGAGGAGGTCGACGAGGAAATCGCGCGCATGACTGCGGTACTGCAACAATCCGGCGCCACCGGCCTGCGCGTTTCGGGCTCCGAGGCCGAGCGCCTGAAGTTCTGGGCCGGGCGCAAGGCGGCCTTCCCGGCGGTCGGCCGCATTTCGCCCGACTACTACTGCATGGACGGCACCATTCCACGGCGCAGCCTCGGCGAAATACTGTTGTTCGTCGCGGCGATGGAAAAAAAATACGGCCTGCGCTGTCCCAATGTGTTCCATGCCGGCGACGGCAACCTGCACCCGCTGATTTTGTTCGACGCCAACAATCCGGACGAACTCGCGCGCACCGAGGCTTTCGCCGCCGAGGTGCTGGAAAAATGCGTCGCCGTGGGCGGTACCATCACCGGCGAGCACGGTGTCGGCATCGAAAAAATCAACCAGATGTGCATGCAGTTCGGCGCCGCCGAACTGGCGGCTTTTCGCGGCCTCAAGGCGGCCTTTGACGAACACGGCCTGCTCAACCCGGGCAAGAACATCCCGACGCTGCATCGCTGCGCAGAGTACGGCGGCATGCATGTGAAGGGTGGATCGTTGTCTTTTCCCGAATTGCCGCGCTTTTGATTGACGACCTGATAGCCGGGCTGGCCCAGGCCGTGCGCAATGCGGCTGCGGCAAAGCGCGCGCTGCGCCTGCGCGGGGGCGGCAGCAAGGATTTTTACGGCCAGTCGCTGGATGGCGATGTGCTCGACACCCGCGGCTACGCCGGCATTGTCGAATACGACCCGACTGAACTGGTGGTGACGGCGCGCTGCGGCACGCCGCTGGCCGAACTCGAAACGGCACTGGCCGAAAAAAAGCAGATGCTCGCCTGCGAGTGCCCGCATTTCGGTGCCGGGTCCACGCTGGGCGGTGCCGTTGCGACGGGCTTGTCCGGTCCGCGCCGCCAGGCGGCGGGCAGTGTGCGCGATTTCGTGCTCGGCGCAAAGCTGATGGACGGCCGCGGTGATGTGCTCAATTTCGGCGGCAGGGTGATGAAAAATGTCGCCGGCTACGACGTGTCGCGCCTCCTTGCCGGCTCCCTCGGCACGCTGGGTATCATTCTCGAGGTGTCGCTGAAGACGCTGCCGCTGCCGGTGGCCTCGGCGACGATATCGTTCGAGTTGCCCGAGGAGCGCGCCATCCAGACCCTCAACCAGTGGGGCGGCAAGCCGCTGCCGGTGTCCGCCAGCGCCTGGACCGACGGTCAATTGCGTGTGCGTTTGTGCGGCGCGGCGGCGGCGGTACGCGCGGCCTGTGAAACGCTGGGTGGCGAACGCCTGGCCGACAATGCCGCCGCAGCGTACTGGCGCGGCGTGCGAGACCAGACCGATGCGTTTTTCGCGCAAGGCGACGCGCCGTTTGCGTTGCTCTGGCGCCTGTCGCTGCCCTCGAGCACGGCCCCGCTCAATCTTTCCGGCGAATCGCTGATCGAATGGGGCGGTGCGTTGCGCTGGCTCAAGAGCGGTGCCGATGCGGTGCACATTCGCGCTGTCGTGGCGAAGGCGGGCGGTCATGCCACGCTGTTTCGCGCCGATGACCAGGCGAGGGTTGCGGCCGGCGTGTTCCAGCCGCTGCCGGCGGCCATGCTGCGCATCCACCGCAATCTCAAGGCGCAGTTCGATCCGGCGCGGATTTTTAATCCGGGGCGGATGTATGCGAATCTGTGATGCGATTAGAGATGAATAATGAGGAGTGAAGGAGTGAAGGAGTGAAAAGTGAAAGAGTGAAAAGTGAAAGAGTGATAGTGCTGCTGCCGGCCATAAACGGGTCCGACTTGCTCACGCCTTCACGCTTTCACGCCGTCACAGCTTGAAACGATGCAAACCGCCCTCGCCGATTTCATCAAGGACACGCCCGAAGGGCGCGAGGCTGACGCCATTTTGCGCAAGTGCGTGCATTGCGGCTTTTGCACCGCGACCTGTCCGACCTACCAGTTGCTCGGCGATGAACTCGACGGTCCGCGCGGGCGAATTTATCTGATCAAACAGGTGCTCGAGGGCGTTGTCCCGACGAAAAGCACACAACTGCACTTGGATCGCTGCCTCACCTGCCGCGCCTGCGAGACTACCTGTCCTTCGGGCGTCGAATACCATCGCCTGGCCGACATCGGGCGCAAGGTGGTCGATGACCAGGTTGCGCGTCCGCTGCATCAGCGCGTGCTGCGGCGTGCCCTTTCGGTGGCGTTGCCGCGCGCCTGGCTGTTTTCACCAATGGTGGCCATCGGCCGCCTGTTGCGTCCTCTGCTGCCGGAGGTCCTGAGTCACAAGGTGCCGGCGTCAAATCCGGGGCGCGGTATCTGGCCTGCCGCGCGTCACGCGCGCAAGATGCTGGTACTCGCCGGTTGCGTGCAACCGGTGCTGGCGCCAGACATCAATGCCGCGGCGGCGAGGGTATTCGACCGCCTTGGCGTGTCGCTGCTCGAAGCGGCGGGCGGCGGTTGCTGCGGCGCCTTGCGCTATCACCTGAACTTCCAGAACGACGGGCTGGACGACATGCGTGCGCTGATCGATGTCTGGTGGCCGCAAGTCGAACGCGGCGAGGTCGAGGCCATCGTGATGACCGCCAGTGGTTGCGGCTCGACGGTGAAGGAATACGGCCACCTGCTGGCGCACGACGCCGCCTATCGCGACAAGGCGGCACGCATCAGCGCCATCACGCGCGATCTTGCCGAGGTCGTCGCGGCCGAGCTCGAGCGCCCCGGTGCGCTAGACGCATTGGACCTGCGCCCCGCTGAGGCGACGCTCGCCTTTCACCCGCCGTGCAGCCTGCAGCACGGCCAGCAGATAAAGGGCGTCACCGAAAAGATCCTCGTCGCCGCCGGGTTCGAACTCGCGCCGGTGGCCGATGCGCACCTTTGTTGCGGCTCGGCCGGGACGTACTCGGTGCTGCAGCCGCAATTGGCCGCAAAGTTGCAAAAGGCCAAGCTGGCCGCGCTGACCGAAGGCGGCGCTGCCAGGATTGTCACCGCCAATATCGGCTGCCTGTCGCATCTGCAGGAAGCGAGCACAATTCCGGTCGAGCACTGGATCAGCATGCTGGACCGGCAGATGTCGACCGTCCCGCAAGTCGTCAATCCCGTTCGGGTTGATGGCTGAAAACGGCCATCCGGTGCGGGTTTCCAGCCATTGACAGGGTTGAATGCTGGAACGCTTTGACGCAACCACGCAAAGAGCGCGAAGTTCTTTCGGTCATTCTTCGCGTCCTTTGCGCCTTTGCGTCGGGGTTTTTGCAGCGGACAGATGCGCTGCAAGCCCCGTAGGATTTAGCGCAGCAGGCTCGCCGCGATGCCGATGACCGCGCCGCCTAGCAGCACGACCAGGGCGAGGAAGGTGAGCATGAAACCCGGTCCCCGTTTTTCCGCCGCGGCGTAATAGGAGAGCGCAAACCAGATGCGCCCGATGATCCACACCATGCCTATGCCCGCCGCCCAGTTCGGCGACACGTATTGCGCGAACAGCAGGAGGCCGGGGATGAATGCCACGAGCTGCTCGAGCGTGTTCTGCTGCACGCGAAACACGCGTTCAAAATCCGGATGGCCGGTGGTGGCGGGTGCCTTGATGCCGTATTTGACGCGGGCACTGCCAACCTTGAGGGCGGTGGCGATAAAAACGATGACGGCAAGGCATAGCACCAACGCGGGCAGGGCGGGGATCATGGCAGACTCCTGTTGAACGCAACGCGGGTTTGCATTGTAGAGGATGAACGGCCGCATAATCGCGGGTCTGTCGGTTTGCGAGTGTAAAATCAGTCCCATGGCCGACCTTCCTTCCGTTCCACCGCCCAAGGGCAAAGTCTCGCAACTCAGGCGCCTGGTGCGCTTTCTGCTGCCCCATCGTTTGCGTATCGGCGTGGCGATGTTCGCCTTGCTGGTGGCCGCAGGCACGGTGCTGGCCCTCGGACAGGGGCTGAAGTACGTCATCGACGCCGGCTTCGGATCGAGCGACTCAATTCATCTCAATACCGCGCTCGCCGGTGTGGTTGCGCTTGCCGTGGTCTTGTCGGTGGCGACCTTCGGCCGTTTTTACCTGATGATGTCCACCGGCGAGCGCGTCGTCACCGACATCCGCCGCGCCGTGTTTGATCATGTGCTCGAGCTCTCGCCCGGTTACTTTGATTCGGCGCGCACCGGCGAAATCGTCTCGCGCATCCTCAACGATACGACGCAACTGCAGGTGGTTGTCGGTTTCGGTTTTTCGATGTTCCTCAGAAACGGCTTGATGATGATTGGCGCGCTGGTGCTGCTGTTCGTTACCAGTCCCAAGCTCGCCGCCTTCATCGTGCTTGGTGTGCCGGCCATCCTGATTCCGATTTTCATCATCGGCAGGCGCGTGCGCCGCTTGTCGCGTGAAAACCAGGACCGCGTCGCCGACGTTTCTTCGTATGTCGATGAGGTGTTGCACGAAATCCGCACGGTGCAGGCCTATGTCCACGAGGACGCCGACCGGCACCTGTTCGGCACCCATGCCGACGCCGCCTGCGCGTCGGGCGTCGAGCGGGTGCGTGTCAAGGCGTGGCTGATCTCGATGGTCATGCTGATCGGTTTTTGCGCCATTGGCGTGATTTTGTGGATAGGCGGGCACGACGTCATCGCCGGCCGCCTGAGCGCGGGGCAGTTGTCGGCCTTTGTCTTTTACGCCGTGGTGGTGGCGAGCGGTGCCGGCACCGTGTCCGAGGTCTGGGGCGAGATCCAGCGCGCCGCCGGTGCCACCGAGCGCCTGATGGAGTTGCTCGAGACCGAACCGCAGGTTCGCGCGCCGGCCGCCCCGGTGGTGCTGGCGCAGCGCCTCGCCGGTGCCATACGCCTGGAGAATATTTCCTTCGCCTATCCCAGCCGTGCCGATGTGCCGGCGCTGGCGGGCATTTCCCTTGATGTCGCGCCGGGCGAACGCGTCGCCCTTGTCGGGCCCTCGGGCTCGGGCAAATCGACGCTGTTCGCCTTGTTGTTGCGCTTTTACGATCCGCAGTCCGGCCGCGTGCTGATTGACGGCACCGACATCGCGCTGTGCGATCCGCGCGCAGTGCGCCGGCATATTGCGCTGGTGCCGCAGGACCCGGTGATTTTTGCCGCCAGCGTCACCGACAACGTGCGCTACGGCCGCCCCGATGCCGGCGCCGCGGAGGTTCGCGCCGCATGCGAAGCCGCGCACGCCACCGAATTCATCTCGCGCCTCCCCGAGGGCTTCGATACCCAGCTCGGTGAGCGCGGCATCAAGCTCTCCGGTGGCCAGCGCCAGCGCCTGTCGATTGCGCGGGCCATTCTCGCCGATCGCGAAATCCTGCTGCTCGACGAGGCCACCTCCAGCCTCGACGCCGAAAGCGAACGCCAGGTCAGCGCCGCGCTCGAGCGCCTGTCGCAGGGGCGCGCCACGCTGGTCATCGCCCATCGCCTCGCCACGGTGCAGCGCGCCGACCGCATTGTCGTGCTCGAGCACGGCCGCATTCATGCTGTGGGAAAGCACGCCGACCTGATGCGCGAAGACGGCTTGTACGCCCATCTCGCGCGGCTGCAGTTTCTCGACATGCAGGAGGCGGCCGGGGTCGCGGCATGATGCGCATGCTGAGCGTGCTGTTGCTGGTGTTAGCTGCAGTTTCAGGTGCGGCGGCGCAGGAGCCGCTGCGCATCGGCTCCAAGCGCTTTACCGAATCCTATGTGCTGGGCGAGGTGCTGCTGGCGGCGGTGAAGGGTGTTGCTCCAGCCGAACACCGCCAGGGTCTGGGCAATACCGGCATCGTGTTTGCGGCGCTGAAGGCCGGCTCGATTGATGTCTATCCCGAATACGCCGGCACCGTTGCGCGCGAAATCCTCAAACTCGATGGCAGTCCTTCCATCGCCGACATCAACCGCGGCCTCGCCCCGCTGGGCATTGGTGCTGCGGTGCCCCTGGGGTTCAACAACAGTTACGCGCTGGCGATGCGTGACAGCGAGGCGCAGCGCCTGGGCGTGCGCAACATCAGCGACCTCGCCCGTCACCCGGGGCTGCGCCT
>CAYLPI010000036.1:0-9432 GCA_964385505.1 uncultured Bordetella sp.
CGCCGCGCGCGTCACGAGGGCATGTACGCGACGGTCATCGCGCTGCGCGGCGGCGGCGTGGGCATCATCGGCACAGATGCTGTCGTAGTGGACAGCGTCGCCGGGGCGCTTCGCGCCTGACGGGTTTGCCCGGCCGGTAATCCACCGCAGTCAGACGGCGGGTCAGACAGCGGGGCGCCGCGCCATGATCTGCAGGCCCTGCATGTGCATTACGCGTTCGGTTTTCTGGTTGAATACTTCCCAGCGCACGGTGATAGTGCCGCGATCAGGCTTGCTCGAAGAAAGCCTGGCGGCAATCACCGTGGCGCTCATGCGCAGCGTGTCACCGGGATAGACCGGCTTCAGCCAGCGCACCTCATCGACGCCGGGTGAGCCCATGCTCGAGGATTCGAGCAGGTAGCTGTCGCACATCAGGCGCATGCACACGCCCACGGTCTGCCAGCCGCTGGCGATGAGGCCGCCGTAAATCGATTGTTTCGCCGCCTCCGCATCGGTGTGAAAGTACTGTGGATCGTATTCGCGTGCAAAGCCGAGAATGTCCTGCTCGGACAGCACGCGCGTGCCGCTGTCAAACACACGGCCGACGCTGAAGTCCTCGAAATAATATTTGATTGTCATCGTCTGTCCTTGACTGCACCGGAGTGGATGGCTGGAAAGCCGCGCCTGGCGGACGTTTCCAGCAGGTGTTTGTTTTTTTGGCGCCGGCTCAGGCTTTTTCGGCCGGTCGCAACTGCAGCGATTTGTACTCGAGGAACTCCTCCAGCCCGTAGCGTCCGAGTTCGCGGCCGTTGCCCGATTGCTTGAAGCCGCCGAACGGGGCCTGCATGTTGAACGGCCCGCCGTTGATGTCGATCTGGCCGGCGCGCATACGGCGGGCGACGCGTTTGGCGCGCGCCTCGTCCGCCGACCAGACGCCGCCGGCAAGGCCGTAGAGGCTGTCGTTGGCGATGCGCACGGCGTCGTCCTCGTCGCGGTAGGTGATGATGGACAGCACGGGCCCGAAAATTTCTTCCTGCGCAATGGTCGATTTCGGGTTGACGCGGCCGAATACCGTGGGTTTGACATACCAGCCTCGAGGCAGGCCCTCCGGCGCCCCGGCGCCGCCGATCAGCAACTCGGCCCCTTCGGCGATGCCCTTTTCAATGTAGCCGCGCACGCGCTCGCGCTGCGCTGACGAGGTCAATGGACCCAGTTTCGCGCTGTCGCCGAAGGGATCGCCGACGGTGAAGGTAGCGGCCACGTCCCTGGCGATTTTTGCCGCCTCTTCGTACCTTGACTCGGGCACCAGCATGCGGGTGTGCGCGGTGCAGGTCTGGCCCGAATTTAGAAAGCAGGCGTTGATGGTGCCCTTTATGGCGGCGGAAAGATCGGCGTCATCGAGCACCACCGACGCCGATTTGCCGCCCAGTTCGAGGGCGACCCGTTTTACCGTTTCCGACGCCAGTGCCGAGACGCGCTTGCCGGCGCGGGTCGATCCGGTGAAGGACACCATGTCCACGCCGGCATGGCCGACCAGCGCCTCGCCCACCACCGGACCGGTGCCGGAGACGAGGTTGAAGACGCCGGCGGGCACGCCGGCGGCATCGATGATCTCGGCCAGGATGAAGGCGTTGAGCGGAGCCACTTCCGAGGGTTTCAATACCACGGTGCAACCGGCGGCGAGCGCCGGCGCGACTTTTGCGGCGATCTGGTGCAATGGGTAATTCCACGGCGTGATCGCCACCACCACGCCGACCGGCTCGCGCAAAACGAGCGAGTTGCCGACGGTTTCTTCAAAGGCAAAACCGGGCAGCATTCTGGCGTACATCGCGAAGGTGAACGTCGGCGACCCGGCCTGGATGCGGCCGGCGAGTTTGAGCGGCATGCCGACTTCGCCGCAGATGGTGCGCGCGATCTCCTCGGTGCGCGCTTTCAGGCCTTCATGGATTTTTTGCAGCAGCGCGGCGCGTGCGGCCGGCGTCGTCGCCGACCAGGATTCGAAGGCGGCCCGCGCCGCAGCAACGGCGGCATCGGCGTCGGCGGCATTGCCCTCCGGGATGCGCCCCATGACCTCCTCGGTGGAGGCGTTGACGACGGCAATGGAGCCGGTCCCGGCGGGCTTGACCCATTTGCCGTTGATGTAAAGCTGGTCGCGGATTTGCATGTCAGGCAGTCGTCAGGGTAAAAACCGTATTATAGCGATGCCCCCTTTCTGATCCGCCCTGTCGCCGCCACCATGTCCGCCCGTATCCTGCATCACATTCTGGCTTGTCTGGCGCCGCTGGCGGCCCTTGCCGCAGGGGGCGAGGCGCGCGCCGCAGATACGCGTGACTTTCGCGCCAATTTTTCCGGCTACCCCGGATTCGCGCAGTACTTTGCCGCAAACCCGCCCTCGTCCGCGCTGCCAGGCGCCGCCGACCAGGTCCTGCTTGAGCGCCATCGCCCGCGCTTCATGCTGCCGCGTGACCACGCCGGTATGGTCGATTTTTACGCCGACTACATCGCCCGCGGCCGCCTCTATGACGGCGCCGGAAACCTGATCGCCGACAAGGTCACGCGCGAGGTGCTCAACGCGAACAAGGACAAGCCCGACGCGGTGTTTGTGCACGAGCGCGAAAGCGCCAGGTCGGCACTGCCGGCGGTCTATGGTCGCATCGACCGTGACAGCGTTGACCTGGGCAATGGTGTGAAGCGGCGTTTTACCTTCCTGCGCTACAACGCGGTGTTCAGCCAGTCGGGGCAGCCGGCGGGCATGGTCGGCTGGCGCGCCTTCCTGGTGAGCTTTATCGGCGACCTCGAGGACTGGCGCCAGCTTGATCACGCCGGCTCGGCCATTGTCGTGCTCGATGAGACCGAGCACCCGGTGGCGCTGATGCTGCAGCCCCACAGCTTTCATCGCACCTATGTTTTCGGCGTCGATGCGGCGCTCCCCGCCGACGGGCGGCCGAAACTGGACGTCGCCATCCGCTCCAACGAGTTGTACCGCCATGTCGACGGCCGCGTCGAGTATCGCGCGGTGCGCTTCATGGCGCCCGAGGGCATGCGCTACCTGCTGGGCGGCGGGCAGCGCCCGACCATGTCGGCGGATGACATCACCGACAGCGCAACCGAGGCCGAATATGCGCTGCAATTCCTGCCGCCCTCGGACGCCTTCTATACCTTCAAGGGTCACCTCGGCCAGCGTCGCGCCATGACCGGCCGCGAAGGTCCGCCCGGAGCCGACTACAACACCCTGCCCGAACTCAAGCCGCTGGGGATGCAACTGCTCGCCGGCTACTGGCATCGCGGCGACGCCGGTGACCTCGGCCGCTTTGAGGAAACCTACGGCAGGAGCGGCAACCCGCGCGACTTCGCCCGTGTCCAGACGCCCAAGTTTTCCACGGCCCTTGCCGCGGCGCGCGCCAAGATCAAGCGCTGAGGTCTGCGCCGCGCGGATTTCAGATTTCGGGCGCGGTTTTCTCATACGCCAGAATCGCCGACCTCAGCGCTTCTGGCCACGGCGCGGACTTCCTGGTCCAAAGGAACAAGGGGGTGACCCCCTTGTTGATCCCCCTGATTTCAGGTCTGCGCCGCGCGGATTTCAGATTTCGGGCGCGGTTTTCTCATACGCCAGAATCGCCGACCTCAGCGCTTCCGGCCACGGCGCGGACTTCCTGGTGTCTGGATCGGCGTTGACATAGACCAGTTCGCCGCTGGTGATGTGCGCGTCGCCATGCCAGATGCCGAGCAGGAAGCGCATGCTTGAGCGGCCGATGCGGCCGACGCGGCAGCATACGGCGATCTGGTCATCGTACGTCACCGAGCCGTGGTACTCGGCCGTCGCCTTGACGGCAAAAATATCGGTGCCGAATTTTTCGACGATGTCATCCGGGTAGTTGAAGCCGATGGCGCGCCAGTATTCGCCGATGGCGACGTCGAAATACAGAAAATAATTGCCGTTGAACACCACGTCCTGGCGGTCGACCTCGGCCCAACGCACACGCAGCGCGTGCGTGAAGGTGAAATCGCTGCGCTGCATCGTCGAGTCGGTCATGTTGCGCCGTTTCAGGAATGTTCTTCGTGGTCTATCTGCATCGCCTCGAGAAAGCGCGACACCAGGTTGTAGCCGCCTATGGTGGTGGTGAGTTCCACCAGTTCGCGCTCGTTGAAGTGCCTGCGCACGGCCTCAAACACCGGCTGCGGCACGCGCACCTGCTTTGTCATGGCGTCGGTGTAGGCAAGCACGGCGCGGTCGGTGTCGGTTAGGCCCGCGGGGTCGCCGCCGGCTTTCAGCGCGTCGAGCTGGGCCTGCGTCAGGCCCTCCGTCAGTGCGAAGGGCACATGCGCCGTAAATTCATAATCGGCGCCGTTGATGACGGCAATGCGCATGATCGCCAACTCGCGCGCGCGTCCCGGGAGCACGCCCTGCTGGCGTACCGCCGTGAACAGCGAACACCAGCCCGCGGCCACCGGCGGGCTGTGCATCAGCATGCGGTAGAGGTTGAGCATTCTGCCGCCGCGTTCGCGCTTGATGCGCTCGACGAGTTCGAGGTTTTCGGGGCGGGTCAGGTCTGCGTAGTCGATGCGTGCCATTGCGTGTTTTTCGCCGGTGTACGGAAGGAGCACAAGTATACCGGCTTGCCGCCCGCGCGCATGCCGCCTAGACTCGCTGTTTGAGGAGCGTCCCCCGGGCATGGATGAAATTGTCTTACGCAGCATGGCGCGCTGGCCCGACGTCCCGGACGTCTATGGCTGGCTCGCACTCGACCGGCGCGGCAACTGGCTGGTAAAGAATGCGGGCGGCGGTTTCGGCCGCATTGCCAACGCCGCAGTCTGCGACTTCATCGGCCGCAATTACCAGCACGACGATGCCGGCCGCTGGTTTTTCCAGAACGGGCCGCAGCGCGTGTTTGTGAGCCTGCATTACATGCCGCTGGTGTATCGCATGGACGGGTACAGCATCGACGGGAACGGCGTCGAGGGCGGCGGTTTGGTCTGGCGCACCCATATCGGTGTCGTCGCCCGGACGCTGCTCGCGGCCTGGCTTGACGATGCCGGCGGCCTGCTGGTTCAAACCGAGGCCGGCGCGGGACTGCTCGATGACCGCGATCTCGCGCCGGCGCTGGAAATGATGCGCGGCCCGGACGGGGCAGTTCCCGGTGAATCCGCGCTGTCCAGGGCGGCCGAGGGGGGCGTCAGCCTTCATCTCGGGCCTGCCACGACGCCGCGTGTGCTTGGCTTTGTCGCCGCCGCCGGCGCTGCCGCGCATTTTGGATTCAATCCCGAACCGCGACCGGCAGCCGGACGACCCGATTGTGAATGACACGGGTCGATCACCCGTCAATGACACACGGTACAGCGCCAGCGCATAAAATACGGCTGCGATGTGACCGCGATGGGCGCGGTGCCGCCGTGGTACCGGATTGGCGTGGATGGCTGAAGAAAAAAAATTTGTTCTTGCGGGTGTGATGGGATGGCCGGTGTCGCATTCGCGCTCGCCGCTGCTGCACAATCACTGGATACGCGAGCATGGTCTCAACGGGGTCTATGTACCGCTGCCGGTGGACCCGGCGCGGCTGGCCGACGCCTTGTCCGGCCTGGCGGCACTTGGCTTTGCAGGTTGCAACATCACCATTCCGCACAAGGTCGCCGCCATGGCGCTGGTCGACCGTGTCGATGCGGCGGCGCGACGGATCGGGGCCGTCAATACCATCGTTGTCGGGGCCGACGGGTCGCTCAGCGGATTGAACACCGATGGGTTTGGTTTTATCCAGAGCCTGCGCGATGCGCATCCGGCCTGGCGTGCCGATGCCGGGCCGGTGACGGTGCTGGGCGCCGGTGGTGCGGCGCGTGCGGTCATCGTCAGTCTTGCCGAACACGGCGCCCGCGAAATACGGCTGCTCAACCGCACCCCGGCGCGCGCCGCCGAACTGGCCGCTGAATTCGGTGCGCCGGTCACGGCCATCGCGTGGGAGCACCGCCACGACGCACTTGAGGACGCGACGCTGCTGGTCAACACCACCAGCCAGGGCATGGTCGGACAGGCGCCGCTCGAGCTGTCGTTGCAGCGCCTTCCCCCGCACAGTCTGGTGTCCGATATCGTGTATGTCCCGCTCGAGACACCGCTGCTGGCCGCGGCGCGACGGCGCGGCAACCCCGTCGCCGACGGACTGGGCATGCTGCTCAACCAGGCGCGTCCCGCATTCGAGGCCTGGTTCGGCGTGATGCCGGCAATCACCCCGGCGTTGCGCCGCGCGGTCGAAGCGACCCTCTGAGCCAAACACAGACTTTGCCGCATCCGATTGCCGGCCGATGCGGGGCAGGCGGGGGACTGAACACGCTGGGCTTATAATCGCGCTGCGTCGCCGGGAATGTTCCCGCCGGCACGAGGAGAATGCGTAACATGACCCAGCCCCGCACCAGCACGGCCCTCGCCCTCGCCCTCGCCGCGAGTTTTTTGCTGGGCGCCTGCGGCAGCCTGCCCAGCCTTCCCAGCATATGGCCCTTCGGCGATGACAAGAGTGCCGACCGGCCGCGCATCCCGCCCGGCGCGACCGAGTACGCCTGCGACAACGGCCGCAGGCTGTATGTGCGCTTTGTCGATAACGGCAAGTCGGCCTGGGTGATTCTGCCCGAGCGCGAGTTCCGGCTGATGCCGGTGATTTCTGCATCCGGTGCACGCTATGGCAATGGCGTCGCCACGCTCGATACCAAGGGCGACGAGGCGACGCTCTCCGACGGCCCGACGGTAACCCACGCCAACTGCAAAAGCGGCGCCAAACCCGCAGCCGGCTAGACCGGGGCGTGCAAGCGCGTACCTGGCGAACGGCCCGACCAGCCGAAGCGCACGCGTCCCAGCGCCATGGTCGCCGCCGCCTGCGTCGGCTCGATTCCCGGTCCGCCGGCGATGCGCAGCGGCGCCATTGCCGCGTCGATGCCGTGCGTCACCGTTTCGGTGGAGTTGGGGTTGATGATATAAACGGTGTCGGTCATTTTCGCGCTTTGCATCGGGGTTGATAGTGATGATGAGTCCAGGGCAATTCGGGGTTGACGACGTCGGCAGTGATCATGCGGGGCGCAAATGAGCGCCGACTTTGACCTGACCGTGCGCAACGGCAGCATCACCACCGCCACCGACAGCTTTCGCTGCGACCTTGGCATCCGCGACGGGCGCATCGCGGCAATGGAGGCGCGGCTCCCGCCGGGGCGGCGCGACCTTGACGCGAAGGGCCTCCTGGTGCTGCCCGGCGGCGTTGACAGCCACTGCCACGTCGAGCAACTGTCGTCCACCGGCAAAATGTGCGCCGATGATTTTTACAGCGCCACCGTCGCCGCCGCCTTCGGCGGCACCACCACCATCATCCCGTTCGCCGCCCAGCACAAAGGCAATTCGTTGCTCGCCGTCGCCGACGACTATGCCGCCCGCGCCGCCGAAAAAGCCGTCATCGACTACGGCTACCACCTGATCATTTCCGATCCGACCGCGCACGCACTCGAGGTTGAGTTGCCGCAACTGATCAAGCGCGGCGTCACCTCTTTCAAGGTCTACATGACCTACGACCTGCTCAAGCTCGACGACGGCCAGATGCTCGACGTGCTGGCCGCGGCCGATCGCGAGCGCGCGCTGGTGATGGTGCACGCCGAAAACCACGAGATCATCAAATGGATCGCCAAGCGCCTGCTCGAGCGCGGCCATACCCTGCCGAAATTCCACGCCGTCAGTCACTCGCCGCTGGCCGAGAGCGAGGCGACCAACCGCATTATTGCGCTGGCGCGCCTGCTCGATGTGCCGGTGCTGGTGGTGCACGTGTCGGGCATCGAGGCGGTGAAGACCATACGCGCGGCGCAATCGCTCGGCGCCCGCGTCTATGCCGAGACCTGCCCGCAATACCTGTTCCTCACCGCAGACGACAGCGACAAGGCCGGGTTCGAGGGCGCCAAGTATTGCTGCAGCCCGCCGCCGCGCGACGCCGCCTCGCAGGAGGCGGTGTGGAGGGGCCTCACCGACGGCACCTTCCAGGTGTTCTCCTCAGACCATGCACCGTATCGTTTCGACGAGACGGGCAAGCTGCCCAAGGGTGACAAGACCACGTTCAAGGACATGGCCAACGGCGTGCCCGGCCTCGAGGTGCGCCTGCCGCTGCTGTTTTCCGAGGGCGTCGGCAAGGGTCGCATCACGCTCAATGAATTTGTCGCACTGACCGCGACCAACCACGCGCGCATGTACGGCCTCTCCGACCGCAAGGGCAGCATCGCCGTCGGCCTTGACGCCGACTTCGCGCTCTGGGACACGACCAAAGAAGTGACGCTGACCGCTGCGATGATGCACGACAATGTCGGCTACACGCCGTACGAGGGCAAGACCATTCGCGGCTGGCCGGTCGCGGTGGTGAGCCGCGGCCGTGTCGTTGTTGAAAACGGGCAATTGCACGCGGCGCGCGGCAGCGGGCAGTTCATCGCGCGCGGCGTGCCCGGGCCGCTGGGCCTCGCGCACAAACCGGCGCCCGGCATGGGCGTGTTCAAATCGCTGCTGGGCCTGTCGCAATGAGGGCGGCCGGGTTGCCGGTTCACGCGAAATAAAAACGATGAGCGATAAAAAATTCGATAAAAAATTTGGATTGGCGGTGGTGAAACCGGGCGCGGTCAATCTCGCCGTTCTGCCGGCCTCAACCGCTGGCAGACCATGGTTGGGGTCATTTTGCCGCAGGCCACGCGCAATGTGCTACCCGATCTCATCAGCAATACCCTCGAAGTAATCAAGCCCACCACGCTGGCGAGCGTGGTGGCGATGCCCGGGCTGCTCAACACCGCGCGCCAGGCCCGGGCGCTGACCTACAACCCGACGCCCATCGTGCCGGCCGCGCTGATGTACCTCGCGCTGCTGTGGCCGCTGGTGCGCTGGATGTCGCGCCTCGAGCACAAGAGCATCGCCGTGCGCTGAAGCCGTTTGCGTGTGCCTGCAATGACATGAAAAACGCCCGCGATTGCGGGCGTTTATTCACCACGCTTGCCGTGCTGCTGCCTTAGCGGCGATTTGAACCGCCGCGGCCTTGCGCGGCTGCGCCAACCTGCCGGGTGGACGTGCCAGCGGTGCTGGCCATGGCGATGCGCTGCCCTTGTGCCGAGCCGTAATGCCGACCCGTGCCGCCGCCGGTGGTGGCCGGGCTGCTGCCTGCGGCCGGTGCAGAACCGTAGTGCCGGCCGGGGTTGGTGGTCGGCGTGGTGCTGCCGCCGGGCTGGTTGCCGCGGTTCTGGTTCCAGCCGAGGTGACGGCCCCGGTCGGTGTTGCCCTGGCTGTGGCCGAAGTCGCGATTGCCCCTGTTGTGGCTGAAGTCACGGTGGTCGCCCTGGGTCCAGCCGCGGTACTGACCCTGGTTTTGACCGTAGTGCTGACCATAGTGCTGACCGTAGTGCTGACCATAGGACTGACCGTAGCCGCTGCGCTCGCCACGGAACTGCCCGTCGTGGCGCTCG
>CAYLPI010000036.1:9532-28353 GCA_964385505.1 uncultured Bordetella sp.
ATAGGACTGACCGTAGCCGCTGCGCTCGCCACGGAACTGCCCGTCGTGGCGCTCGTTGCGGATGTCGCGGCTGAAGCGGTTGTCCGAGTGCTGGATGCTGCGTTGCTCGTAGCGGCCGATGTGGCCATCGGCACCGGCACGCGCTTCGCCGCGATGGTTCCATGACTGTTCGCGCTGCAGTTGCGAGACTTCACGGTTGCTCAACTGTCCCGACTGCACGCCCTGGGCGATGCGCCGTTCCTGGCTGATGTTGCGCTGCACGTCCGCCTGCATGCGTTCTGACGAACGCGAATTGGGGTTGCCGGTCTGTGCATCGGTCGATTCGCGGCGGATGTTCTGGCCGAGGCGATCCTGGGCATTGTCTATGCGTGCCGCTTCCTGCGATGTCAGCCTGCCGTCGGACAGGGCGCGCGATTCCATCCGGTCAACACGGGCGGTTTGACCCTGCAGCCGCGCGGCTTCCTGCACCGTCAACTGGCCCGAGTCCAGACCCTGGTAAATGCGTTGCTGCTGGTTGATGTCACGTTCAATGATTTGCGATGTGCTTTGTGCGAACGCGCTTGCGGCAAACAGCGTACCGAGCGCGACGGCGATGGCGGTTTTGACGGGATTCATGGTTTGGCTCCTCGATGGACAGGCATGGGATGTCCCCATGTCTGCATTCAACGCGGAACGCCCGCCCCAAGCTACAGCGGAACTGTAAGTCCTGTAAGGGTGTGTAAGCGCGACGAGCATATCGCCCCGAAACTGTTACCGCCGATAACAATTGTGCAGACGACACCCGCCGGGTTGCGTAAAAAGCCGCCCGCCGGGACCCGGTTCACCCGGCCCGGATCCAGCCGACATGCGCGGCCACCCACCAGCCGCAGGCGAGCGATGCGATGAGCCACAGCGCCACGATCACCGCAGCGGCCAGCCAGCTCTTCGGTTTGTCCGCCAGGTGCACGGCGCGCACGCGCGCATCGGCGATCACCGCGTCCGGAACCAGCCGCAGCGCGAGGGCAATACCCAGCGGCAGCAGTACCAGGTCATCAAGATAACCCAGCACCGGAATGAAATCGGGAATGAGGTCGATCGGGCTCAATGCGTAGGCGACGACCAGGCCGGCCACCAGCTTTGCCACGAGCGGCGTGCGCGGATCACGCACGGCAAAATACAGTGTCAGCACCTCGCTCCTGAGCAGGCGGGCCTTGTCGCGAAGCCACTGAAAGACTCGCATGGCGGCGCGCGTCGCTTCAGTAGGGCCCGTCGTGGCCCTCGGGGGGTGGCGTCGCGCCGGTCTGCGCGGTGATGATGCCGTAATGCTCGGGCCGGCGGTGCTCGTGAAATGCAAAGATGGTGCTCTTGTTGAACTGGCATTCGTCAAGATCAGCGTCGGCGACAATCAACTCGTCGGCGAGCGTGTGCGCCTGGGCGACGATCTCACCCGAGGGCGCGACAATGACCGACGAGCCGCACATGTCAAAGCCGTCTTCCTTGCCGGCCTTGGCTACCGCCACCACCCAGGTGCCGTTCTGATAGGCGCCGGCGCTGATCACGAGATTGGAATGGAAGACACGCAGGTAATGCGCCTCCACGCCGTTGCGGTTCATTGCCGGCGTGTTGTAGCCGAGCATGATCAGCTCCACGCCCTTCATGCCCATGACGCGGTAGGTCTCGGGCCAGCGCCTGTCGTTGCAAATGCACATGCCCATGATGCCACCCATGGTGCGCCACACGGGAAAGCCGAGATCGCCCGGTTCGAAATAGCGTTTTTCGAGATGCTGCCAGGGCAGCTCGGGCCGGTAGTCGGCGTGGCCGGGCAGATGCACCTTGCGGTACTTGCCGACGATGCTGCCCGACTGGTCAACCATGATGGCGGTGTTGTAGCGGTGCTTTTTGCCCGCTTCCATCGCGATCTCGGCGTAACCGAGATAAAAACCGATGCCGAGCTTTTTCGCTTCGTCGAACAGCGGCTGCACCGCCGGGTTGGGCATCGCCGTTTCATAAAATGCGTCGAGCTCGGCTTCATCCTCTATATACCAGCGCGGGAAAAAGGTGGTGAGGGCCAGCTCCGGAAACACGACGATGCCGGCGCCGCGCGCCCTGGCCCGGCGCATCAGGTCGAGCAGGCGCTTGACCACGCTCTGGCGTGATTCGCTGCGCGCGATGGGACCGAGCTGGGCGCCGGCGAGGGTGATGAGGCGTGCCATGTTGGATGTCTCCTGGAGAATACGGGGATGCGGGGCGCGCCGCTCAGATGCGACCGCGCTTGCACATGGCCTCGAGGTATTGCGAGTCCTCGACGGCAAAGCGGCCACGGGTGCGGCAGAACCGGTTGGCGAACAGGCGGCCGACCGGAAATAGCTGTCCATGTTGACGCGCAGCGTGGCCGGATCGACCAGGCCCCCGCGCGCATGCAAGCACACCACTCCGCCCGTCCATATCCCGCCGTCTCCGGTCCTGTTTGCGTTCACACCACCAATATTGCCTTGCCCTGCACCTTGCGGGCGAGTAGGTCGGCGAGCGCATCGGCGGCGCGCGCGAGAGGATAGGTGGTGGAGACCAGCGGTTTGAGTTTGCCGGCAATGACCCAGCCGTAGATTTCGGTCATGTTGTTGCGGTGCGCCTGCGGGTCGCGGCGCGCGAATTCGCCCCAGAACACGCCGACGATGGCGCAACCCTTGAGCAACGTCAGGTTGAGCGGAATGCGCGGAATTTCACCGGCGGCAAAACCGACCACGAGGTAGCGCCCGCCCCAGGCCATGCCACGCACCGCCGGCTCGGCGTAGTGGCCGCCGACCGGGTCATAGACCACATCCACGCCCTTGCCGTCGGTCAGCGTCTTGATGGCTTCGCGCAGGTCGTCGCGGCTGTAATTGATCAGCGCATCGGCGCCAAAGCGCCGGCAGGTGGCGAGCTTGTCGTCGGTGGAGGCGGCGGCAATGACGCGTGCGCCCATCAGCTTGCCCAGTTCCACCGCTGCCAGCCCGACGCCGCCGGCGGCACCCAGCACCAGCAGGGTTTCGCCCTGCTTGAGTTGCGCGCGGTCCTTCAGCGCATGGTAAGTCGTGCCGTAGGTCACGGTGATGCCGGCGGCGACGTTGAAGTCCATGCCATCGGGTAGCGGAGCGAGGCGGTCGGCGTTGACCACCACCTCCTCGGCATAGGCGCCCCACAGCGTGCCGGCCGAAACGGCGTCGCCGGGCTTGACGCCGCTGACCCCTTCGCCTACGAGCTTTACCAGGCCGGCCATTTCACTACCGGGCGAGAAGGGCAGATCGGGCTTGAACTGGTATTTGCCCTGGATGATCAGCGTATCGGGGAAGTTCACACCGGCGGCGCGCACACTCACCACCACCTGACCCTTGCCCGGCTGCAGCGAGGGGATATTCTCGACCACCAGCGACGAGGGCGGACCGTATTGCTTGCATAAAACAGCTTTCACATGTTCTCCTTGTTCTGCGGTGATAATAACGCAGCTTGCCCGGTCACCGGCGTGCCGCTACCATCCTGGCGGGCGTCGTCTGCGGCGGGCGCCGATCAGACTCCCAAATTCAACCGGGCGTGGCCATGGATCTCGACTTTACCGAACAAGAACTGGCATTTCGCGACGAAGTACGTACCTTCCTGTGTGACAGCCTGCCCGCGGCCATCGCGCGCAAGGTGCTCGATCACCGCCACCTCACCCGGGACGACCAGGGGTGCTGGCAGGACATACTGGCAAAAAAGGGCTGGCTTGCCGGTCACTGGCCGGTTGAATTCGGTGGCTGCGGCTGGACGCCGGTGCAGGTGCATATTTTCGACGAAGAGGCCGCCGCCGCCGGCGCGCCGCGGTTGATTCCCTTCGGCCTCAACATGGTCGCGCCGGTGATCATGGCTTTTGGCAGCGACTGGCAAAAGCAGCATTACCTCTCGCGCATCCGCGAGAACACCGACTGGTGGTGCCAGGGTTACTCCGAACCGGGCTCGGGCTCGGACCTCGCCAGCCTCAAGACACGCGCGGAGCGCGATGGCGAGGACTATGTCGTCAACGGCCAGAAGGCCTGGACCACGCTGGCGCAGCACGCCGACATGATTTTTTGCCTGGTGCGCACCTCGAGCGAAGGACGCAAGCAGGAGGGTATTTCATTCCTGCTCATCGACATGCATTCGCCCGGCATTACCGTGCGCCCCATCATCATGCTCGACGAGGGCCACGAGGTGAACGAGGTGTTCTTCGACAATGTGCGTGTGCCGGCGAAAAATCGTGTCGGTGAAGAGGGCAAGGGTTGGACCTACGCCAAGTTCCTGCTCGGCCACGAGCGCACCAACATCGCCGGCGTCGGCGCGTCCAAGCGCGAGCTTGCCACGCTCAAGGCCATTGCGCGCAGCGAGACCAGGGCCGGCCGGCCGCTGATCGAGGACGCCGGATTTGCCGCAAAGATCGCGCTGGTCGAAATCGAACTGATGGCGCTGGAGGTGACGGTGATGCGCGTGCTCGCGGCGCGCGGCAAGGCCCCCGGTGCCGAGTCGTCCATCCTCAAGATCAAGGGCACCGAAATCCAGCAGACGCTCACGGCGCTGATGATGGAGGCGCTGGGCCCCTACGCCCAGCCCTTTCTGCCCGATCAGGCGGAGGGCGAAACGCCGGTCGGCCCTGCTTACGCCGCGCCGCTCGCCGCGCGCTATTTCAACATGCGCAAGACCACCATCTACGGCGGTTCCAACGAAGTGCAGCGCAATATCATTGCGCAAATGGTGCTGGGGCTCTGACATGGACTTTGGGTTCACCGAAGAACAAACCATGCTGTGCGAGTCACTGGCAAAATTCATCGAGCGCGAGTACGGTTTTGAAACGCGCCGCACGATACAGGCCGGCGCGGAGGGCTTCAGCCGCGAAGTCTGGGCGGCGTTTGCCGACATGGGTCTTCTCGGCCTGCCCTTTGCCGAGGCGCACGGCGGATTCGGTGGCAGTGCGGTTGACACGCTGCTGGTGATGCAGGCGCTTGGCCGCGGTCTGGTGGTGGAGCCCTACTGGGCCACGGTGGTGATGGCCGGCAGCGCCATCCGTCTCGCCGGCAATGACGCACAAAAAGCCGCGCTGTTGCCGGGCATTGCCGCCGGCGAGCGTATTTTTGCCTGGGCTCATGGCGAGCCCGGTTCGCGCTACGACCTCGCCCACGTCGAGACCGCCGCCCGGGCGGTCGGTGGCGGCTACGTGCTCGATGGCGCAAAAGCCGTGGTGTTGTTCGGCGCCCAGGCCGACAGCCTGATCGTCTCGGCGCGTACGTCCGGTGCAGCCCGCGACGCCAAGGGCGTCAGCCTGTTCGTCATCGATCGCAAGGCGGCTGGCGTGGCGGTGCGTGATTACCGCACCATAGACGGGTTGCGCGCCGCCGAAGTCACCTTTGCAAATGTGCAGGTCGGCGCCAGTGCGCTGCTTGGCGCGGCAGGAGAGGCTTTTGCCGTCATTGATCAAGCCAGCGATCTGGGCCTTGCCGCGCTGTGCGCCGAAGGCGTCGGCCTGATGGAAAGCCTCAATGCGGCAACGCTCGAATATCTCAAGACGCGGCAGCAATTCGGCCAGCCCATAGGGCGCTTCCAGGCGCTGCAACACCGCGCCGTCGATATGATGATCCACGCCGAGCAGTCCAAGTCGATGGCCTATCTCGCGGCGATGCGCTTGTCGGGCGCTGCGACCGGCGACGGCGACGCGCGGGCCGCGCATCTTGCCGTCGCCGCAGCCAAGGCCTATATCGGACGCGCCGCACGCCGCGTCGCCGAAGAAGCCATCCAGTTGCACGGCGGTATGGGCGTCACCGACGAACTTGCCGCCAGCCATTACGCCAAGCGCCTGGTCATGCTCGACTTCATGCAGGGCGATGCCGATCATCACCTTGCGCGCTTTGCCGCGATGTCATGATGTTTTGTCATTCCGAGCGCAGCGGGGAATCTGCTTTGGCTTTTGAAAAGCAGATTCCCCGGCCTTCGGTCTCGGAATGACAATTCATGTTGACGCGGCCTTTCAGGTCAACATGCTCAGGCCTGCCCAACTCAAAGAAAACACCATGACCACCAATATGCAGGTCCTGCTCGCCAGCCGCCCCACCGGCGCGGTGAGCGAAGAGAATTTCCGCATCGTCGAGACAGCGCTGCCCGAACCCGCCGACGGGCAGGTTCTGGTGCGCAACGACTGGCTGTCGCTCGACCCGTACATGCGCGGACGCATGAGTGACGCCAGGTCCTACGCCAAGTCGGTGGACATCGGCGAGGTCATGGTCGGCGGCACGGCCGGCGAGGTGGTCGCCTCGCGTAATGCAAAATTCAAGACCGGCGACAAGGTGGTCGGTGCGCTCGGCTGGCAGCGCTACGGGCTCTCCGACGGCGTCGGACTGATGAAAATAGAAAGTCCGGTGGCGCCGCTTCCCGCTTATCTTGGCGTGCTCGGCATGCCCGGCATCACCGCCTGGATAGGCCTCGTCGATATCGGACAGCCCAAGGCCGGCGAAACCGTGGTGGTATCGGCCGCTTCGGGTGCCGTCGGCTCGGTGGTCGGCCAGATTGCCAGGCTCAAGGGCTGTCGCGCTGTGGGCATTGCCGGTGGCGCGGCCAAATGCCGCCATGTGGTCGAGGACCTCGGTTTTGACGCCTGCGTCGATTACAAGGCTGGCAATCTTGCCGGCGATTTGCGCGCGGCGGTGCCCAAGGGCATAGACGTGTATTTCGACAACGTCGGCGGCGAGGTGCTCGACGCGGTGCTGCCCAACATGAACGCCTTTTCGCGCATTCCGCTGTGCGGCCTCATTTCGCAATACAGCGCGACCGAGGCCTACGGCGTGAAACAGTTTCGTTCGTTTCTGGTCAACCGCATACGCCTGCAGGGCTTCATTTGCTTTGACCGCCTCGATTTGTGGCCGCAGGCGCGGCAAGAGTTGGGCGACTGGGTGGCCGGCGGGAAAATAAAATATCGCGAAAGCGTGGCCTCCGGCATCGCCGCCGCACCGCGCGCCTTCATCGGCCTGCTCAAGGGCGAAAATCTCGGCAAACAACTGGTAAAGTTGGGCTGACCGGCACGCTGCGGCGCCACCCATTCACTTTTTTGCGCTTCACCCCTTCACTCATTCACTTTATCTAAAAGGAATTGCGATGATCGACCTGTACTCATGGGCCACGCCCAACGGCCACAAAGTTCACATCATGCTCGAGGAATGCGGCCTGCCCTACAAGGTGCACGCCATCGACATCGGTGCCGGCGACCAGTTCAAGCCCGCGTTCCTCAAGATAAGCCCCAACAACAAGATGCCGGCCATCGTTGATCGCGATGGCCCCGGCGGCAAACCCATTTCGATGTTCGAGTCAGGCGCGATCCTGCTCTACCTCGCCGCCAAGACCGGCAAGTTCCTGCCGGAGGAGATTCGCGCGCGCTGGAGCACGCTGCAGTGGCTGATGTTTCAGATGGGCGGCGTCGGCCCGATGCTCGGCCAGGCCCACCACTTTCGCAATTACGCCAAGGAAAAGATCCAGTACGCCATCGACCGTTACACCAACGAGGCCAGCCGGCTCTACGGCGTCATTGACCGGCGCCTCGCCGAGAGTCCCTATATCGCCTGTGACACCTACAGCATCGCCGACATGGCCATCTGGCCGTGGCTGCGTTATCCGGATCGCCAGGGCGTGGACAAGGCCGATTACCCGCACTTCGTGCGCTGGTTCGATGAAATCGCCAAGCGCCCGGCCGTTCAGCGCGGTGTCGAGGTGCTCGCCAGCCTGCGCCCTCCGGTTCACGACGACAAGGCGCGTGAAATGCTGTTCGGCGCGACGCAGTACCAGAAGCGTTGAGTGCGAACCCATTTCAAATTGATTTGTCATTCCTCGCTGCGCTCGGAATGACAATGGCTTTTCCCCCGGGCGATTGACTGGAAATGCCCGTCTGGCGCGGCTTTCCAGCCGATTGCATGAATAAACATTGATTGAGAGGGGAAGCAATGAGTCTGGAGGGCAGGATCGCCTGGGTCACCGGCGCCGGCACCGGCATAGGCAATGCAGCCGCGGGTGAGCTCGCTCAAGCCGGTGCCACGGTCATTGTCAGCGGCCGGCGCAAGGACGTGCTCGAAGCTGCGGTCAAGGCCATCGTCGCCGCCGGCGGCAAGGCCGAGGCGCTCGCCATGGACGCCACCGACAAGACGGCGGTGGCGAAGGCCGGTGCCGACCTGATCGCCCGCCACGGCCGCGTAGATATTCTCGTCAACAGCGCCGGCACCAACGTCGCCAGGCGTTTTTTGAAAGACCTCGTGCCCGATGACTGGGACAAGGTCGTCGCCATCAACCTCAACGGCGCGTTCTACTGCGTCGCTGCGGTGCTGCCCGCCATGCGCGCCAAAAAGGATGGTCTTGTCATCAACATCGCCTCGTGGTTCGCGCGCTGGCCCGGCTATGTCGGCGGCGCCGCCTACAACGCCAGCAAGCAGGCGATGGTGACGATGACGCACCAGATCAACATCGAAGAAGGCCTCAACGGTATTCGCGGCACCTGCATCTACCCGGGCGAAGTCGCCACGCCGCTGTTGAAGGCGCGGCCCATCCCGCCGTCGCAGGCGGCGGTGGACACCATGCTCAGACCTGAAGACCTCGGCCGCGCCGTGCGTTTTGTCGCCGAGTCGCCAAAGCATGTATGCATCAACGACCTGGTGATCACGCCGACCTGGAACCGGCTGATACTCGGCGACAGCGATATCAAGCTGGCGCCGGACCGGGCCTAGATCATGGCACATGCAATGAACAGAGCCGAACGAGTGGCGTCGCTGGCGATCACCGCCGAGGCCTGGGTACGCCACCTGCTGGCGCTCATCATGGTGTTTCTCGTTGCGCTCAACCTGGTGGCGCTGGTCGGCCGCCATTTTCCCTGGTACGCGCTGTCCTGGGCGGACGAAGTCATGACTTTCGCCATGGTCTGGGGCGTCGCCCTCGGGCTGTTTTCGGTGAGCCTGCGCAAGGCCCACCTGTCCATGGATCTGCTGTTCATTTCGCTGCCGCGCGGCGCGCGCCGGGTGCTTGAGGTGCTCATCGCAACCGTGACCATAGGGGTGACCGGTTTTGTCATGCTGCAGTCCTGGCGTTTCATCCAGGCGATGGCGCAGGTGGACATGCGCAGCATGGCCGCGCAAATGCCGATGGCCATACCGCACAGCGCACTGCTGATCGGTTTCGGCCTGATCATCATCGCGATGCTGGTGCGTCTTTACCTGACGCTGGCGGGCATCGACCTGAGCTCGCGCTTCCAGCACGAAGAGAAAGGCGGCAAGTAGATGGGTATCGCCCTCGTCCTCGTGCCGGTCGTGCTGATGCTGCTCGGCTTCCCGATTTTTATCGTGCTGCTGTCCGCCGCCACCGTGTTCGTGCTGTTTTTCGCCAAGGTGCCGGCCGAGGTGCTGCAGCAGGTGATGTTCGGCGGCGTCGCCAACTATTCGTTGTTGGCCATCCCGTTTTTTCTGTTCGCCGGTGAAGTCATGGCGCAAGGGGGCATCGCCAAGCGCATCGTTGACTGGGTCCTTGCCATGATCGGTTCGTTGCGCGGCAGCCTGCCCCTTGCCACCGTCGGCACCGCCGCCATCATCGGTTCGATGTCCGGTACCAGCGCCACCGACACCGCCACCGTCGGCCGCCTGCTGCTGCCCTCGCTCGACAAGGCCGGTTACGACCCGCGCTTCAGCGCCGGCCTGGTGGTCTCCATCGGTTCGGTGGCGATCGTCATTCCGCCCTCGATCGCCATGATCCTGTTCGGCGCCTCGGCCGAGCAGTCGGTGCCGCGGCTGTTTGCCGCCGGCATCGTGCCCGGCCTGCTGATCACACTGATCGTCGCGGCGTATGTCATGTGGTACGCCAGGTCGCACGGCGTGTCCGAGCGCAACGCCTTCAAGGCGGTCGGCTTTGCCAAGGCGACCCTCGCCGGCGTGTGGGCCTTGGGCATGCCCTTTGTCATTCTCGGTGGCATCTATACCGGCCTCTTCTCGGCCACCGAATCGGCCGGCGTGGCCAGCATCTATGCGGTGCTGGTGTCGCGCTTCATCTACCGCGACGTCAGTTGGCGGCAGATCTGGGACATGGCCGGCGAGGCGATGTACCGCACCTCGCAAATCCTCGTCATCGTCGCCGCCGCCGCGGTGTTCTCCTGGATGCTGACCATCAGCGGATCGGCGGCGAGCGCCGCCACTTTCATCAAGGAACTCACCGGATCGCCGGTGATCGTGCTGATGGCAGTCAACGTGCTGCTCCTCGTCGTCGGCTGCTTCCTCGACCCGGTCTCGGCGATCCTGGTGCTGACGCCGCTGCTGCTGCCCATTGTCACGCAGGCGGGCGTCGATCCGGTCCACTTTGGCATCATCATGACGGTGAACCTGTCGATCGGCATGTTCACGCCGCCCTTCGGCTTGAATATCTTTGTCGCCCAGTCGGTGCTGGGCATTCCGCTCAAGACCATCTACGCCGGACTCGGGCCGTTCATCGTGCTGCAGATCATTGCGCTGGCGATTGTCAGTTACGTGCCGGCGCTGTCCTTGTGGGCGACCCGGTTCGTCGGCTAGGGATACCCCGGCACGGCCGGTTTGCGGCACAATGCCCGACAGGGTCGTTTTTTTTTCATTGCTGAGGGAGTACCGGTATGAATCGAATTTTCGCAAAACTGCTTGCCGCCGCAACGGCGGGGGCCTTGGCGCTGTCGCTGTCCGGTGCCGCCGGCGCGCAAGCCACCATGAAAATGGCCAGCGCCACCATCAACGACGTGCAGCACCAGTGGCTGAAGCGCTTTGAGGCGGAAATCGCCCCCAAGACCGCAGGCAAGCTGAAAATCGAAATCTACCCCGCCAGTCAGCTCGGCCCGATACCGCGCATGGTCGAGGGCGTGGTGCTCGGCTCGATCGAGGCGTTCGTCACGCCTTATTCCTTTCTCGTCGGCACCGACCCGCGTTTCCAGGTGTTTGACGCGGTCGGGGTGTTTCGTTCGGCCGGCCACCTGAACAGCATTCTTGCCGACGACGCCTACCGCAAGCATGTGCTGGCGATGGGCGAGCAAAAAGGCCTCAAGACCATAGGCGTGTTCAACAACAGCCCGATCATCGTGTTGTCGAAAAAACCCATCCGCACCCTGGCCGATTTCAAGGGCCAGAAGCTGCGCGTGTTCGCCACGCCGCTGCAGATCGAACCGATCAAACTGCTCGGCGCGACGCCGGTGCCGATGGCGCTGAACGAGGTGCTGCCGGCGATGCAAAGCGGCAACATCGATGGCCTGCTCGCCGGCATGCCCATCCTCACCGCGTTCAAGTACTACGACGTCGCCAAGACCGTCACCGAGATCCACACCGGCATCGTGGTCTCGGCGGTGGTGGTGAACAAGCGCTGGTTCGATGGCCTGCCCGCCGATGTGCAGGCGGCGATTCTTGCCGCCGGCGCCAAGGCCGACAAGGAAATCGCCGTCGAATCGGCCGGCATCAACGCCCGCGCCGACGAGGCCTGGGTCAAGAACGGCGGCGAGATCGTCAAGCTGGCGCCGGCCGAGCAGGCGAAAATGATGGCCGAGCTCAAGGCGCTGGGCGCCAAGCTGCTGTCGCAGAACCCGCAGGTCAAGGCCGAGTACGACGAACTGCTCAAGGTCGCCGACAAGTACAAGTGATCCAGGAAAAGGCTGAATAAGTCCGTCATCTCCGCGAATCCCACTGCGGGAACCAGAGCGGGGATGACGACGGGAAAATTCGTTCAGCTCCCCCCCCCGGGGGAGATTCCCAGGCATCCCACCTCACGACGCCGTCTTCTCCCGGTAATGGGCGCCACGGCGCTGTCTGAAAAAGAAATGGCTGGAAAGCCGCGCCTGGCGGGGCTTTCCAGCCATCTTCATGCGTGCGGGCGGTGTTAGAACGCCAGCTGGGTACGGATTTCGCCGCCCGGATAAGCTGCGGTGTGCAGATTTACATACCACCTGCCGGCGAGAAAATCGCTGGCTTGCGCCGGACTGAGCGTAGCCGATCCGGTGATCGGACTGGCGAGGCTGCCGCTAAAGGGCAGCGCCACGCCGGCGTTCTGCGCCCACGGCGCCGGGCCGTGGAAGTGTGCGCCGGTGACCGGGCCGGTGAGGCCGGCGTAGCTGACACGCCAGGTCAACACGTTGGTCTGCCGGTTCAGTGTCGCGCTGACATCGCCGCTGCCGGTGCTTTTGGTCGAGGGCACTTCGTGATTGCCGGCGAGCCGGCCGGTCGTCAGGGTTGAGGTCGAGGTGGTGCTGGTCGGCGCGCTGGCGCAGGCGCCAAGGCCGAGCAAACCCAGCAGCAATCCGCTGGTTATCGCGCTACGAAATTGAGTCATGTCTGTCTCCGGGAAATGGGTATGGGATGCCGTGAAGCCGGACAATCATGCGCGCTCGGTCGCGCGTGCTCGGTACGCTGGCGCACATATTCAGATTTGCGTGCTTTTCGCATCGGTGTCACGGCCGCCGCCCCCGCCGCCGGAGCGGCTGGGCACCGCAGGCGTGGCCGGTGGCTTGGCCTTGACGGCGTGCGAGCCGTACTGATGCGAGTAGATCCAGGTGAATTCGGCGCCGAGGAGGAAAATCTGCGCCGAGAAATACACCCACACCAGCAGCACCACCAGCGAGCCGGCGGCGCCAAAGCCAGAGGCCACGCCGGTGGTGCCGAGGTAAAGACCGATAAGCGATTTTCCCGCCTCGAACAACAAGGCGGTGACCGCGGCGCCTACCAGTACGTCGCGCCAGGCGATGCTGGCGCGCGGCATCAGCTTGTAAATCATCGCGAACAGGAATGTCGTAGTGGCAAATGACAGCCCGAAATTGATCAGTTGCAACATGCCCTCGCGGCCGGCGAACCAGTTACTGCTCCAGTTGCCCAGCGCCGTGAGGGCGGCGCTGAACAGCAAGGACACCAGCAGCAGGAAGCCCAGGCCCAGCACGATGCCGAAGGACAAAAGGCGCGTGCGCAACAGCGCCCAGATGCCGTTCGCGTCGGCCGGTGCCGGAATGCGCCAGATGCGGTCCAGAGCGCTTTGCAGTTCGGCAAACACCGTCGCCGCGCCTATGAACAGCGTGATCACGCTGACCAGCGTGGCGAACAATCCCTTGACCGGCGCATTGGCGCTGGTCAGCAGCGCCTGCACCGCGACCGCGCCCTCGCGCCCGATGAGGTCCTGCAGTTGCGCCACAATTTCGCCGCGCGCCGCCTCCTCGCCGAAGAAGAGCCCGGCGACGGCGATGGCGATGATGAACAGCGGCGCGATCGAGAACAGCGTGTAGTAGGCGAGCGCCGCGCCCATGCTCGGCGCATAGTCGTCGATCCAGGCCGCCACCGACAGCCGCAGCAGATTCCAGATTTTTTCCAGCACGCGTATCACCAACATGCCGCTCTCCCGCGCCTGGCCGGCGTCACAGTGTGTGACCTCGCCGCGGTCCGGCGGCCGGCACCATCATGCCGCGAGGCCGCTGCTTGCCGCTGTCAGCGATTGTCCCGCGGGCGGCAGCCGATCTGGCCGTCGCGTTCGAAATAACGCAGGCCGCGACCGCAATCGAGACGCTCCTCCGGATAACTCGCGACGCAGGTAAAGGCGCCGGTATCGCGGTTGAATGAGCCTTCACGCATCTGCCAGCCGTCGGGACATGACGCAGCGTAGTCGCGCCTGCGCTCGCGCTCGCGCGGCGCTTGCGCCACCGGTGCGTCAACCACGGTCACAAACGTCGAGGCCTGCCCGTCGCAGCCGAATGTCTGCTTCACGCGCTCGCCCCTGGCGGTGACCGTGAACTGGCCGGCACGGTTGAAGCTGTGCAAGAATTCGCGCGGGAAATTGCCCTCGCTGCGGCCCATGATGCGCGTGTCCGGTGAATCGCTGTCGCCGTAACTGACCCAGATGCCGCAATCGCTGCCGTCGTTGACCTGGCCGGAGACGACGAAACGTATTGTCGCCTTGCCCTCGCTCAGCACGACGCGGTTAGTCCCGGCTGCGATGGCGGTGATGGTGCCGGCGGCCGCTGCGGTGACAAGGCTGAAGTTAAGGCCAAGGCCTGCGCTCAGCGCGGCGCATGCCATAAGGGCGGTTCGGTTCATGACGGGCTCCTTGGAAGGGTGTCGCCCACTATGGCGAGTTGCCCTGTCTCGCTCCGTACGATAGCGAACATAAATGGCACTCGGGTCGGCGCCCGGGCCGTCGGCCGTGCGGTGTGGTCGCGCTTCAGGCAAGGGTGAAATCGCCACGCAGATGCGTCTTGGCATCGACCGCCGCCGCCCGCCGGGTGGCGGTTGGCAGGCAAGCGCTGAGCGGCCGGCAATGCGCTGGTTTTGGGCGTTGGCGTACATACGCCGCGCATCGATAGGGTTATAAAAAAACCGGGTCGCGCCACTGACATAGCCCCGAACGACCAATACAGCCCCGAACGACAACTTCAAAGTCAGGACAAAGCCATGCTCAGGAAAATCATTCTTGCCGCGGTGCTCGCGACGTCGTTTGGCGGATTCGCCGTTCCCGCCTCCGCAGTGCTCATCGTGCGCACGGCTCCGCCGCCGGCGCGAGACGAAGTCATGCCGCCGCCGCGCAACGGCCATATCTGGATCGCCGGGCACTGGGATTGGCGCAAGAACAAGCACCATTGGGTGAAGGGCGCCTGGATGCGCGAACGCGTTGGCTATCAGTATGTGCAGCCGACATGGCATGAGCGCAACGGCCGCTGGGAACTGGAGCGCGGCAACTGGCGCCGCGGTGACCGTGACGGTGACGGCATACCGAATCGCGCCGACCGCGATCGCGACGGTGACGGCGTGCGCAACAGCCAGGACCGGCGCCCGGATAATCCGCGCCGCTATTGAGCGGGCGCTCCAGCGATGGAAGCGGCGGCATCGCAGTGATGCCGCCGTTCTTTCATGCATTTCTCGCGCGCCGGCGTGTGCCGGCTTTTTGTGCGCCGCGCCCGGGGTTTTACCTTGTCGCCGGCACGGTGGTCGTCAGTTCGCGATAAATGCCGCCGCTCTCGACGCTGCCTCGGGTGACGCCCTCGCCGTTCATGCGGCGCAGGCAATCGGCGCGGTCCTGCGCCGGCTGGCTGTCACAGCGCAGCAGGCGGTTTTTCTCGAACTGGCTCTCGCCGTCGCGGCCGTTGTCGAGGCGCCCGCGCCGCGCCTCCTGCAGCGCCGCGCCGGCTTCCTTGAGGCAGGTCGCGCGGTCCTGATTGGACTGGCCGTTGAGGCAGGCGGCGCGGTCGTTGCGATACCGCGCTTGCGCGTCGGCGGTCGTGTTGTGATCGGCGGCATTAGCTCCCGTGCCGAGCAGTGTCGCGCTGGCGCATACGAGTAGTGCCAGTGCGTTGCGGCGTGCGACAACCACGGTGCGTATGGCTGACATGGTGGATCTCCTTGGCAAAGGAACCAAGCTTAGACGACGGCATTTACCCTCGTCTGTACGCCAGGCGACGGCCAGACGACGGCCATGCTACGCAATCGCCCGGGCCGGCGCAGGCGTCACCGAGCCTGGCCTTGGTTGCTTCGCCAAAAGAACTTGAATCGATTCACCCCTCCGCAGGAACGAAGACAATGACTGGAAACCCTTGCCAGGCGCGGGTTTCCAGCCATGTTCATCCCGGGAATTCGGCACTGCGACCCCAGGCGGACAGCCTGCCGCCAACAGGCGAAATGGCGAAAGCGCCCGCGTTTGAATAGCTGAACTGGCGATATCGAGAAAACCGGACGGGGTAATTATTCGATGTGTTTGTTCTATGTATTTGTTCTATGTATTTGTTCTATATGTTTATTCTACGTTTTTATTCTATATGCTCGCTTTTTGCGGCACCGCACGGCGCGATGATGTTTGTGCAAATTTCAGTGCCTGGTCAAGCGCATCCATGAACTGGTCCACCTTGATGGGTTTGGTGATGTAGTTGAGGAAGCCTGCGTCCATGCCCTTCGCGATGTCGCTTGGCATCGCGTTGGCGCTGAGCGCGACGATGGGGATATGCGCCGTCGATGGGTCTTTTTGCAGAATTTGCAACACTTCGACCCCGCTGATGCCGGGCAGGGTGATGTCCATCAAAATCAGCGCCGGCTGATAATCGCGTGCAAACGCGATGCCGGCCTCGCCGTCCGCCGCACACAGAAGTCGCATGTCGGGACGGCGCGCAATCAGTTGTTCGATCAGTGCCTGGTTGGCCGAATTGTCTTCTATATAGAGCAGCGTGTGCTGCGGCACGCCATCGGGTGGTTGCGGTTGCACCTGCGCAATGTACGCGAGGTCCGCAGCCGCGAACTGCGGTGCGGCCGTCTGGCTCAATTCGATCCAGAACGTGCTACCCACCCCGACCGTGCTATCGACGCCTACGGTGCCCCCCATCAGTTCAACCAGCCGCTTGGTCACCACCAAACCGATGCCGGTGCCTTCCTCGGCGCCGCGTTCCTGGCCGAGCCGGTTGAACGGCTGGAACAATTGCGCCTGCTGTGCCGGCGCCAGTCCCGCGCCGGTGTCCCGCACGCAAATACGAACCAAACCCGGGGACTTCAGCGTGACCTCCACGGCAACCGTGCCTTCGGGCTTGTTGTACTTGATGGCGTTGAACACAAGGTTGACCAACACCTGTTTGAGCCGGGTCCGGTCTGCTTTGACAAAGTGGAGCGTTTCGAAGCGCGGAAACTGTATGCCTATGCCGCGCTGCTGCGCTTGCGGCTCGATCATGGCACGGCAGTCGAGCATCACATCGGTCAGCGACACCGGGTCCAGCGACAGCATCACATTGCCTGATTCGATCACCGCCAGATCGAGGATCTCGGTGATCAGGTCGAGCAGGTGCCATCCGGCCCTGAGAATCTGGTCGATGCTGCGCTTCTGCGACGGCGTCGGGGGCGAGGCGCCCGATTCCAGGAGCTGGGCGAAGCCGAGGATGGAATTGAGCGGCGTGCGCAATTCATGGCTCATGCTGGAGAGAAAATCCGTTTTTGCACGATTGGCCTTTTCCGCGCGAGCCTTGGCTACCCGCAGGTCCGATTCGGCCCGCTTGCGCTCGGTGATCTCCTCGACCACCGCGCCGAAACCGACGACCTCACCCGCCCCGTCGCGCACCGGATACCAGCTTTCATTCCAGAAGCGCGTCACGCCGGGCGCGGCGGGCGTCTCACCGGTGAACTCGTGATTCAACACGGCTTCGCCCGTCGCCAGGATGCCGCCCGTCAATGTGCGGAGAGCTTCGGCGAGTTCGGGCACGATCTCGGAGACATGCCGACCGAGGTGTGCCTCGGCGGAAACGCCGTTGATCTCCGCAAGACGTTCATTGATGCGCACGAAGCGCAGATCCCGATCGAGGAAGCAAAAGCCGATGGGCGCGGTGTGGAGAAGGGTGTCGAGCAGGGAGTTGACACGCTGCAGTTCCGTCGCACTGTGCCTGCTCGCGGTGATGTCTGTGTGGACGCCGACCCATTCGCGGATTTCCCCGCTCGGATACCGCACCGGCTTGGCCCGAACCGTACACAGCCGCCACTCTCCATCGTGCCGCCGCACGCGGTGTTCAAACTCAAACATCCGCTTTTCCGCGACGGCAAGATTCCACGCCTCAATGGTCGGCTGCGCGTCCTCGGGATGCACGGCTTTCGACCAGCCGAAGCCCCGAAAATCCTCCGGGCGCTGGCCGGTGAACGCGCTCCAGAGGGGCTGCTCACCGTCCATCTCTCCGGCGGCATTGTAGGTCCAGATGATGTCGCTCACCGCGCTGAGGGCGACGCGGAAACGCTCCTCGCTTTCGCGCAGTTTTCCCTCGGCTTCGTGGCGCAAAGCCAGGTCCATCGCCGATGGAATGAGATGCGTGATGCGCCCTTTCGTATCGCGCAGCGGCGAGATCTGGAAATCGATCCACGTCCGCGTGTCGCCCGCCATGCGCACGGGCACGTCGTAGCGGACGCGTTCGCCGCCGGCGGCACGCTTGCACGCGTCGCGCAGTTGCGCCTGGATCTCGGGAGAATAGCTCCACCAGTAGCAGTCCCAGAACTTTTTCCCGATCACCTCGCTGGCCGGGATGCCGGCCGCCTCCATCGACGCGCGGTTCGCATCGGTCAAGGTTCCGTCCACCGTCATCACGCCGACGAAGGCTGGGAGATTTTCCAGCACACTGCGGGCGAACTGCTGGCTTTCGCGGAGCGTGTCCTCCTGCTGCTTGCGCGCACTGATGTCGCGGGTGACGATGAGCGTCCCGGCATCCGCGCCATCGGTCCGGCGCAATATGGTTATGCTCGATTCGACATGGACTTCGCGGCCATCGTGGAGGCGCTGGACGCTCTCGCCGTGCCATTCGCCATGATCGCGCAGCGCTTTGCATTTCGCGGTCTCGGCTTCCGGGGCCGGCCAATGGTGGGTGTATATCCCGGGGAGTTTGCGCCCCAACACGTCGTCCGATCGCAACCCGTATTGCCGCTGGGCTGCAGCGTTGAAAAAGGTGATGCGTTCTTCGCCATCGACGGCGATCACCGAGTCCCCGACCTGCGCGAGGAGCTCGCCGCGCATGCGGTTCGATTCGGCGTCAAGGCCTTGCAGCGAGAATATCTGCGGGCCGTTTGCGGTATCGATCACGAGCGCGTCCACCTCGTTGCTGCGGATGGCGCGCAAGGTGTCCTCTGCCTCCGCCAGCCGCGCGCGCAGCTCCGCATTTTCGGCGCGCAGTTGTGCTTCGGGTGAGGTACGGGAGGTCATGGTGCCGATCGCCTGTTACGCGGGGGAATGATGTGAGCTTTTCGTCTCCCGCAGATCGAGCCCGAGCAGGATGCGCTCGGTCTGCGACATGTCGCCGATGAAACGGCGCAGCGGCAGCGGCAGTTTTTTGATCAAGGTCGGCGCGGCGATGATCT